>JBOGRR010000087.1:0-4769 GCA_050749765.1 Thermoplasmata archaeon | reverse complement strand
AGCGGATCTGGGCGTAGGACGAGCTTCGGGAGTACGGGGAGCGCCTCACGGAGGGGGTGACCCGCCGCTGAATCGGGACAACTGAGTCTCCCTATACCTTACCGAGTTATTCGTTCAACAGAGCAGGGGCGCCGAGTCTCTCTCGGGTTCAAGATAGGGAGCCGCTCCCGACTTCTCGAGAAGCAGGGAGCTCGCCCGCGCGAGCCCAGCCGAGCATGACGAGCCCCGTCGCAAAGATCGCGCTGAAGGCCCCGAGGGTAAGATCGTAGAGGTAGACGATGTGCGGTCCGAAGGTGTCACCCGGTCCTCGGTAGCTCAGTCCGAAGAGATAGGCGGCGAACCCCGAGGCAGAGTCGAATCCGACCAGGGGGTAGGTGAGAATCGCCCCGAGCAGGACCGCGACCGCGAGACCGGCGCCGACCACGCCCGCCTTAAAGACGGCCCTCGACCGTGTCGCGATGAGAAGCGCTCCGCCAACGAACGCTGCCATCGCGAGGGCGAAGACCGCATACCATTCGATGAAGTACGACCCCACGATGTACCGGTCGAGGCCCACAAACCCGTGGGCCAGGTTGGAGTCGGTGGCGAGCATCACGAAGAGAAGTGCACCCGCGACGAGAAACCCTACGCCCCAGTAGACGGACGAGCGAAAGGCTTCCGACATCGGTAATCGGTAAGGACGCTCCTTCGGAATAATTCTAGCGCTCGGTGGTGGCCACCGTGCCTTGGCGGAGACCGGCGACCGCGGGCGGCCGGCGCTGCATCCGCCGACGATCTTCCGAGCGTCAGCACTCACTCCATCGCCGGTCCGGACCAGGTCGCTGAGCCGGGGGCCAGCTGATCGCGTCTCGAGGAGATCAACCACATGGAGACCACGACCGCCCAGAGCAAAACCGGCGCGATGATCAGGCGCTCCATTCCCCCGACCCCGAGCGGCCCGTAGAACTTTGCACCGAAAAGCCCGAGTGCGATGAGTCCGAGCGCGCCCGAGGCGACGGAGTAGACTCCGTATCCCCGTGAAGAACGGGTTCGCATCCAGGCGGACCCCAAGAGGATCAGAGCGACGTTCGACCCGGCAAAGGCGAGCGCGGCAGAAACGGAATGGAGCGTGAGGTTCACATCCTCGGGGAAGAGCCCCACGCCGATCGCCCCGATTCCCCCGAAGACCAGGAGGACCATTGCCACGTCCCGGTCGTGCCCCCTAGGAGGAGCGGGCCGGAGGAGGACCGCTCCCGCGATAAGGCAGAGGCCGAGGACGATGATCGAGACGTTGAACACCACATGCCACGGGGGAACAGACCATGAGCCCCCCGAAAAGACCGCACTTCGTGGCGCCGAGATCGCTGATATAATTCTGCGTCAGGCTGTACGTGCCCGCGGTCCAACCGGCCTGGGTGACTCCCATCGCGATCAGAAATTGCACGGTTCCGACGAGCCACGCCGCCGCGCCCCAGGTCGTTCTCCCCTCCACGGCGTGTCCCGCGGGACCGGAGTTACCTGAGGGCATCGAACTCGAGGAAGGGCGGCCTGATTATAGCGACCCGGTCTCTTCTCGGTAGTAGATCCCCTGGTCGCGCCGAGGCACGATCTCATCGGTCCAGATGCTCCCGGGTGACGGTGCCACGTGAGCTTCAAATCTGCCGGGGGGACTAGGGAGCGGATTGGCGGATGCGCGAGCCCGTCGACGAACGACACTGTTCGCCACGATCTATCTTTCCGGACGAACGGAAGTCGACACGGCGAGAGCCCAAAATCCTACGATGTCGATCATCCCGGGAGAGGAGCGGGCCGTTGCAGAGAGCTGCACGAGCGCCGGGACCTACCCCCGAAGCGATGACACCAGCCACGCGAGCCGCGCCTTCGAGAGAGTTGATGGGCTCCCGGAGGAGGAGCCGACGTCGCTTACGATGGCGCGGCGGTTGACGCCCAAGGGGTTGAGATCGCTGGGCGTCGTCGACCTTGGCCGGAGGCTGATGTGGGCCGGTCGGCGACCAGCGCGACGCCGACCCGGGAGTCACTCCCTCGCAATGGTGCTACCGAGCGGACCGTCGACCGTCCGGGTGGATGCGCTGAGGGAGAGCGCGATCCGCTCCGCGGCCCAGGGTTTCCGTTGTCCCCTTCTTATGCCCCCTTCTACCCCCGAGCGCTCGCGGACAGGAGCCTACGGGTGAGGCCCCGTCCGCTATGAGTGGGAACGCGCGGATCGGCGCATCTTCGTGGACTTCACCGGCGTGGTCCGGTCGCTTCTATCCGCCTCGAATCCCAGATCGAGATCGGCTGAGCTACTACGCCAAACTCTACGACACCGTCGAGGTAGACTCGACCTACTACCGGGATCCGGGTCCGTCGGTGTTCCGCCGTTGGGCCTCGATCACTCCCCCGAAGTTCACATTCGCGGTCAAGTTTCCGCGGGATCTGCTCGATCCGAAGGAGCCGAGCGACCGCGATCTCGTCGACCAGTTCCTCGCGAACGCATGCGAGCTCGGCCCCAAACTCGGACCGGTCCTGCTGCAATTTTCTCCTTGGGCGAAGCCTCGCGTCGCGCAAGGGTTCCTCGAGCGCCTCCTCGATCGGCTCGATCCGTCCATCCGGTACTCGGTAGAGGTCCGGGTGAAGGAGTGGTTCGAAGAGCCGACCTGGTCCTGGCTACGAGACCAGCTCGCCCGCCGGCGCATCGCGCTGACCTGGTCCTATCTGACGTACGTCGATGTTCCGGCCGAGCGCACGACGGATTTCGTCTATCTGCGTTTCATCGGCGATCACACAACGGTACCGGACGAGGTCCACGGCGAGATTCGCGTTGATCGAGACGCAGAAATCGCTCTATGGGCTAAACGAATGAGTGACGCACTCGTCAGTGTGGGCAACGGCTTTGCGTACTTCAACAATCACTTCCAAGGATTTTCACCGGAGTCGATCAACCTATTTCGAAGGGCGATCGGCCTTCCCCCGGTGTTGTTTGCGCCGAATACCTCGACTCTGTAGGCTCGATCCGGTGAGTCGAGTGCCTTCGCGACAGCCCCCGCCGGCGTATGCGGACGCTCCCACGGCAGAGCTCGGGGCCAAGTCCTTAAGGTAGTGAGCCGGTGATCGAGTGACCAGACATATGACGATCCAGCCTCCCGGCGGAGGTACAGTGAAGGTCGGCGCGGGCACTCGGTCCTCATCACGCGGGAGATAGATTTGCCCGACAAGGTGTTGCTCCACTTCCGGGATATCTGGAGCGCGTATCGTAGCGTAACCGAACCGCGATATCGAGCCGACAAGTGGTACAACCTCCGACAAGCACTCCGAGCGCGCGGGACACTTCGGTTCCCCGGCGGGACCCGGTTGGGGTTCGATGCCACCAACAAGCGGGCTCGATTCCAGCTGCTTAAGTTCGCACTCGCAGAAGGATTCCTCTTCAACGCGGCCGAGGCTCGCGGCTTCGGATGGAAGCTCGACGCGGGTGCGGGCGTGATGATCACTCCCCAGGGGATCTCGCTGTGGGTCGACAGTTTTCACGAGCTGATCTTTCTCGAGACCTTCGTACGCGAGATCCACTTCGCCGACTTTCACGGGCGGGACCGCCTCGTCGTGGACGCCGGTGGATTCGTCGGTGACACCGCGCTCTATTACGCAGCGTACGGCTTCCGCGTGGTAACGCTCGAGCCGGATTTGGAGCGCTATCGATGGGCTGAGCGAAACGTCGCTCTGAATCCAGGGCTCGCGCCAAGGATCACGCTCGTTCACAGTGCGCTGGGGATCGACGGAGAGGTCGCCTTTGCCACGCGACATGCCGGTGGAGGCTCGATCTTTGGCCAAGGCGAGGTCGAGACCGTGCCAAGTATGAGCCTGCGAACTCTCCTCAGCAGGTACTCGAATGCCTCGCCCTTCCTGCTCCACCTAGATGTGAAGGGAGTGGAGTTCTCCCTGATAGACTCCCCGGAGATCGACCGGTTCGAGCGGGTGCGTCTCGAGTACACCGCGACCGTCGACGGCCGACACCTCGGCCGCCCCGACGAACTTGTCGCCAAATTGCACGCGAAGGGATTCGTGGGTGTGCGCGTCTACAAGCACAACGCTGGTGCCTACCCTCTCGCAGAGCATGGAACGATAGACGCGGCAAAGTGAGTTCGGTCGAGTTTCGGGGGGTGGAGATAGCGGCTCCGAATCCGAGGAGCCGGCCATCCCGCCCGGTCCACTATGCAAATCGAGTAGGAGGTTATTGGGCGCGCGCCGCGATCGTCGGCTTGCGGTGCGGAGGAACTGCGCCGTTCGTCGCGCGCGGACCGTGTCGGAACGCCTGCGAGGTCTTAGGAGCTTCAACGGGCAGAGAGCCCACCGGGCCCATCCGTTGACCCGCCATGAGAGAGGTCGAACCTTGGCAGAGACGTTGAGATAGCGGAGCCAGGTCGTCAATTCGAGCGGAGCGTCCGGCGCCATCAAAGCCACGTCCAACATGACTCTCGGTCGGATCGTCTCCTGAGTCTTCGCGACTCCCAATAGGCGCGGAACACACTCCGTCGGCCGCTCGGGTTCGCGGGAGGACTGGAATACGGACATGGTCCTGCGCGCCGTCCGTGAGGTGAGGCCACGGGTTCAACATCCGGGCAACCGCTCTTTACCTCGAGCGGGCGCACTGGCGTACTGACCCCAAGGGCCGGAGTCAGGGGTGATTTCATTGCCGATAAGTTAAGGGGCCCCTCGCCGCCCTCCGGCTGACGTTTCCACTGTAACCGCCGCCCTTTTTCCGGCCCCGTCGACCTCTATGGGATGCCGCGGTATCC
>JBOGRR010000086.1:0-4829 GCA_050749765.1 Thermoplasmata archaeon | reverse complement strand
ACCTAGGAAGGTCGTGACCGACGCCCCCGCCCACGATGTGCGCCTCGCGATCATCGGTTCCGGGCCGGCGGGCTTGACCGCCGCCCTCTACGCCGCGCGGGCGAACCTCGAACCCCTCGTCATCACAGGGGTGCCGGCGGGCGGGCAGCTCACGCTCACGAGCGAGGTCGAGAACTACCCCGGCTTTCCCGAGGGGATCCAGGGGCCCGAGCTCATCGAGAAGTTCCGCGTCCAGGCAGCCAAGTTTGGCAGTCGGTTCCTCGACGACAACGTGCGCAAGGTCGACCTCGGCCAACGGCCGTTCACGCTCACGACCGGCTCGAACGGCATGGTGCGAGCCGCTGCGGTCATCGTCGCGACGGGGGCGAACGCCCGCTGGCTCGACCTCCCTAACGAACAGAAGCTGCGAGGAAAGGGGGTCTCTGCGTGCGCGACGTGCGACGGGTTCTTCTTCAAGGGCCGCGAGCTCGTCGTGGTCGGTGGGGGGGACTCGGCGATGGAAGAGGCGCTGTTCCTCACGAAATTCGCAAGCCACGTCACCGTCGTGCACCGACGCGCGGAGCTGCGCGCGAGTTCGATCCTTCAGTCGCGGGCGAAGGCTCACCCGAAGATCTCCTTCCTCCTGAACGCCGAGATCGTCGACGTCCGGGGCACCGATTCGGTCGAAGCCGTCGTCGTGCGGGAAGGTCCGTCGAAGGTGACGCGCGATATCGCGGCGCAGGGCCTCTTCGTCGCGATCGGGCACGATCCGGCGACCGAGGTATTCCGAGAGGCGCTCGAGCTCGACTCGCACGGCTACCTCCAGACGCACGAGATCACCCACACGAGCGTGGAGGGGGTCTTCGCCGCGGGCGACGTCTACGATCACCGCTACCGGCAAGCCGTGAGCGCCGCCGGCCTCGGTTGCATGGCGGCGCTGGACGCGGAGAAATTTCTCGAGGCGAACTCCGCGAAGGCGTAAGGTTCGGCGCCGGTTCGGGCGACCCTTTAATATACCTCCCCCCGTGGCACGACGGTGGGGCCGATGGTCGACAAAAAGAGCCTCCACATCGAGTCGAGCGGGCAGCTCTGCATCTACTGCGGAGCGTGCGTCGGGATCTGCCCGCTCAACTGCATCTACCTCGACGAGACCCGCATCACCTTCGACGAGCGCGTTTGCACGCGCTGTGAGATCTGTGTGAAGGGTTGCCCGGTCGGTGCGATCGAGATCGGGTAGCGCCCTCGGGGGATCGGCGACGATGGTGCAGGACCAGAAGACCGATGTTCTCGTGATCGGCGCCGGACCCGCCGGTAGCATGACGGCCAAGTTCGCCGCCAAGAACGGCGCGAAGGTCCTCATGATCGAGAAACGCCAGGAGATCGGCAGCCCCGTGCGGTGCGGTGAGGGGATGAGCAAGTCCTGGCTCCCCGAGGTCGGAATCACCCCCGGCAAGTGGGTGAACCTCGAGGTCGAGGGGGCTCGAATCTTCTCCCCGCGCGAACAGGTCTACGAGATCAACGAGCGGCACGCGGGCAACGAGGTCGGTTACGTAGTCGAGCGCGACGGGTTCGACAAGGCGCTCGCCATCGATGCCGCCAACGCCGGAGTGGAGATTCAGCTCAAGACGGCCGCGACCGGGGTCCTCAAGGAAGGGGGTCGCATCGTCGGCGTGCGTGCGAAGCAGTTCGGCGAGCCGTACGAGATCCGAGCGAAAGTGACGATCGGCGCGGACGGTTTCGAGAGTCAGGTCGGCCGCTGGGCTGGACTTCCGACGAACATTTCGACGCGCGACATGGACACATGTCTGCAATACCGGATGACCGACGTCGAGTGCGACACGCGCTACTGCGACTTCTACTTGGGCGAGGTCGCCCCGGGTGGCTACGTCTGGATCTTCCCTAAGGACAAGGGTCTTGCGAACGTCGGGATCGGCGTCCAACTCAGCAAGGTCCACGGCCTCGCCGAACCGCGCCAGTACCTCGACGCGTGGATCGCAAAGCACCCCGCCTACGCGAAGGGGAAAAAGATCGATGTGGTCGGTGGCGGAGTGTCGATATCGCCTCCAGTGAAGCAGACCGCGGCCGACGGCTTCATGCTCGTCGGCGACGCCGCCCGCATGATCGATCCCCTCACCGGTGGAGGGATCGCGAACGGCTGCATCGCGGGAAAGATCTGCGGCGAGGTGGCCGCCGACGCGGTCCACCAGGGAGATGCCTCGCAGGCGTTCCTCGACCGGTACGATAAGGGGTGGCGTGCTCGGCTCGAAGAGAAGCTCTACCGCAACTGGTACGCGAAAGAGAAGCTCTGCACCCTACCGGATGAGATGTTCAACAAGATCATCGATGCGCTCCAGGGCGTCAAGCTCGAGAAGCTGAGCGTCCACAACATCCTCAAGGCCGTCCACGAGAAGTACCCCGAGGTCACGAAGGAGTTCGAGGCGTTCCTCTAACGCCCGAGTCCTCGAGGTCCGTCCATGCCGGGAGCACCGAACCGCCCTCCCGAAACTAAGCCCGAAGCTGCGCCAGCGACTCCCGTCGCCCCCGAGGCTCCCGAACTGAGGTTAATGCGTCGCCTGGCCCCCTCGCGCGTCGCCCTTTCTCTCGACGTATGGCACGGCGCGCCGAGCGCGGAGCTCGTCACGCCGCTCGAGAAGGCCGAGCTCGCATTCGCCGCGAGCGATTGGCGCGAGGCCGACAGCCAGCTCGACGCGCTGTCGATCCGATTCCACGAGCCGCGCTGGCCGACCCTTCCCGATCCGTTCCGCGAGCTCCGCGTCGCGATCCCGGCCCCGACGCCGCCCCAGTGGAACCCCGATCACGGCCTCCCCACGGAAGAAAAGGAGGCGCGCCGGGTCCACCGCACGGCGGAGATGCAGCTGAAGCTCGCGCGGGCGACGGTCGAATGGGCTCGCACGAAGGGGATCGACCTCGCCGATGTCGTTCCCCCCGTCGAGCCCGCCGGCGCCGCATTCGAGGCGGGAGGAGCGGTCGCGACGCTCTACGAGGCCCTCGATCCGCTCTGGCGGGCCGTCCATGGCCGCGTTCCGATGCCGAAACCCCCGGCGGCGCCCACCGCCCGCCCCGGACCGAAAGCCGTCGAGCCGGCGGTCGAAGAGGCGTAGGCGATGCCGGGCCCGCGGGTCGCGGACGACCCGACGTCGGAGGCGCGCGAGGTCCGCCGAGAAGAGAGCGAGGTCTCGAGCTGGCCACGAGGCCTCGTGAGCTACACCCCCTCCGGACGCCCGGACGAAGGGCCACCTCCTGAGGAGGAGGATCGGGTCGCCCAACGGATCCGTCTCGCGGCGCGCCTCATGGATCTGCTCCGCTCGCTGGGGACCGAGCGGGCCGAGTGGCGGCGCGAGCTCGCCGCGTGCGAGGCCGCCTACCGCGCGGGACAGCGCACGGAGGCGGCGCATCGGGTCGATCGGTTGATCGGGGAGCTCGGCGCGGAAGCCGACCGGAGCCGGTCGGCCGACGAGAGCCCTCGCTAGCCTTAGATGGGCCGGGGCCTCCCACCCTCGATGAGCGCACCGCGGTTCGGGACCTTCTCGATCGTCGCCCACGACGCCGATCGAGGGGAGTGGGGGGTCGCCGTCCAATCGAAGTTCATCAGCGTCGGTTCGATCGTCCCGTGGGCCGAGGCGAACGTCGGGGCGATCGCGACCCAGGCGTTCTCCAACGTCCGCTACGGGCCGGAGGGACTCGAGCTCCTCCGCAAGGGCCTCTCGGCGCCGGAGGTCGTGAAGCGGCTGACGGTCGCTGACGACCGACGCGACGACCGCCAGCTCGGCGTCGTCGACCGGAACGGTGAGGCGGCCTCGTTCACCGGAGCGAAGTGCATGGACTGGGCCGGGCACGAAACGGGCCACGGGTTCGCCTGCCAGGGGAACATCCTCTTCGGTCCAGCGGTCGTCCGCGCGATGGCGAGCACGTTCGAGAAGACCCCGGGAGATCTTCCCGAGCGCTTGCTCGCGACGCTCTCCGCGGGCCAGCGCGAGGGCGGCGACCGGCGAGGGATGCAGTCGGCCGCGCTCCTGATCGTACGCGAGAAGGGCGGCTACGATGCGGGGACCGATCGGTGGGTTGACCTGCGCGTCGACGATCATCCCGCCCCGATCGAGGAGTTGAAGCGGATCTTCCGCATCTATGACCTCACGATGCTGAGTCGTGAGGACCCGGCGACGCTCCTCAGCATCGACCCCGATCTCGCCCGTACCCTCCAGCATGACCTCGGGATCCTCGGGTACTACCTCGGGCGACCGTCCGGCGCGTGGGACGACGCGAGCCGCTCGGCGTTCACCAAGTTCGTCAACGAGAACAATTTCGAGAACAAGCTCCGCGACGACGGCAAGCTCTGGCCGTCGATCGTTCGCTATCTTGCCGACGTCGCTCAGGCGGAGGTCGCCCGCCGGACCAGGACCGCCCCGATCGTCTCCGGTGCCCTGTCGAAGGGCCCCGGTGCCACCCCGGCCGGAGGGGGACCATCGTCGACCGCGAAGAAGGACCGCGCGCACTCGAAGTGAACGTCGAGCTCGAGCGGCGCTACGCGGAGGCGGAGACCGCCGCCCGAGTCGCCGGGGCGCTCTTCGCCGACAATCCGGCGCACGTCACGGTGACGGTAGATGGCCCGCGCCTCACGATCCAGGTCGTGGCTCCCTCGGCCGCGAGCGCTCGAGCGACGCTCGAAGATCTGCTCGCCTGCGTGCAGGTCGCGGAGCGCTCGGTCGGGGCGGGCCGGTCGCACTAGGAGCTTGTGGCGCAGCTTGATTTGGGGAATGAGGAGGGCCACCTCGGTCCGGTCGATCAGGTCCTCTACCCGCCCCTCACCTGTTCCGTCTGATCATTCGCCC
>JBOGRR010000085.1:0-5357 GCA_050749765.1 Thermoplasmata archaeon | reverse complement strand
ACACCCCGGCGCTGGTCGCCGCAGCGATCTCGGTCGCCGGTAGGTCGATCGTCCGAACTCCGACCTGAAGCGCGAGTCGCCATGGGCCCGTGAGTCGGACGAGTTGCGCGTAGACGCCCCCCCAATCGACCTCGGTGCCACGGGTTTCGCGCGGAAGCTCGACGTCACCGCGGCCATCGAGCAGAACGGCCGACGCGAGGCTGGTCAGGAGGACCGGCGGCTCGGAGGGGTTCACGGCCCGGCCACCCCCCTCACGACATCGGTGATTTCGAGCCAGACGAGCGGGGGGATGGCGATCGACTGCAGCTCCAGACGTAGGTGAACCTCCGACCCCGGTGATGGGCGCGCCCCGTCGATACGGACCTCGGTCGGTTGCCCCGGGCGCATCTCGAGCGGGCGGTCCCGGTCGATCTCGGTCGCGGTCCTCCACGCAGCGCCGTCCCCCGAGCGTACGCGGATCCGCTCCTCGGCGATCGGGATCCCGTCCAGGACGATTCTCAGCGAAGCGAACGCCCCCGTCCGCAGTGGCGGGTTGAGCAGGCGGAAATTCAGTCCTCCGGCGGAACCCTCAAGGGAACCGCGCGCGTACACGGACTCCTCCACGAGTTCCGCGAGCGAGACGAGCTCCTCGATGGTCCGGGCACCGAACTCTCGCTCCAGCGAAAACCCCTGTCGGACGAGAGAGAGTATCGATCCCCAGCGGCGATCGCTCACGCCGGACCTACCGGTCGACTCGACCATATGGCTTCGGGCCGAACGCAACGGCCGCGGGCACGGCGCGTCCTCCGAACATGCCCGGACCGGCCCCGACCGTTGAGACGAGGGAGGTAAGAACGTGACCCTCCTGGGACCCTGCGGGGGATGCACCGTGAGGATGGTCGCATGGCGATGCCGGCGCGCCGGTGTGATCCCGCGGGTTGACCGATGAAAGGGTCGCGACGACACCGACGCGATCCGTCGCCCCCCGCCCCCGCAGGACTCACGCCGTCGATCCACGACTACGCCGTCATTGGCAATCTTCACACAGCCGCGCTCGTCTCGCGCGCAGGATCGATCGACTGGGCGTGCCTGCCGCGCTTCGCTTCGCCCAGCGTGTTCGCACGGCTGCTCGACCCGGAGGCGGGCCACTTCACGCTCGCCCCGATCTCCGGCCCCCGGGGGACGCACCGTTATCGACCTGGGACGAACGTGCTCGATACGATCTTCGACCTCGAGGAGGGGGGTCAGCTCGTCCTCACCGACTTCATGCCCACGGGCCCGGCTCCGGATCCGGAGGGGCGAGCGATCATCGTGCGTCGAGTGGAAGCGATCGGCGCCTCGGTGCGCGTCCGTGGAGAGCTCGCACCGCGCTTCCACTACGGCCGGGTCCGACCGGTCTGGGGGCGAACGGCGCGGGGACCGACCGCCCGCGGGGGCGACGAGCGTCTCGCGATCAAATGGGTCGGCGACCCCGTGCTCGAGCAGGGCGTCCTGCGCGGAGAATGGGACGTGGCGCCGGGCCGACCGATCTACTTCTCGGTCGCGTGGGGCGAGCACGCCCCCGCATCGATGGCTGGCCCCGCGAATCTCGAGCGCACCATCAAGTACTGGACCCGGTGGGTTCACTCGGAAGACTCTCCACTCCACGCCCTCGCCGCCCACTGGCACGACGAGGTGACCCGCACAGAGCTCGCCCTCAAGCTCCTCTCGCAATCCGATACGGGAGCGTTCGTGGCCGCACCGACGACCTCCCTGCCCGAGTGGCCCGGCGGACCGCGCAACTGGGACTACCGCTACGTGTGGATCCGCGACGCCGCGTTCTCGGCCGCGGCGTTCCTCGCGCTGGGGCATCTGGCCGAGGCGCGGTCGTTCCTCGAGTGGGTGCTCAATCGACTGGCGGCGCCGGACGGCTACCCCTTGCGCGTGGTCTATGGGGCGCACGGAGCGACGGACCTTCGCGAGCGGAGTCTGCGCCACCTCGCTGGGTTCCGCGATTCGCGTCCGGTGCGGGTCGGCAACGCGGCCTCGACCCAGTGGCAGCTCGACATCTTCGGGGAGCTGTTCGACTCGGCACGAGTCCTCGCGCGCCTCGACCCGTCGGTGATCGATCGGGCCTGGCCCCTGCTCGCACCGGTCGCGGACGCCTTGATCGAAGGCTGGCGCCGCCCGGATCGAGGGATCTGGGAATTGCGGGCTCGACCGGCCCATCACGTCCACTCGAAGGTCATGGCGTGGGTCGCGCTCGACCGGGCCACGGTGCTCGCCGAGCTCGCGCACGATCCGGACCGGGCGAGCCGCTACCGCGCCTCCGCGGGGGAGGTCCGCGCCGCCGTCCTCGACCGGGGGATCGACCCGAAGAGCGGGTCGTTCGTCGCCGCTTTCGGTTCGACGGAGGCCGACGCGGCGAACCTTCGCATCCCTCAGGTAGGGTTCCTGCCGTTCGACGACCCCCGGGTGCTGGCGACGCTGCGGCGGGTCGAGGCGGAGCTCTCCGTCGGAGCGTTCGTCCGCCGTTACGCGCACGCGGACGGGCTCGAGGGGCCGGAGGGGACGTTCCTCCCGTGCGCCTTCTGGCGCGTCGAGGCGGTCGCGCGGAGCGGCGAGCGGGCTCGGGCCCGCCGCCTACTGCGCACGCTCGTGCGCGCCGCGAGCCCGACCGGCCTCTTCTCGGAGGAGTACGATCCCGCGTCGGCAACGCCGCTCGGTAACTACCCCCAGGCGTTCACGCACGTCGCCTTCCTGCGCGCCGTGCTCGCCGTGGAAGCGCCGCAGCGCGCCGCGGAGTCGATCGCCCGCGTCCCGGGGAGGCCGGACCGCCCGGTCCGGTCCGTGAGGGGATCGGCCCAGGGACGCCGTCGCCGCGCGGTCGATCCCTAGGCCGGGGGCGACGGGTGGCGCGAGGTCGCCATCGATTTGAGGACCTCGTCGACGCGCTGGTTCACGTCGGCGACGATCGCCTCCCGGTCCCCGGGGTCGCGGATCATCAAGGTGAGGGTGAGCTCCGTCGACTGGGGGCTGCGGACGCGGGTCGTGAGGATCGGTGGGAAGCGGTCGTCCAGGCGCAAGCGGAGCTTGTTGAGGCTCTGGAGGAGGGCGCGCTCGAACTCGGCGAGGTTGGCCGTTCCCCCGAGAACGATCGGAATGGTGAGCTCGCGCCACGCCTGCGGGGTCGTGTTGACGACGGCTTCGCGCATGAGGGTCACATTCGGGAGCGAAACGAGGGTATCGCTGTTCGTGAGCAGGAGCGTCGTCATCGCGTTGATCTCGATCACCTTACCGGAGTGCCCGGCAGCCTCGATCGTGTCCCCGAGCTTGAACGGGAGGTAGACATCGGAGAAATAGCGCGCGGCGAAGTTCTCGAGGGGTTGGCGGGTCGCGAGCAGGAAGGCGACCCCGCAGAGCCCGACCGCGACGAGGAGGATCTCGGTGTTGACTCCGATCTCGGCGAGGGCGAGCAGTACGCCGATGACCCACACGAAGATCCACACGAGTCGGCGGCCCTGCGCGGCGATGAGCGGGGAACTGCGCATGAGGCTCCGGTGCGTCGCCAGCCCGAGGAGCCAGGCGACGAGCCACGTCGCGAGGAGCGTGGCGGCGATCGGTGCGAGCTGGGTCGCGACTCCCGTGGGGTCCGTCATCGTTCCGTCGCTCCTACAGCAGCTCCTCGATCACAGCCCGCTCCGCCCGCAATCCCGTATCGATCAAGCACCGGGGGGCGGTCGCGCGGCCCGCTCGGCCGAGCCGACCGGCCAACTCCGGATCGTTGAAGAGCTTCTCCATCGCCTCCGCGAGGGCGGCCGTGTTGCCAGAGTCGACGAGCAGCCCGTTCTTCCCGTCGTGGATGAGATCGACGATCCCGGCTTCCGTGTTCACGATCGCCGCCTTCCCGTGCAGCCAGCTCTCCACCACGACCAGCCCGAACCCCTCCCGCACCGAGGGGAGAACGGTGAACGACGAGCGCTCGTAGATCGCGTCGAGCTCGGCTTGGGAGAGGTGCCCGGCGAAGACGACGCGCGCGGCGACCCCGAGCCGACGCGCGAGGCGCTCGAGCTCCTCGCGCCAGCGTGCCGACTTCGAAAGCCCGACGCCCTGCTTCGAGCTCGAGAAGCTTCCGTTCCCGACGAGGACGAGCTTGAGGTCGGGATGGCGACCCGCGAGCCGCGCGATCGCGCGGATCGTACGGTCCTGCGCCTTCATCGGATCCATCCGCGCGACGACGAGCACGACGCGGTCCGATGGGGCGAGCCCGAGCCGGGCGGCGAGGCGCCCGACCTCCGCGCGTGCCGGGCGACCGTACTCCTTCGGGTCGACGTAGGGGTGCACGATGCGCGCCCGCCCCGTGTAGCCGAGCGCGCGTAGCGCGGCTAAGTATCGGGTACTCGAGACGATCACCGCGTCGTAGCTGTTGAGGTAGGTCGAGAAGCGCGGGCGCCAGGCCGGGGGGATCATCGACGCGTCGAAGGGAATGTGCCAGCGGAAGATCTTCGGCTTCAGCGTTCCGAGCATCTGCCCGAGCGGCAATTGTTGGAAATCGTGGACGTAGAAGAGATCGAAGTCGTGGACCACCTCCAGCGATGCGATCCGGCTCGCGCACAGGCGATTGTAGTAGCCGAACTCGGAGTAGTTGTCGCTCCAAAAGATCGAGGAGAGCGCGGCGGTCTTCTCCGTCGTCCCGTGGACCGCGCCCCAGAACGCCTCCTTCACCTGCCCGTAGCCGGCGAGGCGGGCCTGACCGAGCGAGATCCCGTGGAGCGCGAGGTGACCGAGGCGGATCTCCTCGGTACCCGAAGGGTTGAGCGAGACCCAGTGGGCCGCCGAGAGCACTCCGTCGGCGAGGAGGTGGCGCAGGAGCGGGTAGACCATCCGCGTCACTCCACCCGGCGTGTATCGATAGTCGACGCCCTCCTTCAGCTGGGAGAGATAGATCGACGCGCTCGTGCCCGCCCCGGAGCGCCGGGTCGGTACCGGGCGAAGGAGTTGCACGAGGGGCGTCTGGGTGTCGACGCAAATCGTGAGTCGGTCGCTCATGGACCTTACCTGGGGGCCGGTGCGTGTGCCGCCTCCCGAATACCGGGGACCGAACCGACCGAGGCCTACGGCGCGGGCAAGCTCCGCGCATACATGAGCGGGTGGGCCGATATGCCCGACGCGCGGGGCGTCGGCTCACGAGCTGCGCGTCCTCCGGTTGCCGTCGACCGCTGCGCGACGGTCCCTTTCTCGGATCCGCTCGCCGCCTGCAGCGGACGCGCCTCGGGGCCGCTATGGCGAGGCCGCGCGCAGATGCTGCGCGAACTTCGCGCGGAACTTGGCCATCTTCGGAGCGATGACGATCTGGCAGTAGCCCTGCTCCGGGTTCCGGCGGTAGTATTGCCGATGGT
>JBOGRR010000084.1:0-5362 GCA_050749765.1 Thermoplasmata archaeon | reverse complement strand
AGTCGTTGCCCGGCGCGACGGTGCACGCGGTCACGTTCGGACCCCCGCGCTCCAAAGAGGCGCTGCGGTCCGCGATCGCGCTGGGCGTCGACCGCGCGACGTGGGTCGAAGCGCCCGCCGACGGCGCGGACGACCCGGTCCTCGCGGCACGGGCGCTCGCTTCGGCCCTGCGCTCGACCCCCCCCGACCTGATCCTCGCCGGCAAGCAGGCGGGCGACGATGAGGAAGGTCTCGTCCCCGCGGCCGTCGGCGAGGGGCTCTCGCTCCCGAGCTTCGGCCACGTGATGAACCTTCGGGCCGCGGAGGGTGGGCAGCGTGTGACGTTCGAACGGGCGACCGAGGACGGGGTCGAGCAGTGGGAAGCGCCCCTCCCGCTCGTCATCGGGCTCCAACAGGCGTGGAACGACCCGCGGACGGCGAAGCTCCCGAACATCCTCAAGTCCCGAAAGGCCCCGATCGCCGAGGTCCCGTGGACCACGACCTCCGCCCAGCTCGCGGCGCTCGCGACCCCGTCGTCGATCGCGCTCCGTTTCGAGCTTCCGGCGCCTCGGAGCGGGGCGAAGATGATCGAATTCACGACGCCCGAGGACGCCGCCGAGAAGCTCGTCCGCGCGCTCCGCGAGGAGGCGAAGGTCTTCCCATGAGCCCGACCGTGCTCGTCGTCGCTGAGCCGACCGCGGAGGGAGTGCGGGAAGCCACGCTCGAAGCGATCGGGCTCGCCCGCGCGATCGCGGGGGAGCACGGACGCCTCGTCGCTCTCGTCGCGGGGCCCGCGAGCTCGTCCGGTCCATCGGTCGCCGCACTCGCGGCGCACGGCCTCGGAGAAGTGTACCGCGCGGACCATCCTCAGCTCGCGGAGACCCGAGCGGGCGCCATCGCAGCCCTCGCCGCGCTCGCGGCAACGCAGGCGGGCGCGAGCATCGTCGTCGTGGGGGGCACGGCATTCGGTCGCGACATCGCGGGCCGGCTCGCGGTCCGCTGGGACGCCTCCGCCGCGAGCGGAGTCATCGAGGCGACCCTACGAGCGAACGGGGCGGTCGAGGTGCGTCGCCCCGTCTTCGGCGGCCGCGCGACGGAAACGCGGGAGTTGCGCGGGCCGCGGTGTGTCCTCGCGACGCGGCCCCACGCTTTCCCCCCTGCGTCCCCGGCCCCAGCCAGCGGCGAAGCGCACGTGCTCTCGGTCGACGAGCTCGCCCCCTCCGAGATGGCCGCGCAGCGCCGCTCGATCACCGTGGTAGCGTCGAGCTCCGGCCCCGCGCTCTCCGACGCGACGATCGTCGTGTCGGGAGGGCGGGGGCTCCGCACGCCGGAGAACTTCCGCTTGGTCGAGGAGCTCGCCCAGTCGCTCGGTGGTGCCGTCGGAGCCTCTCGGGCCGTGACCGACGCCGGCTGGCGACCGGCGTCCCTTCAGGTCGGGCAGACGGGGCGATCGGTCTCTCCTCAACTCTACATCGCGATCGGCATCTCGGGCGCGATCCAACACCTCGTCGGCATGGTGAGCTCACGGACGATCGTGGCGATCAACTCGGACGCGAACGCGCCGATCTTCAAGGTCGCCGACTACGGGATCGTGGGGGACGCGCTAGCGATCGTCCCGGCGTTGACCCGGGAGGTCCGCCGGGTCCGCGGGCTCCCGCCGGCCTAGAAGTACCGGAGAAGATCGATCCCGTCGCGGATCAAGGTCGAGGTCCGCACCCCGGAGCGACGGCGCGCCTCGCGCAGCACCGCGCGCATCGCCTTTTTCGGGCCGGAGTCCTCGCTCATCATCGTATGGAAGAGCTCGACGGCAAACCCCGGATACGCAGTGTAGAAGCGGGGGTTCCACTTGACCCGGTCCATCGCGGCGAAGTCCCGGAAGTCCCCGAGGATCCCCGTCCGGTCGAGCCGATCGTCGTACTCGTGTAGTCGAGCGGCGCTCGCGTCGCCGGCGGCCCGGGCGGCGAGCGCGGTCTCGGCGGCCTCGAGCCCGGAGCGGACGGCGTAGTTCATCCCCTGGATCACGATACCGTTCGAGAATACGAAGCCCGCGGCATCCCCGACGATCATCCAGCCGGAACCGGAGAACGCCGCCGGTCGGCTCGCCCAGCCCGAGCTGATGAGCTTCGCCCCGTACTCGACGAGCTCCGCGCCGCGCAATCGGCTCTGGATCGCCGGGTGCAACTTGAACCGCTCGATGAGTTCGTGCGAAGGAGTCGGTTGGCCGAAGAGCGAGCCGATGTTGACGATGAGTCCGAGCGAGAGGGTGTCGCGGTTGGTGTAGAGGAACCCTCCCCCCATGATCCTCGCGGGAAGGTGGCCCGCGACCCACTCCTCCGCGTGGCCCTCTCCGGGCGCGAGGTTGAACCGATCTTCGATCGTCGCGGTCGGGAGCCGGTAGACCTCCTTGATCCCGAGCTCGGTCACGGGCGATTCTAGACGGGTCGCAGGTCGGATCGGCGTGCCGAGCGAGAGCCGGGAGTTGGCGCCGTCGGCGACGATCGTGACGGGGGCGTGCATCGTCTCGCCGTCCTGCACGATCCCGCGCACCGTGGTTCCCTCCCACGCGAGTCGCTCGACCGGGACCCCGGAGACCACGGTCGCGCCGGCGGCTTCCGCTTGCTTCGCGAGCCAGGCGTCGGTCCGGGCTCGCAGCACCGTGTGGGCCGCGTGCGGCGCGCGCTTCCACCGCTCGTCCTCGAAGTCAACCGCAACGGCCCCCTCCGGGCTGAGGAACCCGAACCGTTTGCGCACGACGTGCCGCTCGATCGGCATCTCCTCGGCCCAGCGAGGGAGGATCCGATCGAGGTCCCGCCCCCACAGGACACCTCCCGAGAGGTTCTTCGCCCCGGGTTCGGAAGCGCGTTCCACGAGCAGGACATTCGCGCCCGCTTGCGCGAGGCGGATCGCCGCCGAGCTGCCCGCCATCCCGGCGCCGACCACGATCGCGTCGAAATCCTCCGCCATCGCCGAGCCGGTGGGACCGGCCTTCGAGAGATAAGGTTGGAGTAGGCGGCGAGGAGCCGGTGCTATCTACCCGCGGCCGCCTCGCCGCGTGCGATGGGCTCGACGGACTGCCATGTTCACATCTCGCCGATCGACGAGATGCGCCCGGCGACGCGCGCCCTCCTGAGCGGTCGTGCCACCGAGATCCTGCCGTACATCGAGGAGCCGCGACTCTTCCTCGAGCTCCTCGATCGCGCCGGCGTCGAGCGGGCGGTGCTCATCAACTACCTGAGCCCGAAGGTGATCGGGTATACTCAACGATCGAACGACTTCGTGAGCCGATACGTGCGCCAGGACCCGGATCGACTCATCGCGGCCGGAGGGATCGACCCCGACGTCGACGCGCCGGCGCGCGAGGTCCGGCGTCTCGTAGAGGAGCTCGGGATCCGCGCGATCAAGATCCACCCTCCGCACCAATTGTTCTACCCGAACGACTACGTGAGCGGCGCGCACCCCAAGCTCCGCGAGGTCTATCGGGCCTGCGAAGAGCTCCATGTGCCGGTGATCTTCCATACCGGGACCTCGATCTTCCCGAACGCGCGCAATCGCTTCGGAGAGCCGATCCACCTCGAGGACGTCGCGATCGATTTCCCGGAGCTCACGATCGTGCTCGCGCACGCGGGACGACCGTTGTGGATGGAGGAGGCGGTCTTCCTCGCACGGCGCTTCCCTCACGTTTGGCTCGAGCTTTCCGGGATCCCTCCAACCCGCCTCCTCAGCTATCTTCCACGCCTGCGCGAGCTCGCGCCCAAGTCGATCTTCGGTTCGGACTGGCCCGGGCCCGGGGTCAAGGACCTCGGCGCTAATTTCGCGCAGTTCCGTGCGCTCGGACTGCCGAGCGACGTCGTGCGGGCGATCCTCGAAGAGAACCCACGTCGGGTCTATCCTCCGCGCTGAGCGCGGTCGATCGTTCGAAGGCTCCCCCTGAAATACACCGCCCGACTCGTCCGGGCGTGGACGAACCCCCTCGCACCGACCCACCCGCCGACGCGGTCGCGGTCCCCGACTCCGCTCCCGCTCCGACGGTCCCGGAGGTCGCGGAGGTCGGCGAGGACGTGGGCCGACTGCCCGTTCCTCGACGCGCTCGGGGGGAGGCCTATGGCATCGCTCGCCAGCTGCTCGGCGCCGCTCGAATTCGCGTGATGTGCGATGATGGGATCCCGCGGATGGGGCGGATCACGGGCAAGATGAAGAAGAAGATGTGGATCCGCGAAGGCGATCTGCTGATCATCCGCCCCTGGGGATTCCAAGAGGGGAAGTCGGACATCCTATTCCGGTACAGTCGTACGCAGGCCCAGTTCCTCTCCCGCCGCAAGCTCCTGCCCGCCTCGGTCGATATCTTCGCTACGCCCGAGGCCGAGCCGACCCCCACGCCGCCGCCCCCACCGCCGACGACCGCATAGACCGAGCATGTGGCCCCCCGGCGTTCGGCCGCTCACCTCGGTCGAGAGTTCGGTCGCGGAAGAGAACGCCGTCGCCCTCGGGATCACCCTCGACACCCTCATGGAGAATGCGGGGCGGACGATCGCGGAGGAGGTCGCCCACCGAGTCCCGTCCCCCCCAGCGCCGGTCGCGATCATTGCGGGGACCGGCAACAACGGGGGCGACGGCTTCGCGGCGGCGTACTACCTTTCACAGTGGGGCTACGCTCCCCAGGTCTGGATCATTCGCCCACCGTCCGAGATCCGCTCGCGCCCGGCCCGTCGGTGCTTCGAGCGGGTCGAACGCCGAGGCGCGGTGCGCCGCGGCATCCCGTCAGCGTCGGAGCTGTCGGGGATGGCGATCGTGGTCGATGCGTTGCTCGGGACGGGGCAGACCGGACCCCTTCGGCCGCCCTACCGCGAGGCGGTCGAAGCGATCCGGGCGAGCAGCGCTCCCGTCCTCTCGATCGATGTCCCCTCCGGGCTCGGAGGCAACGACGGGCTCGTTCCACGCTGGACGGTCGCGCTCACGGTCCCGAAGGAGGGGACCGACGCGACGCACGCCGGCGAGGTCCTCGTGCGGGACATCGGGATCCCTCCGGAGTCGTGGAGCCGCACCGGCCCCGGAGAATTCGTGTTCTACCGGCCCCTCTCCACGCGGCGCGGACGATCGGGGCGCATCGTGGTGATCGGCGGCGGACCGTACGCCGGGGCCCCCGCCCTCGCTGCGATCGCCGCGCTGAGATCGGGCGCGGAGCGCGCGACCGTCATCGCTCCCAATCCCGCGGCGATCTCCATCCAGTCGTTCAGCCCGAACCTCGTGGTCCGGGCGATCGGCGAGCGCGTGTTCCGCCCCGGGGACGCCTCAGCGATCCTGTCGTTGGTGCACGAGGCGAACCCCCGCGCGGTGGTCACCGGAATGGGTGCGGGACGCGAGCCGGAGACGGTCGCGGCCCTCG
>JBOGRR010000083.1:0-5444 GCA_050749765.1 Thermoplasmata archaeon | reverse complement strand
CCGCGGGGTCGTGGAGCCCCACGCGAAGAGCAGGTAGATCAGCTTGATCCCGACGAACGCGCTGACGAGGCCCCCGACGCCGTAGATGAGCAGGTTGCGGCGCAGGAGGTCGACCGCGCTGCTCGGACGGAAGCGGACCCCGAGCAGCGCGAGGGGAACGAGGAGCGGGATCACGAGCGCGTTGAAGAAGAGGGTCGCGAGGACCGCGAGGGCCGGGTCGGTGAGGCCGAGCAGGTTGAGCGGGGCGATCCCCGCGATCTCGGCGCCCGCCGCCGTCAAGAAGATCGCGGGGAGGACGGCGAAGTACTTGGCGACGTCGTTCGTGATAGTGAAGGTCGTGAGCGCTCCCCGGGTGATCAGGAGCTGCTTGCCGATCGAGACGATCTCGATGAGCTTGGTCGGGTCGTTGTCGAGATCGACCATGTTGCCGGCCTCCTTCGCGGCGCTCGTGCCCGAGTTCATGGCGAGGCCCACGTCCGCCTTGGCGAGCGCCGGCGCGTCGTTCGACCCGTCCCCCGACATCGCGACCAAGTGACCGAGCGCCTTCTCGCGCTCGATGATCGTGAGCTTGGTCTCGGGCTTCGCCTCCGCAATGAACTCGTCGACGCCGCTCTCCCGGGCGATCGCCGCGGCGGTGAGGCGATTGTCGCCGGTGCACATGATCGTGCGGATCCCCATCGTCCGCAGCTCGTGGATCCGATCGCGGATGCCGGGTTTGATGATGTCCTTGAGTACGGCCAGGCCGAGCACGCGCTTGTTCGAGGCGATGACGAGCGGCGTCATCCCCTCGCGCGCGACGACCCGCGCGGACGCACGGAGCTTCTCCGGCATCGAGGCGCCGTAGCGTTCCATCGAGTCGATCGATCCCTTCAGGATCTCGGGACCGTCCTTGAGCGTGATCCCGCTCATCCGGCGTTCCGCCGTGAACGGCATCACCGTGAAGGTCCCCGGCTCGAGCCGCGGCGCGACCGCGCCGCGACGCGCAGCGAGCCGTACGATCGATCGGCCCTCGGGGGTTTCGTCGAGGCTCGAGGAGAGGAGGGCGGCGCTGAGGAGGTCTTCGATCTTCACGTCGGGCGCCGGCACGAACTGGGTCGCTAGACGGTTGCCAACGGTGATCGTCCCCGTCTTGTCGAGGATGAGGACGTCGAGATCCCCGGCCGCTTCGACGGCCGTCCCCGACTTCGCGATGACGTTCGCCTTCGCGACCCGGTTGATCCCGGAGATCCCGATCGCCGGGAGTAGCGCCCCGATCGTCGTTGGCATCAGGGCGACGAAGAGCGCGAGCATCGTCGCGATGTTGATCGTGACGATCCCCGTGAGTCCCGCGAAGTCCGAGAAGGTAAGGATGACGATGAGCAACGCGAGGGTGAGGGACGCGAGTAGTACCCCGAGCGCGAGCTCGTTCGGCGTCCGTTCCCGACCCGCGCCCTCGACCAAGGCGATGAGCCGGTCGAGGAAGGAGTGGCCGGGGCGGGCGGTGATCCGGACCGTGACCTTCCCCTGGATCACGATCGTCCCGCCGAGCACGCTCGTGCGGTCGCCGCCGCTCTCGCGCACTTGGGCCTGGGACTCGCCGGTCATCATCGACTCGTCGATCAGCGCGGCCCCGTCGACGACGTCGCCGTCGAGCGAGATCGTCTCCGGCGCGCCGACCAAGACCCGGTCCCCCGGGCGCAGCGATTCGGCCGGGACGTTCACGGCCTTCCCGTCCGCGAGGAGCTTGTGGGCGACGAGCCCGCTGCGGATCCCGCGCAGGCTCTGAGCCTGGGCCCGACCGCGAGCCTCCGCGATCGCTTCGGAGAGATGGGCGAACCAGAGCGTCAGGAACAGGATGACGGTGAGATCGAAGTAGTAGACCGGGTTGTAGGTGCTCACGACGTCTGGGAACGCCTGAGGGACGACGGTAACGATCGCGAGGAAGACGAAGAAGACCCAGACGACGAACATCACGGGCCGGCGGACTTCCCGACGAGGGTCGAAGTAGCGGAACGAGTCGGCGAGGATGCGCCGGCGGGAGGCGTGGGCCTCCTTGCGGGCATGGTGGGTCGTCACGGAGGCCGCGGCGAGGTGGTTGATCTCCGGCGCCGCCACGTCTCACCACCCCCCCTGGGCGAGCGGTCCGAGCGCGAGCACGGGGAGGAAGAGGAGCCCCGATATGACGATCACGAGGAGCGCGAGGTAGAGCGTGAAGGTCATCGAGTTCGTCTTCAGGGTCCCCGTAGATTGCGGGACGTACTCCTGCTGAGCGAAGATCGAGCCGAGCGCGAGCATGGCGAGCATCGGGAAGAACCGGCCGACGAGCATGATCGCGGCCCCGGTGACGTTGAAGAACAGCGTACCGTCAGAGATCGGGCCCATCGAACTGCCGTTGTTAGCCGCCTCGCTCGTGAACTCGTAGAGCAGGATCGTGAACTGGTGGGCGTTCACCCCGAGATCCGGAGTGACCGGACCGACCGCCGCGGTCGCCCACCCGCCGGCGAGGGCCACTAAGAGCGGGATCAGGACGATCGCCGGGTGGGCGATGAGCACGGCCGCGGACCACTTCATCTGGTCTTTGCCGACGCGCTTCCCGAGGTACTCCGGCGTGCGCCCGACCATCAGGCCGGCGATGAAGACGGCGACGAGCGCGAAGACGAGGAGATTGCCGAAGCCGGTGCCGACCCCACCGGGGGTCGACTGCGTGAACATCCCGAAGAAGAGGACCGTCTGCGCCCCCGCGCTGATCGACGCGATCGACATGTTCTGGGCGCCGACGTTCGCGTAGACGGAGACGATCTGGAAGAGCCCCGCTTCGGGCAGCGAGTACTGCGACTGCTGGCCCACCGGGTATCCGTTCGACGCCGCGCTCATCCCGTGGACCGACGATAACGCGGGATTCGTGCCGGCCTGGAAGTAGAGGAAGAGCCCGAGAGCGATTAACAGGACGATCAGGATCGTCGCGATGTACGGGTACGCCTCGTTCGGCCGCCGGACCATCCGTGCGAAGAGGAAGGGAGCGCTCAGCGGCAGCAGGAGCATGAGCCCGGTCTCGAACAGGTTCGACGCGGCGCTCGGGTTCGCGAGAGCGTTCGCGGCATTCGCCGCGTACCACCCGCCTCCGTTCGAGCCGATCAGCTCGATCGACGTCCAAGAGGAGACCGGTCCGAGATAGACCGTCTGCGTGCCTCCCCCGAGCGGGTGGACGAGGACGTAGCTCGTCAGCGTCTCGGGAGCCTGTAGGAAGAGGAGGACCAGCGCTCCGACGATCGCCGCCGGCAGGAGGACCCGGGTCACGGAGCGGACGATGTCGACATAGAAGTTGCCGAGCGTCCCATCGCGGCTCGTGAACCCCCGGACGAACGCGACGAGGATCGCGAGCCCCGAGGCGGCCGAGAGGAAGAGGGCGATCTCGATCCCGAGCACCGCTCCGCCGAGGCTCAGTTGGCTCTCGGCGACGAAGTGCGTGAAGTCGGTGTTGGTCGCGAACGAGGCGGCGGAGTGGAGGCCGAGGTCCCAGGAGAATCCGCCGAGCCCGTCCGGGTTGCCGGGTAGGTATTGCTGGAGCGTGAGGAGCGCGTAGATCCACGCGATGACGGCAGCCGATAGCAGGAGGAGGGCGAAGGCGTATTCCCGGAAGCGCATCGAGTGGCGCGGATCGATCCCGAGAAGACGGTAGACGAACCCTTCGATGGGATTCCAGATGCGATCTCCGAAGACCGGCCGATTCGTGTAGACCCGCGCGAGGTAGGAGCCGAAGAACGGGGCGAGGCATAGAACGAGGGCCAGCAGGAGGCCGATATCGACGAGACTTGCGAACTCGATCACGACCCTCGGGCCTCAGAATCGCTGGGGGCGAACCATGTAGTAGGCGAGGTAGGCCGCGAGCGCAGCCCCGATCGCGCTGAACGCGATGAATCCGACGTTGGCGGCGAGTGCTCCGAGGAAGTCCATGGCCGCCGCCTTCGGGGCCCTCGACTCTGCGGGGGCGATTTAAGCGCGCGGCTCGACCGCCCTACCCGAGGGATTATCAACCGGGGGTTCCGGCCGAGCCGCTTTTCCGCCGAGAGGGGGGCGTTTCAGGGCCCCGCGAGGCGGCTCCCGCCACCCCCTCGGACCGCCGTCGGGCCTCCGCCGACATGCGCCGGACGATCCGTTTCATGGCCCGCTCCCGGCGGACCTCGGCGGCCTGGTACTGGACCTCCCGGGTATCCTTGGTCAACAGGACGGTGACCCGGCCGAGGGAGCTACGGCCCGTACGACCGCGGCGTTGGATCGCACGGATCTCGCTCGGCACCGACTCGAAGAAGACGACCAGATCAACGTCGGGAACGTCGAGCCCCTCTTCGGCGACGCTGCTCGCCACCAGTACAGGGAACACCCCGTCGCGAAACGCGGAGAGGATCCGCCCCTGCTCGACCTGGTTCATCCCCCGATCCTCCGGGTCGCGCGTCGCCTGTCCTACGAACCGACCGACGGTGTGGCCGTGCGACTCGAGCAAGCTCTGGATCCCCTGGATCGTGTCGCGGTACTGCGCGAAGACGAGGATGCGGGGCGGGCGGCCTCTCGCCGAGCGGACCGTCGACTCGACGATCTCGGCGAGCGCATCGAGCTTGGGGTGCGAAAGTTCCCGCGATCCATGGAGGAATCCCTCCGACTCCCGACGGGCGGCGACGACCTGGGGGAGCGCGAGGAACGCCTTGTCGCCGCGTCCCATCTTCTCCTTAGCTCCGACGCGGTTGAGATATTGGACGAACGGCGCCACCCCTTGCGTCTCGAGCCGCTCGAGCGAGTGGAAGAGGTGCAAGAGGAGGAGCTGGTAGTACAGCGGCGTGAACTTCCGGGTCATGGGGCCCGGCCGCGCGAAGATCTCCCCACGCAGCGAGACGAGGTCCTTGACCGTGAGCGAGCGGATCGGTTTCGTGCGGAGGTAGCCGATCTTCTGAAGGCGGCGCGCGAACTCGTGCGCCGCCTCCTCGAGGCGGTCTCGGATCGCCCGGACCTCGGGAGGGAGTTCGACCCAACGGAGCTCGATATCGACGGGCTGGACGTACTCCCGTACGCCGTCGTCCTCGCGGGACCGCGCCTCCACTCGGGGAAGGCCGAAGACCCCGAGGACCTCCTCGATCCGCTCGTCCTTTCCACCCGGAGACGCCGTCAGTCCGAGCAGGTGGGCTCCGGAGTGGCGCTCGGCGAGGTACCGCTGCGCGATCGCGACGTAGGCGTACTTGCCGACCGCGTGATGCGCCTCATCGAAGATGAGCAGGTCGACCCCGGTGAGGTCGTAGCGACCCGCGACCAGATCGTTCTGAACGACCTCGGGTGTGGCGAAGACCACGTCGCTGCTCTCCCATGCGCCCTCGCGGATCGGGCGCTTGATGGTCCCAGTGAACCGGGCCCGCCGAAGCGGTTCGAGCCAGCGCCCGAACGCCTCGTAGTGCTGCTGGACCAGTGGTCGGGTCGGC
>JBOGRR010000082.1:0-5493 GCA_050749765.1 Thermoplasmata archaeon | reverse complement strand
GGTGAGGGGCGGGTAGAGGACCTGATCGACCGGACCGAGGTGGCCCTCCTCATTCCCCAAATCAAGCTGCGCCACAAGCTCCTAGTGGAAGAGTTCGGCATTCCACTGACGGAAGGAACTCCGGAACTGCCGTTAGACACGGCACTAGGCGACCGGCCGTCCGCAGTTCGGGCAGAACGTGTGCCCCGATTGAAGCGCCGCCCCGCAGGACGGGCAGAATCTAGGCCCGCTGGCCACCGCGGGCCCTCCCGCGGACGACGGGGGAGGAGCCGGCGGGGGGGAGGGGCATGCGTGGCGTAGTACGACGGCGCAGGGGGCGGAGGCGCTTGGGTTTCGCGGATCGCATCCCCGAGTTTCACGTAGGCGATCAGGTAGAGAATTCCGGAAATCAGGTTGATGGTGATGAGCGAGAGGATTGCAATGCCCAGGGTCGGGGTCTTGGCGTCCTCGTAGCGGCCCTCGGCGATTCGTTGGTAGGAGAACAGGTAGACGATGAGCATCCAGATGAGCCCGAATACGCCCGCGATGAGGAGGAACACGCCAATGAACACGAGGAGGAATACGGCTCCGAGCGCGAAGACGATCAGAACCTCGAGAAGTTGGAGTATCAGTCCTACCAGGACGAGCGTCTTCGCCGTGCCCCCTGACGGGGACGATGCGCGGTACGGGCTCGAAGCTCCGCTCACCGCCTTCGCGTAGCGAAGACCCGTACTTATGGGTTCGACAGACGCCGGCCGCGATTTCGACCAGGAGCGACGAATTCTGGACGGGGCTCACCCGCCGTGACCTTGCCTTATGGGACCTCGCCGGCTCCGAGTCTACATGAGAAGGAGGGCCGAGCCTAGTTTTCCGTCGCGCCCGACCCTCGAGCTTTCATTCGACCGGGGCGGCCGAACCGGTCGCGTCCGCGTGCGCTACGGAACGACGCGACGCGCGAGCGACAGCGGCTTCGCGGCGATCCGTGGCTTCTCTGCGCCGGACTCCGGGGCGGGGTTCCCCACGATCAAGGCGGAGGTGGAAACCGACCAACACGGTTACCTCAACGATCTCGGTTGGATCCAATGGGTGCATCAAAAGTTCCCGGGGCGACGCCGCTCCACCCAGATCGTCGATCGGTTCCCGTCGATGCTCGACCTCGACTGCCCGTTCGCCACGCTCGGCTACGCGCCGACCTTCTTCGACGCCCCCGCGTGGCCCCTGCGCCCCGCCGTTCGCTGGAGCGCGATCCTGTTCCTGACGACGGTGCCGATCATGAGCCGACGCGAGCCGATCCTCCCGCTCGCGGGGTTCGATTGGGGATACGACATCGCTGAGCGCGGTGCGCTCCCGGTCCCACGCTCCGTCGTGCCCGCGCGTCCAGCCGATTGGCGGACGATCAGGGAGGAGGTCGGTCGAGCGCACCCGCGCTGGCGCTTCGCCGCCCGTTACGTCGCTCCGGCGCGTCGCGTCACGTTGCGCTCCAGGGTGGTCAGCAAGCGCACCCGGGTCTCCGCTCGGCGGCGCAGCGCTTCGACCTCCCCCGCGGAGCGGTTCGGGCGCGCTGCGGGGTAGATGGTCCAGCGCTCCGGGTAATGGACCTCCCAGAGGAGGAGTCCGGGGGCCGGGGCCATTCCCAGCGTCCGCCGTTGGGACCCGCGAGCCGCTGCGAGAAGATCGGTGATAGAGAGTTGCCCCTGCTCGCAGGCCAGGAGGCCGCCGACGAGCTTGCGGACCATCCCCCAAACGAAACCGCGCGCCCGCACGTCGATCCGCACGCCACGGCCGTCGTGCCGCACCGATAGCCGGTCGATCGTCCGCCAGGTTGGTCGGTCGGGAGGGAACCCGCGGCCGAACGTTCGGACGTCGACCGTGCGAGGAAAGCGAGCGGCGACCCGTCGTAGCCGGGCCGCTCGCGCCGGGGTTCCCGGGATGAAGTACCGATACTCCCTCCACGCGGCTGCGCGCACGCGAAACTCCTCGGGGATCGGGCGGGCGGCGGTGCAGAAGATCTCGGGCGCGCATCCACTCAGGATGCGGAGGACGGCGGGGCCCGGCAGATCGAGCCGGAGCGCGAGCGCGTTCGCCCGAGCGCTCACCCCGGCATCGGTGCGACTCGCGACCTCGAGCTCGGTCGAATCCACCGATGTGACAGCACCGCTCGCCTGGAGCGCGGAGCGGATCGCCCCTTCGATCGTGGGCCGTCCGGGTTGCCGGGCCCAGCCGTCGAACCCCTCCCCGTCGTAGCCGAAACGGACGAGCCAACGCACAAGCTCCCCCGTTCGGTCAGCGCGCCCCTGCGACCTGGGCGTCCGCGACCGCGAGCGCCCCATCGAGGACCTCGAGCCCGTGATCGAGCTCCGCGCGGGTCACGATCAGCGGCGGCGCGACGATCAGGTGAGAGACCCAGCTCACGCAGTAGACCCCGTGCTTCATCATCTCCTGGGAGACCGCGTCGGCGACGAGGGGCCGCCCGGCGATCTTGTCCTCGTCGGTATTGAACGGCGCCTTCGTCGCGCGATCCTTCACGAGTTCTACAGCGGCGAAGAGCCCCATCCCACGGACCTCGCCGACCGACGGGTGTCGCTCCTGGATCTCTCGGAGTCGGGAGAGCAGGTACGGTCCTTCGCGCGCCGACTTCGCGATGAGGTCGAGGCGGCGGTACTCGTCGATCGCGGCGACCGCAGGGGCGAGGGTCACGGGGTGCGCTTCGTAGGTGTGCCCGTGCGGGAAGTAGCGATCATGGAACGCCTCGTGGACCTCGCGGCTCGTCGCCGTGAGTCCGAGCGGGACCGCGGCGCCGGTGATCCCTTTCGCGGTCGTCAGGAGGTCCGGGACGACGTTCCAATGGTTCACCGCGAACCACTCGCCGACGCGCCCCCAGGCGGACATCACCTCGTCCGCGATCAGGAGCACGCCGTGGCGCCGAGTGATCTCACGGATCATCGGGAGGTACTCGGGCACGGGGACGAGGACCCCGTTCGTGCCGACGACCGGCTCGACGATCATCGCCGCCACGTCCCCTTCGCGCTGGATTTGCGCGTCGACGACCTGGGCGCACTTCACGTTACAGCTTGGATAGGTGAGATCGAACGGGCAGCGGTAGCAGTAGCAGTCCGGTGCGAAGACCGTTCCCGGGACCTTCTGGTGGCCCTCGATCACCCGCCGACGGAACTCACCCGTGACGCTGATCGCCGCCGCGGTGGCGCCGTGGTAGGAACGATATCGCGAGAGGACCTTCGAGCGGCCAGTGACGGCGCGAGCAATCTTGAGCGCCGCCTCGTTCGCCTCGGTCCCGGAGGTGCTGAAGAAGAAGTGGTCCAGCCCTGGCGGGATGATCTCTCGCAGGCGCTGGCTCAATTCCGCGCGAACGGGCGACGTCATCCCCGGCGCGAGGTAGGGGAGCGTGCGGGCCTGCTGCGCGATCGCCTCCGCGACCCGCGGGTTCGCATGCCCGAGGTTCGTCGCGATCAGCTGCGAGGAGAAGTCGAGGTACTCTCGGCCCGAAGCGTCCCAGAAGTGCGAGCCTTCGGCGCGCGTAACGACCAGCGGGTTCCAACCCGCTTGGCGTCGCCAGGTGACGTAGTTCGTCTCCTGGACGAGCTGCTTCCCCTCCTCCGCGTCCATCGACCCGCGAGGCGGCGCGGGCTAGATAATGGGCGCCCCCGGGCTACACGCCGCCGTAGTTGACCGAGATGAGCTTGACCTCGGTCATCTCCTGCATCGCCCACCGTAGGCCTTCGCGGCCGAGGCCGCTCTCCTTCACCCCGCCGAACGGGAGCGCGTCCCAGCGGATGTTCGTGGGATCGTTGAGGTGGACGCCGCCCGCGCGGATCCGCTTCGCGATCGCAAAGGCGCGCGAGAGCCGCGAAGTGTAGACAGCGGCTTGGAGTCCGTAGGGCGTTGAATTGGCGATCCGAACGGCGTCGTCGATTGCGGAGAACCTCACGATCGGTGCGATCGGGCCGAACGGCTCTTCGTGCAGCACTCGGGCTCCTTCTGGAACCTCGTCCAGCACCGTGGGCTCGAAGTAGAATCCTTCGGAGCGCGTTGCAGGTCGCCCTCCTCCCGAGAGGACCTTCGCCGAGTCCCTCCGAGCCGCGGAGACCATCGACTCGAGGCGCTCGAGCGCACTTTCATCGATCACGGGTCCGACCTCGGTCGCCTCGTCGAGCGCCGGGCCGACTCGGAGCGCTCGCGCCCGCTCGGCGAGCGCCGTCGCGAACCGGTCGGCGACCGCGTCCTGGACGAGCAGGCGCTTCGAGGCCGTACAGACCTGGCCCGAGTACAGGAACGCGCCCCGGGCCGCGGCGGCCACGGCGGCCCCGAGGTCCGCGTCCTCAAGGACCACGACGGGGTCCATCCCCCCCATCTCGAGCATCACCCGCTTTGCGTGAGCGCCCGCGATCCCGGCGATGTGCTTTCCGACCTCGGTCGAGCCGGTGAATGTCACGAGGCGCGTCGCGGGATGCTCGATCAGCGCGTCGCCGACGACGCCACCTGGGCCGACGACGATGTTGAGGGCTCCCGCGGGAAGTCCGGCCGCCGCGAGGTGGGTCGCGAGCCGCGAGGCCGTGAACGGAGCGTTGCTGGTGGGCTTTACGACGATCGGGTTACCGACGGCGAGCGCCGGCGCGACCTTGTGCACGAGGAGGTTGAGGGGGAAGTTGAAGGGGCCGATGGCGACGACGACGCCCATGGGGTCGCGCACCGTGAAGAGGAAACGGGTCTCGTTCCCTGCCGGTTGTTCGTAGGCATCGGCCGGGAACGTTTCCCCTCCGAGGTGACGGATCTCCTCGGCCGCCAGATCGAAAACGCCGGCGGCGCGATCGACCTCCGCGCGCGCTTGTCCGATCGGCTTGCCGACCTCGATCGAGATCAGATGGGCCATCACCTCACGGTCCGCTCGGATCCTCAGCGCGGTGCGTCGCAGGATCGCCGCGCGCTCGTGACCGGGGACCCCTCCCCATCGCTCTTCCACCCGCGCGGCCGCGTCGACCGCCGCCCGTGCGTCCTCCACCGTCGCGCGCGGGGCCTCCGCGATCGACCGTCCAGTAGAGGGGTCGACGACCGGCCGGTAGGCGCCCCCGGTCGGCGGGAGCCACTCGCCGCCGATGAAGAGCTGGCCTCGGCCCCCCTCGGGAATCCCTTCCGTCATCGTCGGGCGCACAGCCGCGGTCGAGGTATATCCCCTCCCAACGGCCCGTCCGCGTCGGCCCCGGACACGAAGGCTCATGCTTGCGCGTTCGGTGGGCGGCGCGTCGACCGAGACCCGGCGACCGGGCAGATCATGTCGCGCGCGAATCCACCGGGGACGGGCGACCGGTTGCGCTTCGTAGATAGTCACACCGAGGGGGAACCAACGCGCATCATCGTCGCGGGGGGACCGGATCTCGGCGGGGGGTCCGTCGCCGAGCGGCGCGACCGGCTCGCTCGCGAACACGACGATCTGCGCCGCCTCGTGATCGGCCCGCCCCGCGGCGCGGCCGAATTGGTCGGTGGCCTGAGGCTGCCCGC
>JBOGRR010000081.1:0-5583 GCA_050749765.1 Thermoplasmata archaeon | reverse complement strand
GTGCCGGCCCGTAACGCTCGCGTTGGTGCGCAGGTCCTGGATGCTGGTTCCGAACAGCGTCCCGGGGTTCACGAGGGTACCGCCCTCGGGGCCTTCTCCGAGGTAGGGTGCGTGGATGTGGCCGCCAGCGTAGTATTGGCAGCCGGCGGGAAGGTCCGCTCGGCGGATCCCCGCGATATGCTCACGCAGCCCTTCGGGCAGGTACTCCTCGATCGCGGCGTGGAACTGGAAGACATGGAATCCCGGTGCCGCCCGGAACGCCTCCGAGTCGACCCCGCGAAAGTACTCTCGGTCGAGCCCGTGCGATCGACCCGATATCCCCGCGATCCGCGCGCCGGTCGGCTCGTCGGTCAGGAACGGGAGCGTCCACCGAGTCCCTTCCGCGCGAACGGCCTCGGGTGCGACCCGGGCGAAGACCCCGGCCTCAGCGAGGACATCGAGCCAGCTCGTGCGGTGGGCGACGTAATCGTGCGACCCATAGATCGCGTAGATCCGCGTGCCCTGATCGACGAGGCGACGGAGGGCCGCCGCGATCGGCGCGGCCTCGGAAGGCTCCGGGACCGGAGTATGGAAGAGATCGCCTGAGATGAGTAGGAACTCGATGCGGAGTTCGGCGGCCCGACCGATCGCCTTGAGCAGGCAGGTCCGTAGCGCGGCGCGAAAGCGCGGGTTTCGGGGCCATGCGCCGACGTGCGCGTCGGCGAGGTGGGCGAAGACGAATCTCTCCTTCGGCACGGCGCGCCTCGGCTAACTCTGTGTTGGAGCCTTCGCGGCAGGCTTTCCGGGGGGGTTCGGCGGCGGTGCCGAGTTCGATCGAGCGCGGAGCGCCGAAGCGACCCCGGCCCCCGCGCCGATGAGCAAGATCCCCGCCGTCAGGAGATCGTCCGTAGAGATCGTCGTGGGGGATGGGGCGGCACCCTGGGGCCGTGGGGGCTCGGTCGAGGGTGGGGGCGGTGGCGGGGCACTCCGAGGGACCATGGCATTGCGCAGGGTGTGGATCGTTGAGTCCATGACCCCGAAGAGCTCGGTCGCCTCCTCCATCGTGATCTGTCGGTTGCGCAGGCGGGAGACGAGGTAGGCGTAGCGGTTCGCTTCAGCCGGCGGAGGCGGTCGACGCGGGGGCGCTCCCATCGCCATCGTACGACGCAAGGGCGCCGTCCTCTTGAAGGGGATGCTCGGCCCGGTAACGCACGTTATAGCACGCACCGAGTATCGCCCGGCCCGATGGCCGAGCCGGTCGACTCCAAGCCCTCCGACGACAAGGATCGCCACCTACACGTCCGCCTCTCGGACTCGCGAACTGCGATCTACGATCTCATCACCGAGTACCTGCAAGCCGCGGGAAAAGCTCCCGACTGGTACTGGCGGCTCGCCGGGCGGGTCGAGGGGAACGATGCCGACAACCTCGAAGAACTTCTCTCGAGCGCCTTCGAAGCGGGCGCGTTCATTGCGCACGATCACTCCGAGGACGTACAGTTTTCCTGGGTCACCGAGGAAGAGTGCGACCGCGAGAAACGGCGAGAGGAGCGTGGCGGCGAACGCGCAGACGCCGCCAAAGAGCGCTCCAGCCTCAGCCACTACGCCTGACGGCCCACGGCCGCCCTCGTCGCGGGTCCGGGCCGATGCCCCGGGTTCAGATCCCGAAGCCGACGATCCCGATGAGGCTGTAGGAGATGATCAGCCCGATGAACAGGATCGAGACCGTGTTCACGACCTTGATGAGTGGGTTGATCGCCGGGCCCGCCGTGTCCTTGGTCGCGTCCCCCACGGTGTCGCCCACGACGGCTGCCTTGTGGGCGTCCGAGTGCTTGCCCCCGTAGTGCCCGAGCTCGATGTACTTCTTGCCGTTGTCCCACGCGGCCCCGCCGGTCGTCATCATGATCGCGAGCGGGAAGCCCGCGACAATCACGCCGAGGAGAAGGCCCGCGAGTGCGAGCGGGCCGAGAATGAAGCCGACGATCAGCGGGGTCGCGACGGCGATGACGGCGGGGACCGCGAGCTGCTGGAGCGCGGTGAGGGTCACGAGGTCGACGCACTTGCCGTACTCCGGCTTCGCCTTACCCTCCAGAATGCCGGCAATCTCCTTGAACTGACGGCGAACTTCGAAGACGACGGCTTGGGCGGCGACGCCGACCGCGTTCATCAGGAACGAGGTGAAGAAGAACGGTAGGATCGCTCCGATCACGAGACCGACGACGACGAGCGGGTTGCCGAGCGAAAGCAAGCTCACAAAGTTCAGCCAGGCGGCCGCGGGGTCGACCGCGTTGGGCTGCCACTTGCTCGCGGCTGCAAAGGTGTACGCCGCGAAGAGCGCGAGAGCGGCAAGGACTGCCGAACCGACCGCGTAACCTTTCGTGACCGCCTTCGTCGTGTTGCCGACCGCGTCCAGCGGGTCCGTGACGTTGCGTGCCGCCGGGGGAAGATCCGCCATCTCTGCGATCCCGCCGGCGTTGTCGGTGATCGGCCCGAAGGCGTCGATCGAGATGATCATCCCCGTCACCGCGAGCATGCTCGCCGCCGCGATGCCAATGCCATAGAGACCCAGCTCGAGGTTCGGAGCGCTCCAGCCTTGCCAGCCGACCGCGAGGAAGGAGACCAACATCGCGACCACGATGACGATGCCGGTGATCCACGTCGCCTCGAGTCCGATCGAGATCCCGGTGATGACATTGGGGCCGGCTCCCGACTGCGACGAGGAGGCGACTCGCTTGACCGGCCCGTACGTGCCGGTGTAATAATCGACGGTGAGCACGATGAAGATCATCACCAGCAAGCCCATCACGGCCGCGAGGAAGATCCCCCAGTTGTTGTTCATGAGATAGTACGTGAGCACGTAGATCCCAAGGATCCCCGTGATCGTCGTCGCGAGGAGGCCCTGGTACAGGCCGCCCATGATGGAGCCCCCCGGCCGCATGCGTACGAACGCGATCCCGATCAGCGTGGCGACGATCGCCCAAGCGCAGATGACGAGCGGGAAGAGAACACCGTTCGGGAAGATCGAGGCGAACGTGGTCGAATCGATCGTGAAGTTCGCCATCAGCGACGCGAGAAGCATCGCGCTGACCGCGGTGACGATGTACGTTTCGAAGAGGTCGGCGGCCATCCCCGCACAGTCCCCGACGTTGTCCCCGACGTTGTCGGCGATCACCGCAGGGTTGCGCGGGTCATCCTCGGGGATACCGGCCTCGACCTTTCCCACGATGTCCGCGCCGACGTCGGCACCCTTCGTGTAGATCCCGCCGCCGACCCGCGCGAACAGGCTCATCAGCGATGCGCCGAAGAGCAGACCGATCATGTCGAGGACGTTGCCGCCGAACGCCCAGTAGAAAACGATGAGCTCGAGCAGTGCGAGCCCGGCGACGCTCAGTCCGGTGACGGTACCCCCACGGAAGGCGAATTGCATCGTCTTCGGGAGGTCGCCTCCGCGGGCCAGCGCAGCGGTCCGTACGTTCGCACGAACGCTCACGTACATCCCGACCGCACCGGCCGCTGCGCTTCCCGCCGCGCCGAAGAGGAACCCGACCGCATAGAACGGTCCGACACCGGTGATACCGAACGCGAACGCGATCGCGATCGCGATGAGGATCGCTGCAATGAAGACGACCGTGTACTCTCGCCGCAGGAACGCGTTCGCGCCCTCGCGGATCGCGTGGGAGATCTCCTTCATCCGATCGTCGCCTTCCTCGGCCCGCAGGACCAGGAGGGTCTGTACCGCGGCGTAGATCAGGGCGAGAATGCCCGCGAGCGCGATGAGCAGCTCCAGTTGGCCGGTGTTGATGCCCATCGGGATTCCTCTAGCTCGAACCCGCCGTAGCCCGACGGCTTCTTAATCCTTCTTTGGGGGAGGATCCGCGGGCCGAACCCCGGGTCGGGGGACCGTCACGGCTCGAAATGGCGCGCGCGAAGCCGCTCGAGGACATGCGCGAGGAATTCGGGCCGGGATCGAGCCCGCGCTCCCTTCTCACCGCGCGTTCGCACCGAGACGGTCGAATCGGCGATCTCCTTCTCGCCGATGACGACCATATACGGGACGCGATCCAGCTCGGCGGTCCGAATCCGCTTTGGAAGCGTCTCCCCGGTGTCCGAGGCCTCCGCCCGGACGCCGGCGAGGAGGAGCTCCTGTCGATACGCGGAAGCCGCCACCGCCTGCGCCTCGGTGACCGGAAGCACCCTCACTTGCACCGGGGCAAGCCACGGAGGCAGTCGACCCGCGCAGTGCTCGAGCAGGACCCCGAAGAATCGCTCCCAGCTCCCGAGGATCGTGCGGTGGATGACGACCGGCCGATGCATTTCGCCATCGGAACCCTGATACTCAAGTCCGAAACGCCGAGGCATCTGGTAGTCGAGCTGGATCGTGCCCGTCTGCCAGGGCCGGCCGAGACTGTCCCGTAGGTGGATATCGATCTTCGGTGCATAGAACCCACCCTCGCCCGGGGAGACTCGGTAGGGGACCCCCGACTCCCGGAGCGCCGTCTCGAGCGTCGCTTCTGCACGTTCCCACTCAGAGACTTCCCCCAGAGCACCGGCCGGCCGGGTCGAGAGTTCGTAGCTCCACTGGAACTGAAAGGTGGTGAGTGCCTCCCGAATCCAATCGAGGAGCACGCGCAGCTCCGGGAGCACGTCCTTCTCCTCGAGGAAGATGTGGGCGTCGTCCTGGACGAATTCGCGGGCCCGCGTGAGTCCGTGCAGCGTGCCGCTCGGCTCGAGCCGGTGGAGGGGTGCGAACTCGGCGAGCCGGAGCGGCAGTTCGCGGTAGCTCCGCGCGCGGGAGCGGAAGACGAGCATCGACCCCGGGCAGTTCATCGGCTTCCAGCCGAAGGATCGGTCCTCCATCGTCGTGAGGAACATGTTGTCCCGGTAATGATCCCAATGCCCGCTCTCTTCGTAGACCGATTGCGGGAAGAGGAGCGGGGTCCGGACCTCCGAGTAGCCGGCGCGTCGCAAATGCTCGGAAACATACCGTTCGAGTTCGCGCACGACGATCATCCCGTTCGGGAGCCACACCGGGAAGCCGGGCGCCTCATCGAGGAACATGAAGAGCCCGAACCGCGGGCCGAGGATCCGATGGTCCCGCGCCTCGGCCACCTTGCGCATCTTGAGGTAGACCTCGAGCTCGGCGCGCGTAGGGAAGGAGACGCCGCGGATACGCTGGAGCGGCGCGCCGGTCGGCGTTCCGTCCGCGGTGACGGCGGAATGACCGAGCAGATGCACTCCCTCGAGCCAGTGCGTGTCAGGGACATGTGGCCCGCGACAGAGGTCCACGAAGTCGGTGCCGGTATCGTAGACCGAGACCATCTCGCCGGGGGCGGTCGCTGAGAGATAGCGGAGCTTGTGCGGGTTCGACGCGAAGAGCGCCTCGGCTTCGACCCGGCTCAGGTTCCGACGCAGGAACGGCTCGCGGGCTTCGACCATCCGGCGCATCTTCGAGCGGACCATATCGAGGTCTTCCGGAGTGAGCGGTCGAACGTCGAAGTCGTAGTAGAATCCCTCGTCCGTCGGCGGTCCGTGGGTCGGTCGGGCCTCGGGAACGACCTGCAAAAGCGCCTTCGCCACTAGGTGAGCCGATGAATGTTGGACGATGTC
>JBOGRR010000080.1:0-5907 GCA_050749765.1 Thermoplasmata archaeon | reverse complement strand
CCACTCCGGCCTCTGGACCGAGGGGCTCTTCGCGCGGTTCGTGATCGCGATCGTTCTCGCGAACTTCGCCGTCCCCCTCGCCGGCGGGATCCTCGACCTCGGCGCGGCGACGTACCCGACCGTTGCAGGGTGGGACGGAGGGGCGTGGCAGAGTTGGACGAACCTCGCCGGCACCGGTGAGTTCGCCTTCTCCAGCCAGAACGGGGCGCTCACCTTCGTCCTCGCGTTCGTCCAGTTCTCTATCGTGATCCTACTCGCGATCGTCATCGGACTGCGGGACGCGACACTCGCGATGCTCCTCGTCCTGCTCCCGATCTTCACTCTCGTGTGGCCGATCCGCCCGTTGTCGGTGCTCGCGCGTCGGGGATGGCTGCTCTTCGTCGAGCTTGCCTTCCTCCCGTGCATTCTCGTGATCCCGCTCGAGCTCGCGGTGGGGAGCCCGAGCGTCATCCTCCTGGTCGCCTACCTCACGCTCGCGCTCGCCTCCCCGTACTTCCTCTCGATCTCAGGAACACACCTCACTCAGATCGGGTTCCCCTCCGCTGGCTCGGCCCTCTCGGGCGGGGTCGAGCGCGGCATGGCCGCTGGTGCCCGAACCGTTTCGAGCGGCCTCGGGGGCCTCGCGACGCCCGCCGGTGGTGGGGGTGGGGCAATCGGGGGTGCCATCGCGGGGGGCGCACGTGCGGTCGGCAGTAGCTCGCTCGCCGGGGCCGGGCCACTCGCGGTCGCCGATGCGATCGGGCGAGGCACCGGGCACCTCGCCCGTCACATTCGCGATCTGAAGTCCAACCAGCCGAAGTTCGATCCGTATGGGCGGGGGGGGCACGGATGAGATGGGCGCCCACCTCTCGTCGGTCTCGATCCCCCTGCCGGCACCCGTCGATCGGCGGGTCCGGTTCGGGCCGTTCCCCTCCGTGGGCGACGCGCTGCGCTTCGTCGCCTATGGAGCGGTCGGGGCCGTGCTCATCCCAGCGTTCGGCCCCCTCCTCTGGCTGCCGGTCCTCGGGGTCGGTTTCCTCCTCACCGTCGTGCAGGTCGGCGGTCGCTCGCTCGATCGCGTCGTGGCCGCTCGCCTCGCTGCTTGGGAGCGCGCGCTCCGCCCCGTCGAGGCGACGATGAGCTCGACGGCGCACGACGCGCGCGCGGGCATCGTCGGCATCGCGCCGGGGGCCGAGGCGACGGTCCTACGTTGCCGCGGCCGCCCGATCGCCTTTCTCCCGCCCGAGGAGCTACGTCGGATCTTCGAACAGTACCGCGAGATACTCCGCTCGATCGAGGGTGGGATCGTCGTCGTTGCGGTCGGGGTCCCTATCCACCCCGAGCCATGGGTCCCCCGGGCCCCGCCCGTGGGCCGAGCGGATGTCGCCGCGCAAGTGGCGTACGTGGAGATGCTCCGCCTCCTCCTGCGACGGCGTACCGAGCGACGCATCTACGTTCTGAGCTGGGGCCGCCGTTCCGACGCGGCGGGCCGGGAGGAGCTCGGGCGACGAACTGAGGCGTTGCGCGATCGCCTCGCGACGCTCGGGGTACGGCCGGAACGGCTCGAAGGGGCGAGCCTCGCCGCTGCGGTACGGCGATTCGGTTGGAACGAAGCGTCGCAGGAGCCCCCATGAACGCGTTCGACCGGGCGGGGCTCCTGCGGAGCGACCCGGTCGGACTCGCGGGGGCGCTCGCGCTCGTGAGCGGGATCGCGGCGATCGTCTATCCCCCCTTCTCGGGGCTATCGATCGCGCTGGTCGCCCTCGGGGTCGGGGCGTTCCTGGTCGACGTACGCCGGCGCTACCCGGTACGGCTCCACGTTGCGCCCCGCGTGGCCGCCGCGCTCGTGTTGCTCGGCGGTCTCGGAGCGTTCGCGCTCCTTCTGCCGATCTCCCTCGCCCCGCTCGGCCCGCCCGGTCTCGGCGTCGGAGTGCTCGTGCTGTGGCGAGCTCATCGCACGGAGACCGGGCCGCGCGAGGAGCCCCGCCGATGACCTCGGCACCGGTCGTCGAAGGCCCCGACTGGCTTCGCGACGGCGCGCGGGTGCGTTCGCCGCTCGTGCTGCGTCAGCTACCGAACGAAGTTCCCTTCGGCTTTCTCGGGCGGCTCCTGCCGACGTCCGAGTCGGTCGAACTGTATCTCGACGCGCGGCCGATCGGCACCGCCCGCGCCATCGAGATCCTCCATGGGGCGCGCGCCGTCGCTGAGGTCGAGCTCAGCCACGGCGGCGCGAACGACGCGCGCGCCGCGGAGCTCGCCGCCGAGCGCGATGGCGCGACGCACCTCGGGGACCGGGTCGCACGCCGAGAGCAAGAACTCTGGCGGGTCGGGGTCCGGCTGGACGGCACGGGGACCCGCGCCGCCTTGGCCACGGGCGCGCGGGCCATGCTGGAGGGGCGGCTCAGTGGGCTCGGCTTTCGAGGGCGAGTCCCGCGCTACGAGGTCCGCTCGGCGCTCGCTCCGCCCGATCTCACCGGACCGGACGAGCGGCCGCTCGGGTTCTTCCATACGCTGCCGACCGATGGACTCGCCGCGTTCTATCCGTTCGTCGACGAGATGGTGCTCGAGCCCAAGGGAACGCTTGTCGGACTCCTGCTCGAGGACGCGGCGCCCGTGGTGATCGATCGGTGGTCGCAGGCGAGCCACTCGTGGGGGATCTTCGGGATGACGGGGAGCGGGAAGTCGTTCGCCGCCGCGCTCCACTGGCTGCGCAGTAGCTGGATGCGCCCCGAACTCACGGTGACGGTGCTCGATCCCCTCGGAGAGTTCGGGGAGCTCGCGCGAGCGCTCGGCGGTCGCGTGATCCGGCTCGGTGAAGGGCCGGGCGACCGGCTCAATCCGCTCGACCCCGTGACGACGGGCGGGGACCGACGCGAGAAGGCGGGGCGGGTCTCCGCCATGCTGCGGGCCCTCTTTCCTACGTTGCGCGACGAGGAATCGGCGAGCCTCGACGCGGTCGTGAGCGGCCTCTACGCGCGCGACGATGCTCCGACTCCGACGTTCTCTACTCTGGTCGACGCCGTCGCCGCTCTCGGCGAGCGCGCCGGACGGCTTTCGACCCTGCTCGAGGTCTTTCGATCGGGGTCGCTCCGCGGCCTCGACGGCCCCACGACGATCGACGCGGGCGACGGGCCGCTCGTCGTCGATTTCCGCGGCGTGGTAGAGGAACAGCTTCCGTTCCACCTGACCTACGTCCTCGACTGGGCGTACGGTCGGCTGCAGGGGGGCTCGGGGCCGAAGATGCTGATCGTCGACGAGGCGCACCTCTTGGCCCGCCACCCGGCGACCGCGGAGTTCCTCGACCGGGTCGTCCGCCACGTGCGTCACTTCGGCGCCGGCGTCACTTTGCTGAGCCAGCACCCGAACGACTTCCTCCGCCATCCGACCGGCCGCTCACTGCTCGGGAACCTGAGCGCGACGCTGCTCCTCCGCCTTCCGCCCCCCGATACGGAGCTCGCGTCGTTCTACGGGCTTACGGACGCGGAAGCCGAGTGGCTCCCGCGGAGCCGGCTCCCGCGAGAAGCGGGATACTCCGAGGGACTCCTTCGGGTCGGCGAGCTCCACTTGCCGATCGCGGTCGTCGCGTCGACCCCGGAGTACGAGTTCCTCGTCGGCCGTCTCGCGGGCGCCGGCCACCGGAACGACGGCCCGGATGCGCCTCCAACACCAGCCTTATGAAGAGCGCACGAAAATTCAAGGGAGATGAGCGCGGTCGCAGAGTCCACCGCGCGTCGGCCCCCTCGACGGCGAGCTCCGTGGAGCATCCGATCGATCGTGGTCGACGTCACGGGCCGCCCGATATCGGAGTTCCAAGAGGAGGCGCCGAAGCACGACCGGGCGGGCGCCTCGGGCCCGCACGCCTCCTCGCTCGAACCGATCGATCCCGTCGACCGCATTACCCCTCCGCTCTCGGGGGCGGGGGCGCGACACTACCACGGCGTTGTGGACGAGCAGCACCCTGCTACGCTCCGACGGCATCCCGCCGCCGCGCGCGACGACCCGTCCCCATCGAACCGGCCGGAGCGGATCTATCTCCACTACCTCTTGCTGCACATCGACCGGCTCAGCCTTGCCTCGCTCTGGTATTTGCGTCGCCAGGTGAACGAGGAGATCTCGCACCGTTCGCGCGGGCCGGACGCCTCGTCGCCCCAGAGCGCCGCGCCCCGCGATCCGTGAACCCTCGTCGCGCGGACTCGGCGGCGAGCCGGGCGTAGATGCCGGGGTCCCACTCGTAGCCGATCGCCCGCCGACCGAGCCGGGCAGCTTCCCAGAGCGTCGTGCCGGTCCCGGCGAACGGGTCGAGGACGGTCTCTCCTTCGACCGAGAACATCCGTATGAGCCGCGCGGGAATCTCCGCCGGGAACGCCCCCGTGCGCCCCGTCTCGCCTCGTTGGGAGGCTCCGCGCACATCCGCCCACACCTGCGTGAACCAGCGATCCCGCTCCGCCCGCGAGAACCGGCTTCGATAGCGCGCGGGATCCGCCCGTGGGTACGCGCGCAACGCGCCCTTTCGAAGGAGGAGGATGAACTCACAATCGAGCGTAACGTAGGCGTTGGGGGGGAGGAAGCCGGACCCGAGGAACGCGTTCGGCCGGTTCGTTGGTTTCTTCCAGAGCACGTACGGGAGAGGGCGGAAGCCGAGGGCGCTCGTTCGGGAGAGGACCTCCGCGTGGTTGGGCCAGAGCCGAAACTCCCCTTCGCGCCGCCGTAGCGCGTCGCCGACGACGATCGCGAGGAGACCACCCTCGACCAGGACCCGGTAGGCTTGCGTCCAAGCCGCCCCGAGCCGATCGTGCATCTCTTCGTAATCGGACGCGCCCTGGGCCCGAAAGGCGGCGTCCCACTGCGGGATCATCGGGTACGGCGGGGAGGTGACGATGAGGTGGACGCTTCCATCTTCAAGGTCGTCGAGGTGGCCCGCGTCTCCGTGCCGGACAGTGACCGAAGCGCGAGCGGAGGGGACCACACCGGGCGCAGACGGGGGGACCGTTATTACGCGCCCGCCCCTCCTTTGCGCATCATGCGCATCGAGCACCCGGTTCTCCAAGTCGCCCTCGACTTCGAGAACCTCTCTCGCGCGCTGACCGCGGCGCGCGAGGCCGTGGAGGGAGGAGCCGACTGGGTCGAGGCGGGGACACCGCTCGTCAAGAGCGAGGGACTCGATGCTGTGCGCGAACTCAAGAAGGCGTTCCCCGACCGTCGCATCGTCGCCGATCTCAAGGTGATGGATACCGGAGCCTTCGAGGTCGAGATCGCGGCGAAGGCCGGTGCGGACCTCGTGACGATCCTCGGAGCGGCTGACGACGACACGATCGCGGAAGCCGTGCGCGGAGGCGAGCTCTACGGGGCCGAGATCGTCGTCGATCTATTGAACGTCGCCGACCCGATCGCGCGCGCGAAGCGTGCCGCCGAGCTCGGCGCGGCCGCGGTCTGTTGGCACGTTGGCATCGACATGCAGATGCAGGCGCGAACGCCGTTCGAGGTCCTCGAGGAGCTCGCGCACGCCTCCCCGATCCCCGTCGCGGTCGCCGGCGGCCTGACGAGCGAGTCCGTCGCGCGGGCGACGCGCGCGGGGGCGAGGATCCTCATCGTGGGCGGGGCGATCACGAAGAGCCCGAAGATCGTCGAGGCGACCCGGCGCATTCGCGCGGCGATCGACTCCGAGAAGGAGGTCGCGAGCGAGTCGTTCCGCCGCTACGGAGCTTCCGAGGTTCGCGAGGCGTTCCTCAAGGTCTCGAGCCCGAACATCTCGGACGCGATGCAGCGTCAGGGGGCGATGCACGGGATCCTCCCGCACCTCAAGGACGCGGGCGTCAAGATCGCTGGTCCGGCGGTCACCGTCGTCACGCGCGACGGCGACTGGGCAAAGCCGGTCGAGGCGATCGACCGAGCCGGTCCCGGCGACGTCATCGTCGTCGACGCGGGCGG
>JBOGRR010000079.1:0-6190 GCA_050749765.1 Thermoplasmata archaeon | reverse complement strand
CCGAGGTCGACGAGCCAGTCGGCCTCGCGCATCGTCATCTCGTCGTGTTCGACCACGAGGAGCGTGTTGCCGAGGTCGCGGAGTGCCTTGAGCGTCGCGAGCAGACGAGCGTGGTCGCGAGGATGCAGGCCGATCGACGGCTCGTCCAGGATGTAGAGGACCCCCACGAGTCCGCTGCCGATCTGCGTCGCGAGCGCGATCCGCTCCGCCTCGCCTCCGCTCAACGTCGCGCTCGCTCGGTCGAGGGAGAGGTAGGTGAGCCCGACGTTCTCGAGAAAGCCGAGCCGGGCGCGGATCTCCTTGACGATCTGGCCTGCGATCTGCTCGTCGTGGGGGGCCAGGCGAGTCCCCTCGAACCAGCGGCTCGCGTCCGATACGGTCATCGCCGCGAGGTCGGCGATCGACCGTTCGCGGATCGTAACGGCCAGGCTCTCGGGCTTGAGGCGGCGCCCGCCGCAGCGCCGGCACGGATGGAAGGCCATGAATCCCATGTAGTACTCCTTCGCGCTTTCGCTCTTCGTCGCCTTCCAGCGACGCTCGACCGCCGCGACGAGGCCCTCGGAGAGCCACGCTCCCCCCCACCACCAGCGGGTCCACCGCGGCCCTCCACCGAGGCTGCGCTCCGAGCCGTACATCATCGCCTTCCAGCCCTTCTCATCGAGCTCGCGGACGGCGCGGCGCGGATCGTAGCCGAAGAGGCGCCCGAACCGCTCGCGACTCTCGCGCCCTGGTGTGAGCCCCCAGACGGTGATCGCCTTCGAGAACGGCTTGTCCTTGTCGGGGACGATCAGTTCAGGGTCGGCGTGGAGCGTCGCACCGATCCCCGAGCACTCGGGGCACGCCCCGAACGGGCTGTTGAAGCTGAACATCCTCGGGGAGAGCTCCTCCATCGAGAACCCGCAGACCGGGCACCCGCGTCGGCTCGAGAACGTCGATCGCGCGCCGCCTGGACCCTGGATCGCCGCGAGCCCATCGGCCAGGGTGCGGGCGAGCTCGATCGCCTCCGCGAGCCGCGTGCCCTCGTCCGGCGAGAGCTCGAAGGAGTCGACGACCACATCGATCGTGTGCGACTTCGTCTTCGAGAGGCGGAGCGCGGGGCCGGGGAACCTGACCTCCGCGCCATCGATGACGAAGCGACGGTAGCCCTCGGCGCGAAGTCGCTCGACGAGGTCGCGGTGCTCTCCCTTCTTAGCGCGCACGACCGGCGCCAGCACCTCGATCCGCCGACCGGCGTACTTCTCGGTGACGGACTCCACGACCCGGTCGACCGACTGCGGGGCGATCTCGGTACCGTCGTTGGGACAGTGGGGGGTTCCGATCCGGGCGTAGAGGAGCCGCAGATAATCCTGGATCTCGGTGACGGTGCCGACGGTCGAGCGCGGGTTGCGGCTCCCCGCCCGCTGCTCGATCGCGATCGCGGGAGAGAGGCCGTCGATCGAGTCGACGTCGGGCTTGTTCATCTGACCGAGGAACTGCCGCGCGTAGGCCGAGAGGCTCTCGATGTATCGACGCTGCCCTTCCGCATAGAGCGTGTCGAAGGCGAGCGACGACTTCCCGGACCCGCTCACCCCAGTGATGACGATGAAGCGATTGCGCGGGAGATCGAGCGACACGTCCTTGAGGTTGTGCTGGCGCGCGCCGCGGATGCGGATCAGATCGTGCGGGTCGGCCATGCTCGGTCGTCCCTACTTCGGCAGCAGTTCGCGCACGGTCTCCTCGAGACGGCGCAGCACGTGCTCTTGGATCCGGTTCCCGATCTCCGCCGACGCGGGTCGAGTGTCGCCGACGAGGCTCTCGGGCCAGGCCTCGGGCCCTTGGGGGCCGGGGACGAACGGGCTCCCGCGGCGGGTCACGACCGGCCGCGCTGACCCGACGCGATCTCCCGCCAGGGCGAGCACTCTCGAGGTCTCCAGAAGGCCCCCGTGCCCGTCCGTCGGAGGAGCGAGCTCCCCGCGGAGCTCGTAGACGAAATCATAGTCGGAGAGCACGACGATCCGGGTCGTGGGGGAGGCGCGCATCGTTTCCTCCGCCGCTTCGCGCAGCGCGGCCATATGGCTGCGCTCCGCGTGCCCGGAGAGCACGAGGATCCTACGCACGCCCATCCGTGCCAGCTCGCGGAGGACCCCGCTCGCGCAGCGGCTCAACTCGGAGATGCGGAGCGACACGGTCCCCGGGAAGCGACTTGCTTCGGGAGCCACGCCGTAGGGAAGCGTCGGTGCGATCACGGCCGCCGTGCGCTCGGCCAAGGAACGCGAGGTCGACTCGGCCTGGATCTGGTCGGCCCCGAGCGGGAGATGGGGGCCGTGCGCTTCGAGGGCGCCGACCGGCAGGATCACGAGCGGGTTCTCCGCGATCCGGCGCTCCCAGGTCCTAGAATCGAGGTCGAGGAGATATGTCGCGGACGCCATTCATCGATTGGACCTCCCGAGGCTATTTAAGGCGGGGCGGGAGAGCGCGGAACGCCTACGGCTCGGAGGCCGCCGACGTCGCGGGGGGTGCTTCGGCCGCGGCCGACGCCCGTCCGGCGCGGGGCGCGCTGCGTGCGGATCGGGCCCCCTTCGGGCTCGCGCGGACCCGGGTCCCGGTCTTCGCCCGTCGAGTCCCCGAGGCGGCCCTCTTCTTCTTCTTCTCCCCCGCCGGGGCCGCCGGGGTCCCTTCGGGCTTGGCCCGGGTCGGACACGTCGGATTGATGCAGAGCGTCCACGGGGGGCGCCCGGCCTCGATCGCCGTCACGACCGGCGCGTGACAGGTCGGGCACGGTTCGGCCGACTTCTCAAGCTTCCCGCGCTGCGGCAACGGGTAGGTCGTGCGACACTCCGGATATCCGGTGCAGCCGACGAATCGCTTTCCGAGGAACGAGTAGCGGATCTCGAGCGGCTTGGAGCAGGTGGGGCAGGAACCGATGCGGAACGACTTGTGGTGCTCGGAGCACTCGGGGTTCATGCAGAAAAGTTCGGGGCGCTGGCCGCGAAAGACGATCTTCACTCGCGGGAACCTGCAGGTCGCGCAGAGGAAGTCGGGGGCCGGCTCGACGAATCCAGCCGCGGGGAGAGGAAAGCTGATCGGGCAGGTCGCCGGGTTGTTCGCGCATTGGATCCATCGCATCCCGCGCGGGCTGCGCTCGAGGCGCATCGCTCCGCCACACTTTGCGCACGGACCGACGAATCGCTGGCGGTCGAGCGCGCCGCGGATCGTCGCGCGCACGCCGTCGACGTTCTTCGAGAGCAGGTCGTACGCCCCGGTGAGCATCTCGCGCGATTCCCGCAAGACCTCCACCTTCGGCTTCTTCGATTGGGCGACCTGTTCCATATCGTCCTCGAGACGATGGGTCATCTCGGGGCGCGTGATCAGCGGCGCATACGCCTGCAGCGCTTCGGTGACCGCGATCCCCGTGCTCGTCGGTTCGAGCCCCCGCTGTCCCACGTAGTGCCGATCGAAGAGCTTCTGCAGCACGTCGTGCCGGGTACTCTTCGTGCCGAGGCCGAGGCGCTCCATCTCTTGGATGAGCGAGCCTTGCGTGTAGCGGCGCGGGGGCTTCGTCTGCTCCTCCACGAGCTGGAGAGCGCGCACCGGGATCTTCTCGCCGGGCTTGAGCACGGGGATCGCGACCTCCTCGGGCGTCGAGTACGGGTAGACGCGGTACCAGCCCGGATCGGTGAGCGTCTGGCCGGTGGCTTCGAACGGTTCGCTCCGTATCGCGACCTTCGCCGTGCGTTTCCGGCCGACCGCATCCGGGGCGATCGTCGCGAGGAAGCGACGCACGACGAGCTCGTAGACTTTGGCCCAATCCGGCTTCAGTTTGCGGGGATCGACGACGCCGGTCGGGTAGATCGGGGGGTGATCGGTCGTCTCCGTCCGGCCCCGCGTCGCGCGGAACGTCGGCTGATCGAGTACGTAGTTCGCCGCTTCGGCGAAGACGCTCTCGCGGAACTTCTCGGCGAGCGTCTTGAGGCCGAGGCCGCGAGGATAGACGGTGTTGTCCGTGCGCGGGTAGCTGATCAGCCCTTGCGTGTACAGGTCCTCCGCGATCCGCATCACCATCGCGGCGCCCAGGCCGAGTCGGGTCGCCTCGGCGACGAACAGCGTCGTGGAGAAGGGGATCGGAGGTCGGCGCCGGGTCTCCTCCTCCGTGAACTCCTGGACCTCGCCCTCGGTCGCGCCGTCGACCTTCGCGAACGTGCGGTCGGCCTCGGTGCGATCCTCGAAGATCCCGTGGGCATGCTTGAGCTGGAACGCGTCCTCGCCCTTCACGCCGGTGCCCACGACCTGCCAGTAGGGCGTCGGCACGAACTCCTTGATCGCCTGATCGCGTTCCACGAGGAGCGCGAGCGTCGGGGTCTGGACCCGACCCACGGAGAGGAAGCTCTTGCCCCGCTGCTCCGCCGTGATCGAGAGGTAGCGGGTCAACACCGCTCCCCAGACGAGGTCGATCTCCTGGCGCGCCTCGGCCGCTTCCGCGAGGGCGCGGTCGAGCGACTCGAGGTGCTCGAAGCTCTGCTCGATGACCTCGCGGGTGAGCGCGCTGTAGCGCGCTCGCTTCACCTCGATCTTCGGGTGAACCTTCTGGAGGAGCTCGAGGCACTCGAGCCCGATCAGCTCCCCTTCGCGATCGAAGTCGGTCGCGAGGATGACCCGGTCGAACTCACGGACGATCGACTGCAGCGCTCCGACGATCCCGCCCTCAGTGACGCGTTTGAGCGGGGGGGCTTCGATCAGCCGGGGGAGTAGCGCGAGCGACCACTCGGCGAGCTCCTTCGGATAATCGAGCTCGACGATGTGCCCGCGCAAGCCCGCGACAGCGTAGCTGCCTTCCGGCCGTTCGAAGCGGAAGATGTTCGTCCCTTCGATACGGGAGCGCTGCATATGACCGTCGGAAAGGACGACCGCGATGCGCAGCGCGGTGTTGAACTTCTCCGCGACCACGAGCGAACGGATGGGTGCCATCTCTCGAAGTAAGGGCGAGCCCGTGTAGATAACAGTAAGCGCGGATTCACGCCGACCGTCCGCGCTCTACGCACGCGCACGCGTTCGACCGGGGCACGCCGGACGATCGACCCCGCCGGGCCCCGGCGCGCGACGCGCGAGCCGTCGCTCGTCGGGCGAGCGATGCGCGCCTCTGCTATGTGAAATACTCCGAGGAATAGACGAGCGCTGACTCGGTGCCGCGGTAACTCAGTTTGGGAGAGTGCAAGACTGAAGATCTTGAAGCCGCCGGTTCAAGCCCGGCCCGCGGCACTCCCCTCCGACGCTCGTTCGAACTAGTGGGCCGAAAGGCGATCCGTCGGCGCGAAGGCGTCGCCCGTCGAGGTTCGCCGGAGGATTCGGCCCGCCTACGATCTTGGCGCCCGAGGTGTGCCCGCCTTCGAACCGGGCAGTCGACGAACGCCCGCCTCGCCTCCCGACGCGCCGGTACCGGGTTCGAGCAGAAGATTTGTGGAAGCGGATAGGCGCGGAGAGTCGCGCCTACCCCGCGGGGATCGACGCCGTACGTCGACTGTTTGAGGAGACGGAGGCGGCCCTCGGGGAGGATCTGCGTCCGCACCATCTCTCGAATGGTAGCCGTCGATTCGTCCGTTACGGTACTCGATCCCGAACCTTCGTCACCCGAAGTGGGGCGGGTCGACCTTCGAGTCCAACGAGTTCGAGACCGCCAACGAGGAGGGACTTTCGTCCCCCTCTTGGCGGCGCTCGGACTCGGGAAACGTCCCTACACTCCCGAACTGCGAGTGGCGGCGGCTGAGCTGGCGACCCGCACGTCCTACGGAGAGGCCTCCGAGGCGATCGAACGAGACCTCGGAGCGCGGATCCCCCTCACGGAAGTCGAGGCGCTGGCGCAACGTCTGGACCGGGCCATGTGTCCGCGCTCCGCGCGAGCGATTCGGCGTGGGGCGACGGCGTTGGTCGTGTTTGCAGAGGTGGCGGCCTACGGGATTCGTCTGCCGGCGACCTCGAACGGGATCGAGGGAGTGATGGGGATGATCGCCGAGCGCTACGAGCGAAAGTGGGCACGGTGGGAGCGCGTGACGTGCTCCCTTCTCGTTTGTACACATGCGGGTGGGGTTGGGGGAGGGGGGCTCGGCCGCGGGTCGTAGGTCGTTCCGTTCATGTTCTCTGTTCCTCCTTCTTTCGCTCAGCGTATTCGCTCGGTGTGAGATACTCCAGCGACGAGTGGGGCCGCTGCGTGTTGTAG
>JBOGRR010000078.1:0-6199 GCA_050749765.1 Thermoplasmata archaeon | reverse complement strand
GCTTCGAGGTGGCCGGCGAGGGTGAGCCCGAAGCTTCGGAACAGACAGGTCAGGCCGCGGATCGTCGTGTAGAGCGAGTTCTTCGAGTAGTGCCGCTGGAGCACGAGATACTCGCGGAAAGCGTCGAGGTCTCGGGTCGTCACCTCGTCGATCGGCTTCGCGACGAAGCGGAAGAACATCCGCGCGATGTGTGTGTACTGTTTGACGGTGCACGGGCTGCGCTCCTGCGCGCGGAGGCGCCGTTCGAACAGCCCGATCGTCTCCTCCCCACCGTACGGCGGGGGGACCTCGGTGGACGACGCGCTCGGTCTCGGAGTCCCTCGGGAACGACGGGAGGATGGCTCGACTCGCACCCGGACCGCCGCGGTCGCCATCGCAGCCGGTCCGGCCGACTTTCGCCTAATAATCGTTCGCGCGCAGAGGAAGCGACCGTACGGCTCACGGCCCGTTCGACGCGGGGGAAACGACCCGGGGGTGGAAGAGTCGGGCCCAAACCCACCGGATCCGAAGGTCGATCGGCGTCCGGAAGAGGGCGTAGATCCAGACGGGCCAGAGGTAGTAGTTCCAGTGGCCCCAGAGGTCGCCCGCGTTGCGCGTAGAGTCGAAGACCGCGCAGGCGGAGCCCCCCCAGCCGAACGTGAGCGCGTTGCAGTAGATCCCGGTCCCGTCCCAGAGCAGGAACGGCGAGATGAGCAAGATGGTGATCGGGAGGACGAGGACGGCTTGGAGCCAATCGCGACGCGCGAGGTAGTACAGGATCCAAAACCCATTCGCAAACTGTTTCATCGCATAGGTCGCGTACTCGACGGCCTTCGCCTTGGGCCCGGTCCAGCCGCGCAAGCTGAGGGTCATCAGGAAGAGAAGCGGCATGTCGTTGAACCCGTTCACGGCGATCAGGATGACGACCGGAGATCCCAGCGTGATCACAGCAAAGTCGTCGTTCCGTACGAGGTAGACCATCCCGGCCCAGGCCGCGACGCACAGGAGGTCGTAGCCAAGGTAGTTGGTCCCGGGGATCTGAATGAAGGAGATCAGCGGAAGGTAGGTGTCGTAGCTGATCGAGCTCACCGGATAGCTGTAGGCCCCCCATAGTACGGTGACCGTGTACTGGAGGTTGGCCTGGTAGGTGTACGGGTTGATGCCGCTATAGATCAGCTGGCCGTAGTACGGGGTCGTGCGACCCTCGTCGGTCGCGACGCCCCCGAGCCCCGTCGCAAATCCGACCGCCGCTACGACGACGCTGAGCAGGACGATCTCGAGCGCGAACCGACGCAGATCGCGCTGGGCAAAGCGCGCGGTGAAGTAGATCGAGATCGACAGCACGGTCGCGATGTCCCAGGCGATGGCGAAGTACGGCGTGATGCCCCAGTAGGCGAATTCGACGAGCGTCGCGGTGATGGCGCCGCCGAGGATCGCGGCGATGACGAGCTCGGGAAGGTAGTGTCGGGTCCACCGCATCGCAGGCGGGCCGAGGAGGGACCGCCTCCTAAGAGTGGCGGCGGGGTTCGCGAGGACCGTCCGTCGCTCAAATACCGTCGCTCGTTAGAGCCGAACGTGCGGTGCACCGAGTGCGAGAGCCCCGCGGTGATCGACCAGCCCTACGCCGGCGCCCACCGCTGCGAACGCCACTTCCTGCGGTCGGTCGACGAACGGGTCCGCCGCGAGTTCCACGACCAACTGCCCCGCTTCTCGGGGGGAACGATCGGCGTCGCGCTGTCCGGTGGGAAGGATTCGGCGGTGGCCCTCCAGCAGACGCAGCGCTACTTCGGCCGTCGTCCGAACGTGCGCCTGATCGCGCTCAGCGTCGATGAAGGGGTCGCGGGATATCGGTCGCGAACGCTCGAGGCGGCCCGACAGCTGACCCAGTCGCTCGGCGTCGAACATCGCGTCCTGGCGGCCCGGGACGAGCTCGGCACGACGACCGACGAAGCGGCGCGTGCCCTCCCCTCGACGATCCCGTGCTCGTTCTGCGGCGTGTGGAGGCGTCGGCTCCTCAACGACCTCGCGACGCGGGAGGGGGCCGGGGTGCTCGTACTGGGGTTCAACCTGGACGACCTCGCCCAGACGATCTTGATGAACCTCGCGCGGGGCGACCTCGGGCGCCTCGCACGGATGGCGCCCCATCGGAGTCGCCAGCCCGGGCTCGTTCCGCGCATCGCCCCGCTCGCCGACGTCCCCGAGCGAGAGGTCTTCCTCTACGCTCGGCTCCGGGGGCTAGCGTTCGACCACGGCGAGTGTCCGCATGCGCCACGCGCGGCGCGCAATGCCTACCGCGAGGCGATCTGGAGGCTGGAGGAAGAGGTCCCCGGCACTCGACACGCCCTCCGTCGGACGCACCGTCGACTGACCGACCTCGGCCTCCTCGAGAACGCCGGGGCGCCGGGTCGCTGTTGGACGTGCGGCGCCCCCGCGGCCCACGAGCGATGCCGGGCGTGCGAGTATCTCGTCTCCGTCCGTGCCGCGCGCACCCTCTCGGCTCCGGAGGCGCCGTGAGCGAGCCGACGCCCCCCCCGAACGACCCTCGCGCCTCGGTCGGCGAGCGGGTCTTCGTCGTCGGCGCCGGGATCATGGGGAGCGGGATCGCAGCCCAGGCGGCCGTGGCCGGTTACTTCGTCACCCTCGAGGACGTTCGCGAGGAGCTCGCCCAGAAGGGGCGCGAGAGCGCCTTGCGGGCGCTCGATCATCAAGTGAACAAGGGCCTCCTCGACCCGGTGCTCCGGTCCGAGGCGGGCGAGCGGATCGACTCGGCGATCGGCCTCCGCCGCGCCGATACGGCGTCGATCGTCATCGAGGCGGCGCCCGAGGTCCTCACGATCAAGCAGGCGCTCTTCCGCGAGATCGAGTCCGCCGCAGCCCCTGAAGCGATCCTCGGGTCGAACACCTCGTCCCTCCCGATCACCTCGATCGGGCAGGTGCTGAGCGACCCCGGGCGCTTGGTCGGCATCCACTTCTTCAACCCGGTCCTTCAGATGCCGCTCGTCGAGCTGATCCCCGGCGCGCGGACCCGGGCGGAGGTCGTCGAGCGGGCGCGCCGATTCGCCGAACGGCTCGGCAAGACGGTCGTGCACTCGAAGGACTCTCCCGGGTTCGTGACGACCCGAGCACTCGCGGTCCTCGTGAACGAGGCGGCGTGGATGCTCTACGAGGGCGTCGCGAGCCGGGACGATATCGACGCCGCCTATCGCCTCGGCTTCCACCACCCGATGGGACCGCTCGAGCTCGTCGATCTCGTCGGTCTCGACACCGCGGTCTCGATCCTCGACGTGCTGTGGGACGGCTTTCGCGACCCCAAGTACCGGGTCTGCCCGCTGCTCAAGCAGATGGTCCAGGGCGGCACGCTAGGGCGGAAGTCCGGCGAAGGCTTCTATACCTACTCCGCCGCCGGAACGCGATCGTGACCGATCTCACGACGACGGTCTTCGATCTGCTGCTCATCCTCATCGTCGCGCTCGTGCCGGCGATCGGCTACCTCGCGTGGATCCGTAGCATCGAACGCTACCGTACCGTCGCATGGTCGCCGCTGCTCTCCGCGTTCCTCTACGGGGCGATCTTCGCGACGCTCGTCGCGGCGACGGTCGAGGCGGTCCTCCTCAATGCGGGCACCGCGCTCAGCCAGGCGTATCCCGCCCCCGAGTTCACGTTCCTCAACGGGAACTCGACGGCCGGTCAGTTCTTCCTCATCCTCGTGATCGCCCCGTTCGTCGAGGAGGGGCTCAAGGCGACCGGGGTCCTGGCCCAGCGCTCGCGCATCCAGTATGTTGCGGACGGCCCCGTCTACGGCGCGTCGGTCGGGCTCGGCTTCGGCTTCCTCGAGACGGTGCTCTACGGGATCGTGGGCTGGGGGGTGGGGGGGCTCACCGGCGCGATCACGATCGTGCTCGTGCGCAGCGTCTCGAGCGTGCTCCTGCACGCCAGCTCGACCGCGATGTTCGGCTACGGCTACGCGCGTTCCAAGCTCCTGGGAGACCGGGGGGCGACCGGGCGCTACTACCTCGTCGCGGTCGGAATGCACTCCAGCTACAACGCGCTCGCCTCGGTCGGGGTGATCCTCGTCGCGCTCGGCGTGTCGAATTCGATTGGGAACCTCGCGAGCGGCCTCGGCCTGGTCGCCGCGATCACCTTCGCCTTCGTTGCGATCGAATATATCGCGCGCCTCGTGCGGCTCGCCGATTTCCCGGCGGCCGATCCGCACCATCCGATGCGCTACCGCCCGCCGGGCCGGCCGCCGACCCGCTCCTAGGCCCCTCGGCTCAGTGGTGGAGCTGCCCGCACGGGCAGTCGGCAGCCTCGACCTGGATCGTCGTGTGGCGAATGTGGTAGCGCTCGGCGAGCAGGCGCTCCGCGGCGTGGATCAGGCGATCGTCGCTCGGGGCGCGTCCGACCACGAGGTGCGCGCTCACCGAGATCGTACCCGGCGCGAGGGTCCAGACGTGGAGATCGTGGACCCCTTCGACCCCGCTCAGCGCCCCGAGGCTCGCCGCGACGTCCGCCGGGACGATCCCCGCGGGTGTCCCTTCCATGAGGACCTCGAGCGCGTCGCGCGAGATGCGGTACGCGAACACGACCATTAGGGCGACCACGAACAGCGTCGCCGCGGGATCGGCCTCGGTCCATCCCCACCCGACGATGAGTCCGCCCGCAACGACCGCGCCGAGCGAGCCGGCCCCGTCCGAGAGCGTGTGAAGGTACACCGCGCGCTGGTTGAGGTCCTCGGTCGCCCGGCGCCGCAGCACGAGCGCGACCGAGAGGTTCGCGACGAACGTGAACGCTCCGACGACCACGAGCAGCGTTCCATCGACGGGCACCGGGCTCGCGAAGCGCACGAGCGCTTCCCAGAGGAACACCGCGGCCATCGCCCAGAGCAGGACGGCGTTCGCGAGGCTCGCGAGGACCTCGACCCGCTGGTGCCCGAACGAGTGCGCGGGATCGGCCGGCCGCGCCCCCCACCCCACCGCGGCGAGCGCGAGCGCGACCGCCACGAGATCGACAACGTAGTGCGCGCCGTCCGAGAGGAGCACGAGCGAGTTCCCTCCCGCACCGGCGCCGAGCTCGACGGCAGCCACGATCGCCCCGACGACGAGGGCGATCCGGAGCCCGCGCGCCCGCTCACCTGGGGGAGCGGAGGAGGGGGACGAGGTCGCCATCATCTTCGGAGGGAGACCTCGGGGTAAAGGAGTTCGCGGCGGAATGGTACGACCGAGGGGAGCGGGGCCCCCGCCAGGGGCGTGACCCGATCGCCGGGAGCGGGGTCCGCGCTGGCCCGTTACGCCCGGTCGGAGCTTCCGGACGCGCCGCCCCCGTTGTGACGCCAGTCGCGATCGTTCATCGAGGCGTAGACGACCTCAGCTTCGCTCGCGACCTGGGCCGGCCGGGGAGGGCGCGCGACCTCGCGGATCCGCCCCTTCTGCAGGATCCAGTAGTGGATGCGCCAGCTCCGGCCCTGGGAGACGGTCGCGTCCTCCTCCTGGCTCGTGATGAGGCCCTCGTCCTCGAGCCAGTAGAACCGGTCGCGATCCTCCCCCTGCAGCGTATTGTCGAGGACGCTCTCGTCGGGGCCGAAGTACCCGAGGACCATGCGCGCGGTCGGGGCTGCCTCCGACTCTGGGATGCGGCCGTGGGCGACGAGCGTCCGCGTGATCGCGAGAGTGAGCTCCTCTTCGGTCACCGTTCGGCTGAGGTCGTCGGACGCCGGACCACCGGCCGCGGTCACAGGCCCCCCAAGGCGGCCCGGTGGAAAAGCCTGCCCGAGATACGCCGCGACAACCTTTTGGCCGCGCACCTCCGCCCGGCCACGGCCGATGTCCGCTCCGTCCCTGCCGTTCGAGATCTCGGTGGAGGTCCGCGAGGTCGCCCGTCGTGCCGCGTCGGAAGGCCTCTGTCCCGAGTGCTTCGGCCGACTCTTCGGACGGCTTGGGCGGGGACTCACGAACCCGGAGCGTGCCCATCGCCTCGAGGCGGAGCTCCCGGAACTGGTACTGTCGGCGCCGACCGACTGTCGGATGTGCCGCGGGGCGTTCGAGCGAATCCCGCTCTGGGTCGAACGGATCGTCCGCTCCGCAGAAGGGATCGAGTTCACGCGGTTCACCTGCGGGTCGCGCTGGGAGCCGGAGGACCTCGCCCGAGAGGAGGAGCTCGGGCGCCGGGTCGGTACGGAGTGGGCGGAGAACGTCCGCGGCGCGTTCAACCGGGAGTTGGGCAA
>JBOGRR010000077.1:0-6230 GCA_050749765.1 Thermoplasmata archaeon | reverse complement strand
GTCGCCCCTCCGATCGACCACGTGCGCGGCGACGCTCCGCGCCATCGACGTTTCATCAACGGGTCGAGGTTCATGTCCCGCCGGCTCGAGCTCCTCCCGAGGGTCGGCACGAAGACGATGCAGGCGATCGGCGACGAGCCTCGCAGTCGCCCGTTCGAGAACTTCGCCGATCTCGAGGAGCGCGTGCGCCTCAACCCCCCGGAGAAGCTCGTCGTCGAGTGCATCGAGCAGGAACCCACCCGTGTCGAGGAGACCCACCGCACCTTCGTCACGGAGTAGGGGCGTAGCGCCGGCGCCCGGCGGGGTCCCGCGCGACCACGGATCGATCGCCGCTACGCTCGAGCGGCTCGGGGTGCGCCCCTCGCGTCGGCTCGGCCAATCGTTCCTCGCGGACCCGTTCGTCGCCGACGCGGAAGCAGCGCTCGCCGCCGAGGGGCCGGCCGCACCGGTCGTCGAGATCGGGGGGGGACTCGGCGTCCTGACGGAGGCCCTGCTGCGCCGCGGCGTTGGCCCGCTCACGGTCGTCGAGCGGGACCCGAAGCTCGCCGCGCATCTTCGTGCGAGCTTTGCCGACCGGATCGAGGTCGTCGAGGGCGACGCGCTCGAGTGGACGTTCCCGACCCGCGCGACCGTGGTCGGCAACCTTCCGTTCTCCGCGGCGACCCCGATCCTGCTCGCGCGCTGGGCCGCGCGGACTCCGCGCCTCGTCGTCCTGGTGCAACGTGAGGTCGCCGAACGGATCGCCGCGGCCCCCGGCTCGCGCGTCTACGGCCGCCTCTCGATCGCCGCCGCGCTTTACGGGACGACCGAGCTGTTCCAGGTCGTTCCATCGCGCTCGTTCGAACCGGTCCCCGAGGTCGAGGGTCGCGTGCTCGTGCACACCGCCCGTTCCGGACCGCTCCCGGTTCCGTCGGTCGCCGAGTTCGAGGCGATCCTGCGCCACCTGTTCTCGTCAAGACGCAAGCAGCTCGCGAACCTTCTACCGCGGATCGCCGGCGGGCCGGAGGCGGCCGCGCGGTGGGCCACGCTCGCGGATTGGCCGGAAGATTGGCGTCGTCTTCGTCCCGAGGTGCTCCCGCCGGAGGCGTACTTCCGCCTCGCCACGGTCGCCCGGCGCCGCGGCGCGCGGTCGCCGCGCGCTAGTAGCGCATCGTCCGGATGAACGGGACCGCGGCGGCGACGGCCGCGGCGACCAACAGACCTCCACCGGCGACAACGATCACCCCGTCGAGTCCGATCGCGGTCGAGAGAACCCCGATCGTGAGCGCGGCGACCGACGAGGAGACCCCCGTGAAGAAGTAGATGTTCGCGACGGCGCGCCCAAGTTCCTCGGGATCGAACGTCGCGCGCACCCAGGAGTACTTCGCGGTGTACCGGATGCTGATGAACGCATCCGCGAGCGCCAAGAGGGCGCCGAGCGCGACGAGCTCGACGGGCGCCGCGAGGAGCAAGAGCATCGCGATGCCGATGACGAGCGGCGCGACGATCAACAGCACGCCGACCGAGCGGCGGGGATTGTAGTGGCCGACGATGACCCCCCCGATCGCGCCCCCGACGACGTAGAGCGTGACGAGGATGCTGTAGGCGCTCGCCGGGTCGCCGAACCACTCATAGGCGATGGCCGTGATCAGGAGCGGAGGCACCGCGACGAAGAACCCGTAGATGGATTCGACCCCTAGGAATTGACGGAGGGGCCGGGCCGCCCGCCCCTGGAACGAGGCCCATCCCTTGCGGAACGACGCCCAGAACGCTTCCGTCGTCGATGTCTCGAGCCGGAGCGAGAGCGGGATCGTCACGAGCGCGGCGGCCAGCAGGAGGAGAGCATACGCCGCCGCACCGCCGTCCGGACCGATGAAGTAGAGCAGGGCGCCGCCGCCGGCGTACCCACCGACCTGCGTCCCCACCCCCAGCGCGCTGGTGAGCCCATCCGCGGCGAAGAGGAGGCGCTTGTCGACGAGCAGTCGTGGGCCGATCATGTACACCGCCCAGTCGAAGTCCCAAAGGACCGCGAGGACCAGGACGGCCCCGAGGAGCTCGGGGGTCGTGAGGGCGCCCCGATCGAGTTGGAGGGCCAGGAGGCCGGCAGTGAGCGCCTGAAGCGGGAGGCACGCGAGCAGCACCGTGCGCTTGTCGCGGGCGCGATCGACGAGGGGGGCGACGAGGAAGGTGAGCGTGTACACACCGTATTCGATGAACAGGACGAGGCCCGCGAGCAGGAGGTTGCCGGAGATCGAGTAGGCGAGGAAGAGGACGCTGACCGAGTACACCGCATAGCCGGCGCTCGAGAGCAACGCCGACCCTTCGAAGAGCAGGAAGCGCCGGTGGCGCAGCAGCTCGGTCCACCCGCCACGCTCGCGGAGTCCGGGGGGCGGCGCTTCGGGAGCCTCCGGAGCTTCGATCACCGGGCCCCCATCCTCTCGGCACCTCGAGGGAGCTTCATCCCTCTCTCGGTTGACAATCCGAACGAATCCCGAGCAGGCGCCCCGGTCGGAACCCTTGAATCCCGGCCGGCTCTGCACCGTCATGACCCAGCGAACCGCCGCCGAGCTCCTGGTCGCGACCCTCGAGGCGTGCGGTGTCCGCCGGATCTATGGGATCACGGGCGACTCGCTCAACGCCGTCGCGGACGCGATCCGACGCCACCCACAGTTCGAGTGGATCCACACTCGGCACGAGGAGGCGGCGGCGTTCGCGGCGTCGGCGGAGGCCCATCTCACCGGGACCCTTGCGGTCTGCGCGGGGAGCTGCGGGCCGGGGAACCTCCATCTGATCAACGGCCTGTACGATGCACACCGCAGCCGCGTCCCGGTCCTCGCGATCGCCGCGCAGATCCCATCGACCGAGATCGGGAGCGAGTACTTCCAGGAGACGCACCCCGAGCGCGTCTTCCGTGAGGCGAGCGCGTTCGCCGAGGTCGTCAGCTCGGCCGCGCACCTCCCCCGCCTGCTCGACCGAGCCATCCGCACCGCGGTCGGACGGCGGGACGTCGCGGTCGTGGTCCTCCCGGGCGACGTCAGCTGGCAGACGACCGACGCGGAGGTCCCAGAGGTCTGGAAACCGGACCCGTCCGGGAAGGACGCGCCATCCGCCGACGAGCTCTCCCATCTCGCGGCCGCGCTCAACGGCGCCGCGCGCGTCACGATCTTCGCGGGTGCCGGTTGCGCCGACGCGCATGCGGAGCTCCTCCAGCTCGCGACCCGCCTGCGCGCACCGATCGTCCACACGCTGCGCGGCAAGGAGTCGGTGGAACCCGACAACCCGTTCGATGTCGGGCTCACGGGACTGCTCGGCTCCCCGGCCGGCTACCACGCGATGGAGGACGCCGACCTGGTCCTCCTGCTCGGCACGAGCTTTCCCTACCGCCAGTTCTACCCCGAACAGGCGACGATCGTCCAGGTCGACCGACGTCCGGAGGAGATCGGTCGGCGCTCCCACGTCGAGCTCGGGATCGTCGCCGACGTGCGCCTTGCGCTGACCGCGGTCCTCCCGCTCATCGCTCCTCGCTCGGACAATGCCCACCTCGAGCGGGCGCTCGACCGCTATGCGAAGGTCGGGAGCGACTACGCCGAGCTCGCCATCGAGGTCCCGGGCGCGAAGCGGATCCACCCCCAGCTGGTCGCGCGCCTCCTCAACGAACTCGCGCCGGCCGACGCCATCTTCAGCGCCGACGTCGGCACTCCGACCGTTTGGGCGGCTCGGTATCTCAAGTTCAACGGTCGACGCCGCCTCGTCGGATCGTTCAATCACGGATCGATGGCGAACGCCCTTCCCCACGCGATCGGGGCGCAGGCGGCGTTCCCGGGGCGAACCGTCGTCGCCCTGGCGGGCGATGGCGGCCTCTCGATGCTTATGGGGGAATTGCTCACCCTGCGCCAGCAGTCCCTCCCGGTCAAGGTCGTCGTCTTCAACAACGGCTCGCTCGGGTTCGTGGAGCTCGAGATGGTGTCGGCGGGGCTCCTGCCGACCGCGACTGACCTCGTGCCGACCGACTTTGCCCGGATCGCCGAGGCCGCCGGTCTGACCGGCATCCGGGTCGAGCAGCCGGAAGCCGTCCGCCCGGCCCTCGAGCGCGCCTTCGCGACCGCCGGTCCCGTCGTCGTCGACGTCGCCGTCCACCGCCTCGAGCTCATCACGCCCCCCAAGATCTCCTGGGCCGAAGCCTCCGGGTTCGCCCTCTTCTTCGCCAAGGCGATGCTCGGGGGGCGCGAGGGCGACGTGATCGACCTCGCCGAGAGCAAGCTCTTCCGATAGGTTCCTCGGCACCGAGCAGGTCGGGCGAGTGCAACCGCTCCTCTCGCCCGATGGCGGAGTCCCCCGCCGAAGACCGAGGGGATCGCTCCACTCCGATCCAAGCCGGGAACCCGAGGCGAGCGGTATCCTCCTTCGTGCCTCGGCGCGGGGAAGATGTCGGGTCACGATCGCGGCGTACCGACCGCATGGTCGACTCCGAGCGGCCCAGCGCCGGAGGTCACCGCGTCCATTATATACAAGCGCTTTTTGCTCAACCTTGGTGCAACCCATGCTTCAGGGAACCCCGATCTTGGTCCTCAAGGAAGGAACCGAACGCGACCGTGGAAAGAACGCGACCCAGAACAACATCGCCGCTGCCCGTGCGATCGCGGACGCGGTCCGCTCGACGCTCGGCCCTCGCGGGATGGACAAGATGCTCGTCGACTCGATGGGCGACATCACGATCACCAACGATGGCGTCACGATCCTCAAGGAGGTCGACGTCGAGCATCCGGCCGCGAAGATGTTGGTCGAGGTCGCGAAGACCCAGGACCAGCAGTGCGGCGACGGGACGACCACGGCGGTCGTCCTCGCGGGCGAGCTCCTCAAGCGCTCCGAGTACCTGCTCGAGCAGAACATTCACCCGACGGTCATCACGAAGGGCTTCGACATCGCGATGCAGGAGGCCCGGCGCCTGATCGATAAGGAGATCGGCATCCCGGTGAAGGCCGGAGACGAGAAGGTCCTCATCGACAGCGCCCGCACCGCGATGGGCTCGAAGGGAGTCTTCGGCTCCCGCGACCACCTCGCCGACGTCGCCGTCAAGGCGGTCCAGAAGATCGTCGAGGTACGCGCCGGACAGACGATCGCGGACGTCGAGCAGATCAAGATCGAGAAGCGCCACGGCGGATCGATCTCCGACACCCAGCTCATCGAGGGGATTCTCCTCGACAAAGAGCGCGGTCACCCCCGCATGCCGGCGTCGGTCGGTCCCGCCAAGCTCGCGCTCATCAACTCTTCGCTCGAGATCAAGAAGACCGAGATCGAGAGCAAGATCAACATCAAGAACCCTGCCCAGATCCAGAGCTTCCTCGACGAAGAGGACAAGACGTTCCGCCGGTTCGTCGCTCAGATCAAGGCCTCGGGCGCGAACGTCGTCGTCTGCCAGAAGGGGATTGACGACGTCGTCCTCCACTACCTCGCGAAGGAAGGGATCTACGCGGTGAAGCAGGTCAAGGAGTCGGACCTCCAGAAGCTCGCCCGCGCGACGAGCGGCAAGATCGTCACCGGCATCGCCGAGCTGTCCGCTGCGGACCTCGGGTCGGCCGCGAAGGTCGAGGAGCGCAAGGTGGGCGATGACGACATGACGTTCGTCACCGGCTGCAAGAACCCTCGCTCGGTCTCGATCCTGATCCGCGGTGGAACGGAACATGTCGTCCAAGAGGTCGAGCGCTCGCTCCAGGACGCGCTGAAGGTCGTCTCGAGCGTGCTCGAAGACGGCGTCGTGTGCCCTGGCGGTGGCGCGACCGAGATCGATCTCGCCGTCCGTCTGCGCAAGTTCGCCCCGACCGTCGGGGGGCGCGAGCAGCTCGCCGTCGAGGCGTTCGCTCAAGCCCTCGAGGTGGTTCCGTGGGCCCTCGCCGAGAACGGCGGGTTCGATTCGATCGACACGCTCATCGAGCTGCGCAGCGCCCACGAGGGCGCCAAGGCGAACAAGAACGTGGGCGTCAACATCAACGACGGCAAGTCCGCCGATATGTGGACGCTGCGGATCGTCGAGCCGGCCCGCGTCAAGCGCCAGGCGCTCTCGAGCGCCGTCGAGGTCGCGAGCATGGTCCTGCGCATCGACGACATCATCGCCTCGAAGAAAGGCGGCGGTGCAAAGGGCCCCGGCGGCGAGTAAGCTCGCGTCCGAGGGCGCCCGCTCGCTATCGGAGCTCCCGGGCGACGCGGTCGCTCGCGGCGAGGGCGAGCAAATCGCCGTCCCGGCCTCGAGCGAC
>JBOGRR010000076.1:0-6368 GCA_050749765.1 Thermoplasmata archaeon | reverse complement strand
GCCTAAAGCCGAACGGGTGCTGCGGGAGCGAGGTTGCCCACGAACCCCGTTGGACTCGCCGTATTCGTTCTGATCTTTGGGGCCGTCATCGTCCGCCAGATCGTCGGCCGGGGGCCGGGGATTTGGCTGATCTTCGGCCTTGGAGCGATCGCGACGATCGGTCTCTGGGTCGTGACACCGAGCGACGGCCTCGCCGCCCTCGAGGCTGGCGGGCCGATCCTCATCTTTCTCGTCGCGCTCTTCCTATTCGCGGGAGGCCTGGAGCGCTCGGGGGCGCTCGAACACGCCGCCCGGTGGCTGCTGCACCGCGCGAAGCAGCCGGAGGACCTCCCATGGTACCTCTTCGTGGGGTTCGGACTCGCGTCGGCGTTCATTCTCAACGACGCGCTGATCCTCATCGCGATTCCCATCCTTTTTTCCATCGCACGTCGCCTCGAGATCGACCCCAAGCCGCTCTTGCTGACCGTCGCGTTCGCCGTGACCGTCGGCAGCGCGCTGACCCCGATGGGCAATCCCCAGAACCTGCTGATCTCGATCTCGAGCGGAATGGCCGCCCCGGTGACCACGTATCTCGAGTACCTCCTACTGCCGATCGTCGCCGCCCTGATTCTGGGAGGCCTCTATCTCCGACATGCGTTCACCCCCCGGCTCCGAGGGGCCCGGGAGCGGCACGCTGCCCTCCGAACGAAGCGGGTCGCGGCGTTCCCTCGGGGTGGATGGGCTCGACGCCTCCGCGAGCATCCGGTCCTGATCGTCTTTCCGGCGACCATAGGGCTCGTCGTCGGCCTCGAGCTCGCGACCTCGATCTTCGCTACACCGGGGATCGCGATCTGGGTCCCGTGTGCCGTCGGGGCGGGGCTCCTACTCGCCATCACCCCGGGCCGGACCGCGATCGTGCGCGCGGTGGACCTCCGCATCCTCGTCCTCTTCGCCGGACTGTTCGTGGTCGTCGCGGGGGCGCTCTCGGCCGGCATCATCAGCGCGGTGGAGCGCGGGTTGCCCATCGCGGGCCCCGGCCAGCCCACGGCGGGACTCCTCGGCATCGCGGCGACGAGCCTCGCCGGCCCTCAGCTCTTCAGCAATGTTCCATGGGTCGCGCTGCAGATCCCCGCGCTCTCCCACCTCGGCTACGGGCCGACGACGCCGCTCGCGTGGGTGACGCTTGGGGCGGCGAGTACCCTCGCGGGGAACATCACGATCCTCGGGGCCGCGAGCAATCTCATCCTCGTGGAACGCGTCGAGCGACTCGGCGTGCGGATTCGGCTAGGGGAGTTCGCACGATCGGCGATCTCGATCGCGGCGATCTCGGTGGGACTAACACTGCTCGCCCTGCTCGCCGGCCTCTGAACGGACGCGGCACCCCCGAAGCCTTTACCTCCCCGCGCCCCTCTCACCGATCGGTGAACTCCATGAGCCAAATCCACTCTCCTGCGATCTCCGACGCCGCGCATCCCCTCGAGCCGAGACCTACCGCGCGCGGAGTGCGCATCACGACGCCGATCCCGGGCCCTAAGGCCCGCGAGATCATCGCGCGGGACGAGCGCTACCTCATGACCAGCACGAAGACCTCGCCGATCGTCGCGGAGAGCGCGGCGGGCGTTTGGGTGAACGACGTCGACGGGAACCGGCTGCTCGATTTCGCTTCGGGCGTGGCCGTGCTCAACATCGGCCACTGCCACCCGGAGGTCGTACGGGCGGTCCGCGACCAGGCCGGCAAGCTCATGCACTTCGCCGGTACCGACTTCTACTACGACAACCAGACCCGGCTCGCCGAGCGCCTCACGAAGATCACTCCCGGGACGTACGAGAAGAAGGTCTTCTTCACGAACAGTGGGACGGAGAGCGCCGAGGCGGCGCTGAAGGTCGCTCGCTACTACCGCCAGCGCCAGATCGTCATTGGCCTCATCGGTGCGTTCCATGGGCGCTCGATGGGCTCGTTGTCGATGACCTCCTCGAAGCCGGTTCAGCGTCAGGGCTTCAATCCGTTCACGACCGGCGGGACGCACATCCCCGCTCCGAACTGCTACCGCTGCCCGTACAAGCTCGAGTACCCGAGTTGCGATCTGTACTGCGCCAAGATCCTCAAGGAGCTCTACTTCGAGACCGTCATCCCCCCCGCGGACGTGGCCGCGTTCATCGCGGAACCCGTGATGGGTGAGGGGGGCTACATCGTCCCGCCCAAGGGCTGGCACGCGGCCCTCAAGTCGATCCTCGACGAGCACCACATCCTCCTGATCGATGACGAGGTCCAGTCGGGGATCGGGCGCACGGGCCGCTGGTTCGCGATCGAGCATCATGGCGTCGTGCCGGATATCGTGACGACCGCGAAGGCGCTCGGGAACGGCTTGCCGATCGGCGCGGTCATCCTCAACAAGACCCTCGATTTCCCGCACCAGGGGTCGCACTCGAACACGTTCGGTGGCAACCTTGTCGCTGTCTCTGGAGCGCTCGCGACCCTCGAGGTCATCGAACGCGATCGGCTCCTAGAGAATGCGCGCACCCAAGGCGCCTACCTCATGCAACGGCTGCGCGAGCTCCAAGCGCGTCACGAGGAGATCGGCGACGTGCGGGGGCTCGGTCTGATGGTCGCGACCGAATTCGTCCAAGATCGGACCACGAAGGTACCGGCGATCGCGCTGCGCGATCGCATCATCGAGGAGACGACCAAGCGCGGGCTCATCCTCTTGCCGTGCGGTCGCTCGGCGATCCGCTACATCCCGCCTATGATCATCCAACCCGCGGAGATCGACGAAGCGATCGAGATCCTCGACGCTTCGATCCGGGCGGCGCGCGCTGCTCAATGAAATACGCCCGGTTGGTCGACGGACACGTAGGGCTCGCCGAAGTCCCCGAGCCGCGGGCGGGGGTGGGCGAGATCGTCGTCACGCTCGCGGCGTGCGGGATCTGCGGGACCGATCTCGAGAAAGTGAAAGGCGGCTATCGCGCGAGCACGACCTTGGGCCACGAACCCGTGGGGCGCGTGTCCAGCGTGGGCGAGGGTGTGAGCGGACTCTTCGAGGGTGACCGGGTCTTCGTCCATCACCATGTGCCGTGCGGGACGTGCGCGGTCTGCCGGCGGGGCGACTTCACCTTCTGCGCGACCTACGCGAAGACGAACCTCGATCCCGGGGGATTCTCGGAGAAGTTCCGGGTCTCGGCGTCGCACGTCCGCGCGGGGGCCGTGCTCCGGCTCGACGCGTCGATCGCGTGGGACGAAGGCACGCTCCTCGAGCCCGCGGGATGCGTCGTCACGGCCCTGCGCCGGGTCGGATTTGCTCCGGGCCGGTCGGTGTTCGTGTACGGCCTCGGCCCGGTCGGGCTCCTCTACGCTCGGATCGCGAAAGCGCTCGGAGCCTCTTGGGTCGGGGGGGCAGAGATCTCGGCGCGCCGTCGCGCGGTCGCCGAGGCCGGAGGGATTGATCTAGCGCTCGACCCTCGCGACGCGGGGGGGGGGATCGATCGCGTGCACGCGGCGACCGGTGGGGAGGGCGTCGACCTCGCAGTCGTAGCGACCGGAGCTCCGGCGGCGCTTCGAGGGGCCTTCGGTCTTGTACGTCGGGGCGGGACGGTCAATCTCTTTGGCGTGCCGGCGACCGGAAGCCGCCTCGACGTCGACCTCCAGGAACTCTACCTGCAGGGGATCCGGGTCGTCCCGACCTATGCGACGGGCGAGGAGGAGATCCGCGAGGTCCACCGCCTGCGGGTCGACGGAAAACTCCGTCTCGCCGATCTCGTCACGGATCACTTCCCGCTCTCGGACGTCACGGTAGCGTTCGAGCGGGCCCGCGACGCCGATGCGAGCGTGAAGGTCGTGCTGCGGGGCCCGGCGGCTGGATGAGCCCGGCCGCTTCGGGGCGGGCCGCCGTCCTGTGGACCGGGGGCAAGGACTGCGCCCTGGCGCTCGATCGTGCACGAGCCCGCGGCCTTCCCGTCGACGCGCTCTTCACGTTCGCGCCCCCGCGGGCCCGATTTCGGGCCCATCCGCTCCCGCGGATCCGCGCACAGGCTCGGGCCCTCGGTCTCCCCCACCGGGTCCTCGACGTCGAGCCGCCGTATACCACGGCCTACGAACGCCACTTCCGTCGGCTGCGGCGCGACGGGTACGCTTGGGTCGTCACCGGTGACATCGACCTCATCGGCGGCGCCCCATCCTGGGTCCGCGAGCGCGCAGCCTCCACCGGGCTCCGGGTGCTCCGTCCGCTATGGCGTCAATCACGCTACGCGCTGCTCCGCGCGCTCGGACCAGCGGGGATCCGAGCGGAGATCACCGCGGTTCGCGTGCCACACTTGGGCGTGGAATGGCTCGGGCGCGTCCTCGATCGTCGAACGATCGACGAGCTCGTGCGTCTCGCTCGACGGAAAAGGTTCGACGCGAGCGGCGAGCAAGGAGAGTACCACACGATGGTCCTCGACGCCCCCGGGTTCTGCGCCGAGATCGCCCCCGGACCCCGAACGGTGAGGGGGGTCGGGAACCTCCGGTATCTCGCGGGCTCGACCTCGGTTTCGAACTAGAGCGGCGTGTCGGACGCAAGGATCCGACCGGCCACGCGGGCTCCGGCCGGCACCGACGTCCTCGGCCCGAGGATCGATCCGGTGACGACCGCGCCAGCGCCTACCTCGGCTCGATCCATGAGGACGGAGTCCGCGACTCGCGCGCCCGAGGCGACGCGCACCCCCGCGCCGAGATGAACGTACGGCCCGAACTCGGCCCCGGTCGCTACAAGGTCCGCGCCGCTGCAGACGAGCGGGCTCCCGAACGCGCCCGAGGGGAGTCCGGGGTGCGTCGCGCGACCGGCGTCGAAGAGGAACCGTTGGGCGCGCAGTACTCGGTCCGGGGCGCCCGCGTCCTCCCAGAAGCCGACGAGCCGGTGGCCGTAGATCCCTCGATCGAGCAGACCGGGGAGGATCTCCTTCTCGAAGCTCAGGGCGCGCTCGGCCGGGATCGCGTCGAGGACCTCGCGTCGCCAGACGGAGATCCCGGCGTTGATCCAGTTCGATGGGGCGTCGCCGAGCGGTGGCTTCTCGACGAATCGGGTGATCCGGTCCCCGTCGAGCGCGGCGACTCCGTACGGCCGGGTGTCCTCGACCGAGGCGAGCGCCATGACGCCGAGCGCCGAGCGCTTCACCCGCAGCGCCTCGAGCGCGGGGAGGTCGGCGGCGGCGACGACGTCCGTGTTGAGAAGGTAGAACGGGTCGGAGATCCGCTCCCCCGCGAAGCGCATCGCACCCCCGCTGCCGAGCGGGGCGCTTTCCACGACCGAGCGCACGGGGAATCCCGGCGGGTGGGCTCGCACGTACTCCGCGACCTGTTCCGCGCGGTACCCCATCGCGAGGACGACCTCTTCGATCCCGGCGGGCAAGAGGTCGAAGAGATGGTAGAGGATCGGCTTTCCCGCGATCGGGATGAGCTGCTTCGGTACCGCCTCGGTCACCGGCCTCAAGCGGGTCCCGAGCCCGCCGATTAGTAGGAGCGCCTTCATCCTGAACCGGCCCCAACTCCTCCGAGAGAATAACCCTCGCGCGGTCGATCGAGCCTACAGCACCCGGGACGTTTCGCCCTTCTCCACCGCGTTCGAGTAGTCGCGCTGAACGAGCTTCTTCACGAGCGCCGCGGGACGCCCCCACAACGTGAGCCGCCCGAGGTTCCCGGCCCCCCGCCCCTGGCCCACCGCGACGATCGTCCCGCGTTCGCGATAATGGAACGGGGCGAGGGGCTGGCCGCTCCACCGCGCAACGAGGTTCTCCGCCGCGACCCTCGCCTCGGCGAGCGCGGCCTGGGCGGTGCCGGGAACGGTCAGGCCGGTGCTCGGGTCGCGGTACTCGATAACGTCGCCCACGGCGAAGCAGCGGGGGAATCCGGGGATCTCGAGATGCTCGTCGACCGCGATGCGCCCGCCGTGACCATGCGGCACCGGCAGCTCGCGGATGAGCGGAGCGGCCTGCAATCCCGCGCACCAGATCGCCGCATCGAAGACGAGCACCGTCCCGTCCTCGAGCTCGAGCCGGTCGGCGTCGACCCGCACGACGTTCCATCCGTAGACGATCGCGACGCCCGCTTCGTGGAGCATTCTGCGCGCGTGCTCGACGAGGCGCGGAGGCAGGCCGTCGAGGAACGGCAGCGTTCCGGTCAGCAGCACGACCTCGGGGGCTCGGGCCTGGGGGTGCGCGACCGAGGTCCAGTCCGCGGTCGCGATCTCGGCGGAAAGCTCGGTGCCGGTCGATCCTCCGCCTACCACGACGACCCGGGGGCGACGTTCCCCGGCGAGCTTCGGAGAGGCGGCTTCGATCTCGCGCAATCGACGGCCGAGACGCTGGGCCGCGCTCAGTCGGTAGACGCTGTGGGTGTTCGCCTCGGCGCCCGGGACCCC
>JBOGRR010000075.1:0-6585 GCA_050749765.1 Thermoplasmata archaeon | reverse complement strand
TAGATGCCGTCTTGAAAGACCCGTGGATCGTAATCGCGAATGTGCGTCGTTCGCTCGATGTTCGCGGCGCTCTGGCCGACCTGCTCGACGTCGTTGCCCGAGAGGATGACGAACTCGCCGTCGACCGTCGCCTTCGTCCCCGTGCGCAGTCGTGCGGTGCGCGGGAACTTCTCGCCCAAGAAGTTCTCGATGACGAGCTCCTCGCCCCGGGCCGCGACCTTCATCGGGAAGTGCGCGGCGACGATCTTCATGCGGGCCTCGACCCCGCGGGTGAGGCCTCCCGCGAGGTTGCGCACGTGCGCGGCCCACGTATGGAGCAGGGCCTTCGACTCGCGACGATGCGGCGGGAGGTGCAGCGTGAGGGTGACGCTCTCGCTCGCCGGGGTGATCTCGATCGCGTCCGCCGGGAACGGTCGCCGCGAGGAGCCGAGCGGCCCGTCGGCGATGATCCACCCCGCTTCGACGCGGAACCGAACGCCCTTCGGGATCGGCACCGCGACCGAGCGCTCTTCAGTAGACATAGGCGATGAGCCTCCCGCCGAGCTTCTGAGCTCGCGCCTCGGACTGCGTCACGATGCCGCGGTGGGTGCTGACGACGAGTAGCCCGAAGTCCTGGGCCGGAAGATAGCGCGACTCGTAGCGCTCGAGGTCCCGGTAGGCGACGCTGATGCGTGGCTTGATGACGCCGCAGTGATTGATCCGCCGGGAGAGCGCGACGTCGTACCGTCCGCCCTTGCCGGTCTCCACGAAGGTGAAGTCGCTGATGTAGTGGTGCTCACGGAAGATCCGCAGGACCTCTCCGATCAGGTGGGAGGTCGGCGCGATCGAGACCTGTGCTCGCCCCCCCCGATCCGCGTGGCGGAGCGAGACCAACGAGTCATTGAGAAGATCGTTCTGCATCGCTTCCTCTTACTGGTACTTGCGAAAGCCGAGGTCCGTCGCGACCTCACGGAAGCACTGGCGGCACACATGCAATCCATACCGGCGCACGATCCCACGCTTGCGGTCGCAGCGCAGGCACCCCTCCTTCCGTCCGAATCGCTTGGTCGGCTTCATCGATCGTTCTACTCCACGAAGGTGACGCGGAACTGTTCGGCCAGGAACCGGCGCGTCTCCTCCCGATTGGCTCGCAGTTGTCGAGGGATCGGCGTCGACCGGATCCGACGCTCGCGCACGCGCCAGCCGGCCCGACCGACCTCGACCGAGATGTCCATACCGTGGATCCCGATCTGTGGATCGTACTTCATCCCCGAGAAATCGGTGTAGTCGGCGATGCCGAAGGAGAAGTTCCCGTTCCGATCGATCGAATCTGGGTCGAGTTGGCGGTCGCGGGCCTCGAAGGCCCGGTCGAGAAACTCGGTGGCTCGCGGACCCCGGAGCGTCGCCTTCGCGCCGATCTCTTGTCCCTGCCGGATGCCGAAGTCACGGTTGGTGGAATGCGAGCGCGTCGCGATCGGCTTCTGGTGCGTCACCATCTCCAGGACCTTCTCCGCGCGGGTTCGCGCCTCACCGGACTCCCCGACGCCGGAGTTGACGACGACCTTGATGAGCCGAAGTCGGCGCAGCGGGTGAACGATCTCAGGGGAACTCGCCCCGGCGGAAGCGTTCACGGGACTGCTCATCGCGCGAGGTCCTCCTGCAGCGTCACGAGCGGCGTCGTATCTCCGACCACGAAGACGTACTCCTTGATCGTCGCGAACCCTTCCTTGAAGTGGACGAGGTTGGCCTGAGAGGAGTTGCGCACTTCGACGCGCTCGACGTGGGCGACCTCACCGACGTGCGTCCCCCCGCTCACGTAGGCGAGCTGGCCGGGAGCGAGCGGGAGATGACGGACGACCTTCTGGGACGGTAGTTCGATCTTGAGGCTGTCGCCCACGCGGTAGGGCGAGTCGGACGGGACGATCAGGTTCCGGCCGTCGTGGAGTGTGACCTCGACCTTGCCTCCGCGGATCGCGTGCTTGAAGCGGACCCGCGCGAGCTTGACCCCTGACTCCTCGGAGGAGATCGCGACGAGCTGGAGCTTGTTGCGTCGGTCCTTGACGACGCGGTAGTGAGTGTCGAGCGGCGCGGCGAGGCTCAAGGTGTCCATGAGCCCGAGGCCGCGGGCGAGGTCGTGGACGATCTGCCCGTCGACCTTGACAGCACCGGTACGCGTCAAGATGCGCGCCTCCCGGGCATTGCGCGCGAGGCGGCGCACGTCGCGCAGCACGAGGATGAGCGGGATCGACTCGAGCTGGGCGTGCGGGCCGGGCGACGGGCGTCGGATCCACTTCGTTCCCTTGCGGGGAACGGTCCAAGTCCGTGGGGCGGCTCGGCGTTTCATGCGTCGCGTCACGCGTGACCTCCTTTGGGGGTCGGGGGCGAGGAGGAGCGGGGGCGCGGCGTGCGCTTCGGGGCCGGGGCATCGTCGCCCTTCTCGTCGGCGGGCGTGTCGTCCTCTTCATCGGGGTCGTCGGCGCTGTCCTCGTCGTCGAGCAGCCCTTCCAGCGTGTCGTCCTTCTCGGCCGACTCGACCGCGGGAGTCTCGGGAGGAAGTGCCACGGCTTCCGTGCCGACGGGAGTCTCGACGGCCGGAGTGGGGGTCTCACCGCGTTCTTCCGGCGTGACCTCGGCCTCGGTGACCCGCAACAGGCGTCGGCGCCACGGGTCGGCGAGGTTGAGGCGGACGAGGATCAGGCTCCCGGTGCGGACGGGGAGGGGGGTCGATTTGCTCTCCCCCGTCTTCGAGGTGACGTTGTCGAGCGTGACGGAGAGGCCACGGCGATCGACCTTTGCGACGCGCTCCTCGCGGCCGACATAGCTCCCCTTGAGGATCCGCACGGTGTCGCCTTTGCGCAGCGGAAGCGCGCGACGGTGGAAGCGCCCGCGCAATTCTTTGGAGAGGGGGACGCTCATGAGCCGCCGGCGGCGGGTGGTGTCCGCCTCGTAGAGCATGCGCCGCTGCTTGCGCGGCGAGTGCGGTGAGAACGTCGACATCGCCGATACTCTCCTAGACGATGATCGACGACGCGGCCGCGATGCGAGGCCAGCGCTCGGCCGCCTCCTTCGCGACCGGTCCCTTGATCTGAGAGCCCTTGATCTCACCGGTCTCCGTCGTGATGACCGCGGCGTTGTCCTCGAACTCAAGCCGCGTGCCATCCGATCGATGGACCGGCGCCCGGCTCCGCACGATGACCGCGTGCAACACCTGACGCCGCATTTCGGGAGTCCCCTTTTTGACGGAAACGATCACGAGATCGGCGACGCCCGCGCGCGGGTATCGACGGTGGGTCCCGTGCCAATTGCGCACGGCGATGATCTCAACGATCTTTGCCCCAGTGTTGTCGACGCAGTCCAGCCGAGCTCCTTTCGGGAGGCCACGGCTGCGCCGCCCCGCGAGTCCCTTCATCGGGCGGCCCCCTTCGCCTCGTCCGTCGAGGGAGCGGCGACCTCGGGCTCCTCACCCACGTTCGGGCGCGCCGCCTCTCCGAGGTCTTCGACGAGGCAGAAAGTGACGAGCTTCGAGAGCGGCCGCGTCTCGGCGATGCGGACGCGGTGCCCGAGCGGGATCGTGAGGCACGGAGGAGCGTGAGCGAGATAGCGCCGGCGGCGCTTCTCGTAGCGCTCGAATTTAGGCACGAACGTGAGCAGCGTCCGCTCGACGACGGCGGTGCGTTGCATGGCGGTCGAGACGAGGGTCCCCTCGATGACCTGCCCGCGGACCGAAAGATGGCCGTGGAACGGACAATGCGGGTCGTCGCATGCCCCCCGGGGGGCGCGAACGTCGAGACCGATGTCCCGGGCACGGCGGGTGCTCGGAGCGCTAGAAGGGCTCATCGGATCCTCCGGGGACCGGCCTGGAGCAACCGCTTGGTTCGGTCCTGGGGACGGTAGCGAAGAACATCCCCATTTAACGGTAACTCGCCTTGGCCGAGGAGGACGGTCCCCTCGAGGCCGCCCTTCGGGTACCAGCGTCGCCGGCCGTGCGGGTGGGTCCGGACCTCGAACATCCCCAGCGTCTCATCGACGATCGTTCCGCCGATGGGCAGGTGCGCCACGCCCGGCGCACGATGGATCTCGATACCGGCGCCGATCAGCTCTCCCGCCAGTGCCTCCCGCAGTTCCGGTGCGAGGCCGACGGGCGGCCGACGGGTCATTCCCGAGTTCCTCCCTCACTCGCCCGCTAGGCGCGGGGAGCGATCGGTGTCGGGGACGCGCGAGCGGCACGCTCGCGTTCGTTGAGGACGGTGAGGGCGCGGGCAACGTTCGTGCGCAAGGCCCGCATGCGGCCGGGGCTGGGCGGAGCGCCTCCCATGGCCGCGACGCCGCGTTCGCGCAGGAGGTCGCCCTCAGCCTCGGAGATACGACGTCGCAGCTCCTCTTCGGGGAGGGCGCGTAGGTCCTTCATCCGCAGGAGCGTCACGTCGCCTCCCCGGCGGGCGCGTCGCTCGCCGGTGGCACTGGCTCGGCCGTTTCGGCGGCCGGGAGGTCGACGGCGGCGGGGGGAACGTGAGCTGTGACGCTCTTGACCTTGATCTCGTCCGGCAGCTTCGCGCTCGGGTGCATGATCCAGACGTTGACGCCGATGACGCCCGGCTTCAGGCGGGCCTGGTAGAATCCCTTGTCGATGAACAGCCGAACGCCCTCTCCGCAGTACTTGATCGTGCCGGCTTTGAAGCGTTCGGTCCGATGGCGTTCGCCGGTGAGCTTCCCGGAGAGGATCACCTGACAGCCACGAGCCCCCGACTCCATGATGCGGCGGACCGTAGAATGGCCGGCTCGACGGAAATGCCAGCCGCGCTCGAGCGTCGAGGCAAGCTTCTCCGCCATGAGCTGAGCGTTGAGCGACGGCGCGCGCTCCTCTTGGACCTCGATCTGCGGATTGTCGAGCGCGAATCGCTTCTGGATGTCCTCGGTGAGGCGCTTGATGATCTCGCCGCGGCGTCCGATGAGGATCCCGGGCCGCTCGCAGATCAGCGTGACGCGCGTGCCCATCGGGGTGCGCTGGATATCGAGCCCTCCGAAGCCCGCGCGCGCGCTCTCTCCGACGAGGAAGTCCTTGAGGAGCACCCGTCGGGTCGCCTCCTGGATGACCTTGCGCTCCGAGCTCATGCGTCCTCCTTCGTCTCGGCGAGGACGAGCTCGATATGGGTCGTTTGCTCGTTCCATGCCGTCGCGCGGCCCTGGGCGCGCGGCATCCGGGCCTTCTGGATACGGCCCCGCGCCGCCGAGGCGGTGTGGATGTAAAGTCGATCGGTGTCGAGCCCCTCGTACTCGGCGTTCGCCTCCGCGTTCGCGAGGACCTGGAGCACCTGGACGACGACCTTCTTGGCGTAGCGTCCTGGCCCCACGCCCTTGTGATGTGCCGTCTCCTGATTGTACCGACGGAACGGGATCGCGCGCTTGAGGTCGCGCGCCTCCTCGAGGACCTGCCGGGCGCGCTCGACGGAGAGCCCGCGGATCGCATTGAGGACCTCGTAGCTCTTCTTCGGCGACATCGGGAGCTCGTGGCCCCGAGCTCGCGCGACGCTGCGACCGGACTGCGGACGGTAGGTGTATCCCTTCATGCGAACGAACTTCCTTCCCTCACTTCAACGGCATGAACTTGGACGAGCGGGTGGCTCCGACCCCCGGCCCCGAGTGCTTCTCGAAACGGCGGGTCAAAGAGAATTCGCCGAAGTAGTGCCCGATCATCTCCGGCCGGACCTCGACCTCCTTGTACTCCTTCCCATTGTGCACCGCGACGCGACGTCCGACGTGTTCGGGCAGGATCATCGCATCGCGCGTGTGGGTCCGGACGACCTTCTCGGTCGGCGTCTCGCGCATCCGCTCCAGGAAGCGTTGGGCTTCGACGGTGAACCCGCGGCGGATCGAGCGCCGAGCCCGTGCGGGCAGGATCTGGGCGAGCTCTTCGAGGCTCATTTCCTTGAGACGGGGCAGCGAGAGTCCTCGGAAACTGAACTCGCGCTTGCGTCGCGCCTCGACCTTCTTGCCCTTGCGCCCCTTCGCCATCTACTCCACCACTCCGGGTCCCCGGGTGCGTCGCTTCTTGCGCTGCGAACGCGAGAACCGTCCGACCTTCGCGCCGGGCCACGTCCCGCTCGACACCGTGCTCGGTCGACCGACGTGCTGGTGCGCGCCGCCCCCGAACGGGTGATTGACCGGGTTCATCGCGACCCCACGGACCTTGAACGGCTGGCGCGCGAGCGAGCGGGTCGCCCAGTACTTCTTGCCGGCCTTGATGATCGGGCGCTCTCGTCGGCCGCCGCCGGCGACGCTCCCGACCTGGGCGCGGCACGTCGTGAGGAACGTTTTGAACGCTCCGGAGGGGAGTTGGACGGTCACGTTCTTACCCGCATGCGCTACGACCAGCGCGCTGGTGCCGGCCGCTCGCACGAGGCGGCCGCCGTCGAACGGATTGACCTCGAGGTTCGAGACGAGCGTGCCGTCCGGGATCTCCCCGAGCGCGAGGATCGATCCCCGGTCGAGGTGACCGCGATGGAAGGCAATGGTGTCGCCCGTCGCGATCCCCGCGATCGCGAGCGTGCGAACGACCTTGCCGTCCGGTCCCCGGATCTCGGCGACCGGCGCGGAGCGGCCCGGCGC
>JBOGRR010000074.1:0-6625 GCA_050749765.1 Thermoplasmata archaeon | reverse complement strand
CAGCTGGAGCCCGGTCAGTCGACGTTCCTCGAGGGTAGCGGCGTCACGATGGCGCTGAGCCCATCGACCCATGGCGAGAGTCAGGGCCTATCCCGGATAATAACCTATTTGCGGAATGGTCAGTAGTTCCCGGACTACGGGCGGAAGCGAGTCTTCCGTCCGGTCGCGACGATGCGGGCGTCATAGGTCCTAAGCTGGGTCCGGTGCTCGGGGCAGAGGAGGAAGGCGTGATAGTTGACGGACGGCGAGCTCGGATCGGCCTCGGCGGAGCACAGCTCGCTGCGGGTCGGCCGCTCGTCACACGGCCCGCCACTTCCGACGTTCGGTTCGCCGACGATCGGACGGAAGGCATAGTCGTAGGCCTTCCCCATCTCGCAGAGCGGGCGTTGGAAGATCGCGCTCAAGGACTCCCCACGACGCGAGAAGCGCCCAAGAGGATATCCGTTGCTTCGAGCTCGCCGCCCGAATGGCCGCCTCTCCGCTCGACGCGCCGGCCGCCACACGGCGGTTCGTCCGGCGGATCCTCCGGGTCTACGCGGACGGCGAACTCACCTCGATGATCCACCTGGGGCACGTTACGGGGCTGTGGGAGACGCTCGCCCGCGGCGCGGGCACGAGCGCACAGATCGCGGAGCGCGCGACGTTGGACGAGCGCTACGTCCGGGAGTGGCTGTTCGCGGTAGCTGCCGCGCGGATCATCGAGTTCGACGCCCCGTCGAAGCGGTTCACGCTCCTCCCCGCTCGCGCTCGGGCCTTGGCTGGGGAGTCGATTTACAACCTCTCGCCCGGAAGCCGCATGGTGACGATCGGAGCGAGCCGTCTCGACCGCATCGCTCGAGCGTTCCGCACGGGAGCCGGTGTCCCGTACTCCGCCTACCTGCCGGAATTCCCCGAGATCATGGAGGACCTCAATCGTCGCCGCTACGATGCCTTGCTCGTCTCTCACTACCTTCCCCTGGCACGAGGCCTGGTCGCCGAGCTCGAGCGAGGGATCCGCGTGATCGACGTGGGGACGGGGAGCGGCCACGTCCTCTTGCTCCTCGCTCACGCGTTTCCCCGGTCGACTTTCGTGGGGATCGACGACGCTCCACGCCCGATCGCTCGCGCCCGAGCCGAGGCGAAACGGCGTGGGCTCGCGAATGCCCGGTTCCTGCGGACCGACGCTGAGGGAATCGGTCCACTCGGGCGATTCGAACTCGCGACGATGTTCGACGCGATCCACGATCTCTCCGATCCCCAGACGGTCGTCTCGCGGCTCGTCCGTGCGCTCGTCCCCGGCGGACGGTTCCTCGCCGTGGAACCGCGCGCTTCGAGCGACTTCTCGAAGAACATCGGCCGGTCGGGCTCGGCGTTCCTCTATGGGGTGAGCACGACCTACTGCCTACCCGTGTCCCGCGCCCACGGTCGTGGCGGACTCGGAACGTGTTGGGGCACGGAGCGCGCGCGCCGTCTCCTTCGCGGTGCGGGACTCACGTCCATCGAAGATTTCGAAGCGCCGGGGAACGCGCTCGCGTCGGTCTTCGTTGCGCGCCAGCCGGGCCGGCGGCGGTCGGGCCCCCGTTAAGTGCGGGGAGCGAACTCCTTCAACGAGAGCGCGATGCCGACGGTCCAGCTATCGAACGCCCGCCTCTTCGCGGAGCGGTTCGGCGACGCGGGCGATCCTCTCGTCCTCATCCACGGCTCGTGGGCCGACCGCCGAAGCTGGTCGCGGCTCGCGCCGATCCTGTCGGGATCGACGCGCGTGCTCAACTACGATCGGCGGGGCCACGGGGCCAGTTCGGGTGCGGCACCCGTTCGTCCGGTAGTGGAAGACGCGGAGGACCTCGCCGAGCTCCTCGTCGCGATGGACCACTATCCCGCCCATCTGGTCGCCCATGGCTACGGGGGGAGCGTGGCCTTCCGGCTCGCGTCCGAGCACCCCGAGCTCGTACGCGGCGTCGTCGTCCACGAGCCGCCATGCGTCGGGCTCCTGGAGGACGACCCGTCGACCACGGGAGAACTGTCGGCCTTGAGGCGGGCGATCCTCGTGGCCCAAGGGGCCGTGCGCGCCGGGGACCTCGACGGGGCGATCCGATCCTACTTGTTGAACTTCGCCGAAGCGGCGGTCCGATGGGAGGCGCTCCCCCCCGGAATGCGCCAGGAGTTCCGCGACAACGCCGCGAGCTGGCTGCCGGAGTCGAGCGATCCGGAGGCGGACCGCCCTTCGCCGGCGATCTTCGGAGAATTCTTGAATCCGGTGCTGCTCACGGTCGGCGCGGAGAGCCCGCGTTCCCTGCACCGGATTTCGCTCGCGCTCGGTCGGCTGCTGAAGAATAGCTACGCCATAGTGCTCCGGGACACCGGACACTATCCCCACCTCTTCCAGCCGGCTCAGTACGTGGGGCTCCTGCACCGCTTCTTAGTGGAGCGGGACGTCCCGGCGATGTAGTCCGCCATCCGAGGTCCCGGACGAGGTCGGTCCGTCGCCGGGCGGGACCGGTGCGACGTGGAAGGGCGGGACCCACGGTGCGAGCGAGGTCGACGGGGGCGCACCGGGCGCGTCGCGCGGCGCTTCGAGGAAGACGAGGACCGTCATCACGATGTCCGTTCCGATGATGACGATAAATGCGGGGAACAGGAGCACTTGAGCCGGGGAGTACAGGCTGATCGCGATGATGATCAGCACCGCGTTCGTGAGCCCTCGACCGTAGAGCCCGGAGAGGCGGCCCCAGAGCCCTGGCGGAAGGCGACCGCGGCGCTCCACCTCTCGGAGGACGTACCGGCGGACGAACAGGAGTACGATCGGCAACGCCACCACCGCAGCCGCTGCGGCGACCCCGATGGGCTGGAAGGGAATGAGGATCCCGAGGATCACGAGGAAGATCGCTCGGAGAACGAACGCGATGTCGTTGTGGACTTGGCGGACCGCCGGGTCGAATGCGAACGTCGGGGCCCGATGCGCGCGGGGGAGCCACCGACGGAAGTAGGCGTCGTTGCCCAACACGATCCCCATGATCAGCGCGGCCATGATCCCGGACCCGTCCAGCGTCTCGGTGCCCGCGTAGACGACGAAGAGCAGGCCCATGACGGCGAGGCCCGCGTAGACCTTACGTTGCCAGCGCGAGAGGAACTCGATCCCCAGGAACCCCCCGAGGACCCCGAAGGCGACGGCGAGCGGCAAGGGCAGCAGGACCTGGGGAACGATCGCCCCCCACCCCGCTCCGCTCACGATGACCGAGACGAGGATCGTGACGGAAAGAACCCCGAGGGTGTCCTCCACGGCGAGGTCGAGGCTCAGCGAATCGCGAACCGTGTCGGCGAAACCGAGCCGGAAGACGACCGGCAGTGTGACGGCTCCGGAGATCCCCGCGAGCGATAGCGCGAAGACCAGCGAGAGCCCAATGTTGCCTCCCGCCAGGAACAAGATCGCGACGGCGAAGAGCACCGCGGCGGCGAGTCCGAAGCTCAGCACCGCCAGCAGGAGCCCGGCCGTGCCGGCCGTGCGCACTTCCCGCGGATTGAAGTCGATCCCCGCATCGTAGAGGATGATCACGAGGGCGACCGTTCCGAGGACCGCGCCGAGCCCGAGGACCTGCCCCGAGCTCACGAGGTGGAAGATCGGGCCGGCCAACAGTCCGAAGAGGATGAGCCAGAGCACATCGGGGACACGGAAACGATGGGAGAGCGCGTCGCTGCCGAAAGCGATGATCACGGTCGCGCCGATGAGCAGGATCGCGACGGTGGTGGTCGTGGGTACCAGGAAGCTCACAGCGCCTCGTCGACCCCGGTGAGTATTCTCGACACGCCGCGAACTCGTGGGCTAGGATCTACCGGCGAGCGGGCGATCCGAGAACGGACGATCCCGGACCCCGGCGGCACGAGCGCCGCAGCGCCGAACGCGCTAAAGCCTATCCGGAGGACACGCGATCATCGCCGAGCCGTGCGATCTCCGTGGACAGGTCCGACAGATCACGCTCGTCCAGTCCGCGGCCCAGTCGTCCATCACGCCGCCACCGCAGATGGCCATGATCGAAGAGGGCGAGGGTCGGCACGACTTCAATCTCAAAGGACTCCCACAGTGGGCTCTCTTCGGACGTTAGGTCCACGATCGCGCTCACGGCCCCGAGCCGGCTCGCCCATGCCTCGAACGAAGGGCGGAACGAACGGCAAAACGGACACCACTCGGCCAGGAAGGCGACGGCGACCCGGTGCGTCCGACGCAACTCCGTTCCTGCGAACGCGGCGACATCCCAGGTCTCCATGTCCCTACCAGCCCGGTCCCGTACAAGGCGCTTGGCCGGCGCGCGCCTCGACCCTTCCCCCCATATCGACCGCGCCCGAGACGGGTCGATCGGAGCGCCGAAGGCGATTTGAGGTGACGGCGATAGATCGCGTACGGTCGTTCCGGTGCCGATCCAGGTTCCCTTGAGATCGCGTACGTCCCAGGTCTTCCCGCGCCGGCTCAAGGGCCATGTGGTGCAGCACTCGTTTTCCAGCCGAGCCCTCGAGGGCAATCCTTGGGGGGACACGGTCGAACGAACTCTGCCGGTGTACCTCCCACCCTCCGGGGAGACCGAAGGCAAGCCCCTGCTCGTGTATCTCGCCGGATACACGGGGACCGGCCTGTCGCCTTTCCTTCCACCGAGGTTCCTCGAGGACTCCCTCGTCGGGCGCCTCGACCGGCTCATCCGCGCTCGCTCCGTCACCGAGGCGGTCCTCGTTGCTCCGAACTGTCTTACCACTCTCGGCGGGAGCCAGTACCTCAACTCCTCCGCCACGGGGCGCTACGATGAGTACGTGACGCGCGAGATCGTCCCGTGGATCCAGGAGAAGTACCGGACCGGTCCGGTCGCGGTCGTGGGGACCTCGAGCGGCGGGTTTGGAGCGCTCTCCTTGGCGCTGCGCCACCCGGAAGTGTACGCGGCCGCTGCGTCGGACTCCGGGGACATGTACTTCGAGTACGGCTACCTTCCAGGGTTCCCGTCTGCGTTCCGCGCGATCCGAAAGGCGGGCGGCCCCGAAGCGCTGCTGCGTCGGGTCTTCCGAAAGCCGATCGACGGGTTCGGACCTCGCCATCCGATGGCCAACGCGCTCGAGTTCTGTGCCTACGCTTCCTGTTACTCGCCGATCGACTCGGAACCGGGTCGATTCGAGCTCCCGTTCGATACCCAGACCGGGAACCTCCGTCCCGAGATCTGGCGGCGATGGCTGAAGTACGATCCGGTGAGGATGATCCAGACACCGCGGTACCGCCGCGCGCTGCGACGCCTTCGCTACATCTACGTGGACGGCGGGAGCTCCGACGAGTGGACGCTCGACGTTTGCGCGAGGATCTTCGCATCGGTCGCACGGGAGCAAGGCGCGCGCGTCGATCACCTCGAATTCTCTGGGGGACACTTCGACGTCGGACCGCGCTACGAAGCGATCTTCCCAAGGGTCCTACGCGCCCTGACGAGCGCCCGAGCGCGCCGCCGCTAGAATTTCGCTTCGCCGTGGTCGATCCACTCGACCGTTACCTCGTCCTCGAACCAAGCGAGCGCGATGAAATACCACGAGAGGAGCGCGATACGGAGGAGCGACGGATCGCTCACGATCGGTCCTTCGAATTCGCACAGCCCACCCTCGAGACGGGAGCCATCGCGGATCGGCTCGATATGGGCCAGCTCGGCGCCGGACGGGTATTGGATCGACCAGGCGGGCACGGTTCGTCCGGCTCGCGCGAGGGCGTAGCTCGGGCCCCCCGCGAGCTTGAGCGCGTGCAGGACCTTGAACCCTTCTCGACGGCTGAGCAGTCGGGCAACATCTCGATCCTCGCCGACGCGCCGAAGGTGGACGCGGGCGAGCAAGAACCCGTCCCGTCGCACCGTCCATGCTCCGTCGGCGGTCGTGGCGGTCCCGACCGCGTCGTGCTCGTTGGCCCAGGAGATCCGAGCGAGTGGAACGTCCACCGCCCGCAGCTCATACTCCGAGGCCCCCGTGGCCGTGCGAACCCACCGCAGCGCCGAGACGTCGACGGAGGAGGGACTCATGAACGGCATCGGACCCGCCAGACTGCGCGAGCGTCATAACTATGTGGGCCCGTACGCCGGTCCCTCCCAGCAAGAGGTGATCCGATGCGGCGCGAGATGGCCTTCGTCGTCGGCGGTACCCTTCTCCTCGGCGGGGCTCTGATCTGGATCGCCGCGCTCGCGATCCTCGCCGCCTCGCCGGCGAACTTCGGGGGCTTCCTCGGAGGCGCGCTCACCGTCGGATTCGGCGCGTTCTTCATCCATGTCGGCCGCGCCGAGGGGCGCGAGCGACGGGAAGAACTCGCGGAGAGGGAGCGCAACCTGGAGGAACCGCGCGCTCAGAGATGAGGTCCGGCCCCGGCAGAGCTTTCGGGCCCGGCAAAGGCTTTTCATCCCGTACCGGACTCCGCGGTCTGTGGCCGGGATGGGGTAGCTTGGCCTATCCTGGGGGACTGTGGATCCCTCGACCCGGGTTCAAAGCGGCACGGGGCCCCACCCCGCGCCCTGAGAGTCTCGGTCCCGGCCCTACCGGCGCCGTCGCGGCGCCGATCGCGTCGTTCGGGGCGTCGAGACTCTCTTGGGGGGTCGGCGGTCTGGAACCGTCCGTCGGCGGTCCGTGGCTGCGGCTCGTGTCGCTC
>JBOGRR010000073.1:0-6700 GCA_050749765.1 Thermoplasmata archaeon | reverse complement strand
GCGAGCGTCCGTTGCGCGATCGGTCGCACCCTCCCCGAGGCATCGGTGAACTCGAGAAGGATCCCAAGAGCACGGGCCCGGTCCGCCGACGCGCCGGGCCGATCTCGGGGCATCGACGCTATCCGGATTCGCTCGCCAGGAGCCGGTCGAGCCCCCGCAACGGGATCGGGAGCCACTGCGGGCGGTCCGCGATCTCGTAGCCGACCTCGTAGATCGCCTTCTCGAGCATGTACGCTCGCAGTAGGGTCTCGAACTCTTCGGGGTCCGCCGGAACGAACGGCTCGGTCGCCGCGCGATGATGGTACCCGCGGAGGAACGCTCCGGAGACCCAAGCGACCCAGAGGTCAGCGAGCACCTGGAGCTCCGCGCTCTGCCCGGGGGTCTCCGATGTGGCGAGCGGGACCTCCTCGAGGGCGCTGCGCGCGGCGTAGTCGAACGAGCGGAGCATCCCCGCGATGTCCCGAAGGGGGGAGCGCTTGATGCGTCGCTCGGTGATCGGCCGGAGCGGCTCCCCTTCGAGATCGATGATCACGAAGTCCTTCCCGGTCCAGAGCACCTGGCCCAGGTGGTAGTCGCCGTGGATCCGGATCCGTTGGCCGGAAAAGCGCCGATCGAGCAGTTGACGGTACCGAGCCTCGACCGCGGCCTCACGGGCGAGGACCCGGTCCGCGAGCCGTCCGGGGACCTCGGCGAGCCGGGGTCGCACCTCGCGCAGTCGCCCGAGCACCTGCTGCCGCTGGGTCTGCATCGTCTGGAAGATCGAGCGCGCGTACATCTGGTTGAACGGCTCCGGGGCGAACGCCGGGTCGAACCGCTCGCTCGCCAGCGCCCGATGGAACTCGGCCGTGCGTTCCCCGAGCCGTTGGGCCATGTCGAGGTAGCTTCCGACGAGCTCGACGGCGATCGTCGGGGGGTCGATGGGCTGCAACGTGATGGCGCCGGCGCTCTCCGGTGGTTCGCGGCCGCCGGAAAAGTGCGCCCGGGCCCGCTCGAGGTAGCTGCGGAGCTGATCGCGCGTGACGCCCCACGCATCCCCTTCGTTGGGAATGTAGTGATGGAGCGATGCGAGCGTGTAGACCTCACCGCTGGCGCTCCGGAGCTCGGCGTAGCCCGCGAGCGGGGCCACCGGGGCCGGACCATGGCGGAGGAGGAACTCCCCCAGTTCGATCTCCGGATTCGGCCCCGGCTCGATCTCACGGAAGAGCTTCAGCGTGTATCGCTCGCCGACCCGGGTGGAGGTATTCGACTGCTCTCCACCGAGCGGGAGCACCGGGAGCGCCTCGACCGATCCCTCCGCTTCGCTGCGGAACGCGGAAGTGCGTGCGAGAACGAGCTCGTCCGCTCCGACCGATTGACGACGGTTACGAGCGATCCGAGCGACGAGCCGACGCACGAACTCGGGCTCCTGCGCCACATCGTAGAGCAGTCGAAGCGGCGTGCTCGCTCCCCCTTGGAAGTTGGCGACGACGTGGCTGGGCGGTGCTTGGCCCAAGGTCTCCGGCGGGCCGGCCGTCGCGAACCCGAGGGGCAGAAGGTAGGTCTGCGGCTCGGCATCGGCGAATCGCAGTTCGACGATCGCGAGTCGGTTACCGGTGGGGTCGCCATCGAGCGGTAGGGTCGCTTGCCAGCGGACCGAGTCGATGGCCAGGTCCTTCCCGCGGAACCAGCGCTGCGTTTGCAGATACGCGGGGAGGTAGCGCTCGAGGCGTGCCCGCACTTCCGGATCCGCGAGCGCGTTCCAATCGCCGCGCGCGCGCAGCTCGAGAGGCTCCGGAGGCGGCAGAGCTCCGCCGGGCTCCGTGGCGGTTGGGGTCTCGAGCCGGAACCAGAAGATCCCGTACGGTCCAAGCGAGAGGCGGTAGGGCGACTCCGCCACCGGGGGGAACGGCGTGTGACCGAAGAGCTCGATGGGACGGGTACCGCGGAAGGCATGCAAGTCGAGGTCGACGACCTGGGCGAGGTGCGAGAGGTTCGCGACGATGAGGACCTGGTCCCCCTCGAAGCTCCGCACGAAGGAGAGGATCCGGGGGTTCTCGGGATAGAGGACCGTCGTTTCCCCGCGTCCGAACACGCGGGACTGACGTCGCAAAGCGATCAGGCGCTTCGTGAACCAGAGGTGCGAGTTCGGATTGGCCTGCTGGGCCTCGACGTTCACCGCCTCGTAGTGGTACTCGGGATCGATCACCACGGGCAAGTAGAGCCGCTGAGGGTTCGCGCGGGAGAACCCCGCGTTCCGGTCCGGGCTCCACTGCATCGGAGTGCGCACTCCGTTGCGGTCCCCGAGGTAGATGTTGTCCCCCATCCCGATCTCGTCGCCGTAGTAGAGGACCGGGGTGCCCGGTAAGGAGAACAGCAGTCCGTTCATCAGCTCGATCATACGGCGATCGTTGTTGAGCAGCGGAGCGAGCCGCCGCCGGATCCCCACGTTCACCCGCATGCGAGGGTCGTGGGCGTAGGCGCGGTACAAGTAGTCGCGTTCCTCGTCGGAGACCATCTCGAGCGTGAGCTCGTCATGGTTGCGCAGGAACAGGAGCCACTGGCAGTCGACGGGGATCTTCGGGGTCTGGTTCAGGACATCCACGATCGGGAAGCGGCTCCCCATCCGGGTCGCCATGAACAGGCGGGGCATGAGCGGAAAGTGGAACGCGGTGTGACATTCGTCTCCGTGGCCTTGACCAAAGTACTGGGCCGCATCCTCGGGCCATTGGTTCGCCTCGGCGAGGATCATCCGACCGGGGAACCGTTCGTCGACGTGGGCGCGCAGCGCCTTGAGGAAGGCATGCGTCTCGGGGAGGTTCTCGCAGTTCGTGCCCTCCCGCTTGAAGAGGTACGGGACCGCATCCAAGCGGAGCCCATCGACCCCCATCTCGAGCCAGAAGTCGATCGTCCGGTAGATCGCGCGGGCGACCGCCGGATGGTCGTAGTTGAGGTCCGGTTGATGGCTGAAGAACCGATGAAAGTAGTACGCTCGTGCGACCGGGTCCCAGGTCCAGTTGGAGAGCTCCGCGTCCTTGAAGATGATCCGGGCACCGGAGAATCGATCCGGAGTCTCGCTCCAGATGTAGAACTCGCGCTCGGCAGAGCCGGGCGCCGCGCGGTGGGCCCGCTGGAACCACGGATGCTGGTCCGAGGTGTGGTTGAGCACGAGCTCGGTGATCACACGGAGTCCCCGAGTGTGGGCGGTCTTGAGGAAGGTGCGAAAGCCGCTGAGCGAGCCGTAGCTCGGGTGAATGTTCGTGTAGTCGCTGATGTCGTACCCATCGTCTCGCAACGGTGAAGGATAGAACGGCAACAACCACAGCGCAGTGACGCCGAGATCGCGAAGATAGTCGAGCTTGCCCGTCAAGCCGGGGAAATCCCCGGTCCCGTCGGTCGTGCTGTCGGCGAACGAACGAACGTGGAGTTCGTAGATGATCGCGTCCTTGTACCAGGTCGGGTCGATCGGCATCCCAATGGATCCGTTCCGCTCCCCGTTCGTGGTCGAGCTCATCTTACTTCGTCCTCCCGGCCGCTTCTCGGCGGCTCCCGCTCCGCGGGACGTGAAGGATGTGCACCGGGGCGAAGTGTGGGTCGAGGCGAACGAAGTTTCGCGGCCCACGCCAGGTGTAGTCCTCGCCTCCCCAGAGGTCGTGCACGACGAACGGATCGTCCGCGTCCACGCGGAGCGCGTCCAAGTCGAGCGCCGTCCAACCCGCCTGGATCGAGCTCGGGTCCAGATTGACGATGACCAAGATCACATCGGAGCCGTCGTCCGTCCGGCGGCTGAAGGCGAGCAGGTGATCGTTGTCGACCGCGTGGAACGTGAGTGCGCGGCCGGTCCGCAGCGCGGCGTGCTCGCGGCGGATCTGGTTCAGGCGACGGATCTCGGGGGCGAGGCTCTCCGGCGCCTGCAGATCCCAGTGGCGGATCTCGTACTTCTCGGAGTTCCGATATTCTTCCTTTCCCGCCTCGAGGGGGGCGTGCTCCATGAGCTCGTACGCCGGCCCGTAGATCCCGTAATGGGAGGAGAGCGTCGCGGCGAGGACCAGTCGATGCACGAAGACCGAGCGCTGTCCCGAGTGGAATTGCTCGGTGAGGATGTCCGGAGTGTTGGGCCACAGATGAGGACGGAAGAACTCCGCCACCTCCCCCGTGCTCAACTCTCGGAAGTATTGCTCGAGCGCCGAGCGATCGGTCCGCCAGGCGAAGTAGGTGTAGGAGTGCGTGAACCCAACCTTCGCGAGCTGGTACATCAACTTGGGGCGAGTGAACGCCTCGGCCAAGAACATCACGTCGGGGTGATCGGCACGGACCTCGCCGATCAACCACCGCCAGAATTCGAACGGCTTCGTGTGAGGGTTGTCGACCCGGAACCATCGAACGCCCCGGGCGATCCAAAAGTCGACCACCTCTTTGAGCGCCGCCCATAGCCCCGTCCAGTCCTTGGTCGAGAAGTCGAGCGGATAGATGTCCTCGTACTTTTTGGGCGGGTTCTCTGCGGTTCGGATCGTTCCATCGGGCCGACGCGCGAACCACTCCGGGTGTTCGCGGACCCAAGGGTGGTCGGGTGCGCACTGGAAGGCGAGATCGAGCGCGACATCGAGACCGAGCTTCCTCGCGGCTTCCACGGTCGTCGTGAACTCATGAAGGTCCCCCAGCGCCGGATGGACCGACGTGTGTCCGCCCTCGGTCGCGCCGATCGCCCACGGGGACCCGGGGGCGTTCGGTGGTGGAGGAGACGAATTATTGGGACCGCGTCGTCCGACTCGACCGATCGGATGGATGGGCGGGAGGTAGACGACGTCGAACCCCAGCTCCGCGATATAGGGTAGGCGCGCGCGAAGATCCGCCCAGGTGCCGTGCTGCCCGGGTCGCGGGCTCGTCGAACGCGGGAAGACCTCGTACCACGCACTATGTTGAGCCCGTAGAGGGTCGACTCGGACGGTGAACAACGGCCCCGAACTCTCCCCTGCTTCGGGGCCGGGGTAGTTGCACAGCGCTTGCTCCACGAAGTCCGCGCAGACGCTCGCCCGGAGTTCTCCGAGCGGACGTTGGACCCAATGGCTCAGCTCCTCGGCGAGCCGAGAGATGGGACCCCGCGCACGCTCCGGCACTCGTCCTGAGATCGTCCGGAGGAGCTCTCCCCCTTCCCGAACGTCCGCCGGCGTCGCGGATCCGGCCTCGATGCGCCTCAGGAGCAAACGCCGCCAGGTCAGGAACGGATCGATCCAGCCGACGACCTCGAAGCGGTACGCTCCCACCTTCTCGACGACGAACCGACCGGTCCAGCGATCGTTCGGCATCGGCTCCATCGGGGTGAAGTCCCAGGCACTCGCTCCGGGCGAGCACCAACGCACGCCGGCGCGCACCCCTTCGGACCCTTCGGCAAACACGTCCGCGCTGACGTCGACCACATCGCCGGGCACTCGACGGATCGGCGTAGCCCCCTCGTCGACGCGGGGGAGGACGTTCTCGACAACGACCCGTGGAGGAGTACTGCGTGGAAGCATCGTGAACCGATACGAGGCACGGGAGGTCCGCACGCTCACACGAGAGGCCCCGGCCGGGCGATCTGCGTTAACGGCGCACCGTTGAAAGCGTTTGCCGGCGGCGCAGGGTGGGCCGCACGCCCTGCCCCGCTCCGGGGCGCGATGCGGGCTCGGGCTGCGGCGATCGGACCGAAATCCTATCGCGAGAGCATCGACCCGACCCGAAGGGCCGGAGTTACAAGGGCGAACGCATTGGAGCACGCGAACGGGGCCGCGACGCGGTTGCCTCCACCCCCCCTGCGACGCCCGTAGCACATTACGATGGAGAGCCTCGCACCGTTCCTCGCGTTCCTCGTCGCGGCGGTCGCGCTCGTCATCGTCAGCAACCGACTGCGCATCCCGTACACGATCTCCCTCGTGCTGTTCGGCTTCGCTCTCGGTTTCGCCGCTCAGGACCTCGGATTCCAGTCCGCCTTCGGCAACATTTCCGAAGTCTTCTCCGGGAACTTCTTCTTCGATCTGCTACTCCCGCCGATCATTTTCGAAGCGGCGATCCATCTCAACTTCCACTTTCTTCGAATGCGTGCCGGGATGGTCACCTTCTTCGTCGTGATCGGGGTGATCTTCACCACATTCTTCACGGGGTTCCTCGTGAGCTGGGTCGCCGCGATTCCCCTGGTCGCCGCCCTGCTCCTCGCGTCGATCCTCTCCCCCACCGACCCGATCGCCGTGGTCGATCTACTGCGCCGAATGAAGGTGCCGCGAGAGCTGTCCACGATCGTGGAGGCGGAGTCGTTGCTCAACGATGCGGTGGGGGTGATTCTCTTCACGATCCTGCTCGCGATCGTTCAGGGCGGACAGGCGAACATCGGTGCGAGCACCCTCCAATTCCTATGGCTCAGCGGCGGGGGGGCGGCGATAGGGCTCATCACTGCGGCGGCGATCTACTTCCTCCATCGTCGGCTCAACGATCCGGTCGTGGAGACCGCCTTGACGATCGTCACGGCCTACGGCTCGTTCGTGGCCGCGACCGCGATCGGCGCCTCGGGGATCGTATCGACCGCGATCGCGGGGATCGCGTTCGGTACCTTCGTCGCCCCCCGAGCGATCAACATCCAGGGTCGCAACCTCGCCGTGGAGTTCTGGAGAGTGATCGTGTACGTGGCGAATGCGGTCATCTTCCTCTCGATGGGATTCCTCTTTTCGCTCGAGAGACTGGGCAACTACATCGC
>JBOGRR010000072.1:0-6827 GCA_050749765.1 Thermoplasmata archaeon | reverse complement strand
GAGAGCAGGTGCTCGCCGGTTTCCTGGTTGATCTCGACGCGCAGGCTCGCGTCCTCCTTGCCGATCTTGCGCATGACCTCGATGAGCTTCGGCAGGTCGCTCATGTGCTTCGGCTCGATCGCGACCGTGACGACCGGCTCGCTGACGTGACGGATCTCCTCGAACGGGGCCATGTCGGGGATCGTCGACATCGTGGTGCCGGCGAACGCATCGGAGAGTCCGATGACGGCGGCGATGTTGCCCGCCGTGACCTCCTCGACCATGAGGCGCTCGGGACCCATGAAGAGCGAGACGTGCTGGACCCGGTTCTTCGACTTGGTGCCGGCGACGTGGAGCTCCATGCCCTTAGTCAGGCGACCGCTGAAGAGGCGGCCGGTCGCGATCTCGCCGGCGCTCGGGTCCATCGTGATGTCGGTGACCATGAAGCTGGTCGGCCCGCTCGCGTCCGTCGCGACCATCGCCTGGCCCATCGAACTCGCGCTGTCGCCTTTCCAGATGTTCGGGATACGGTACTTCTGAGCGACGCGCGGGCTCGGCAGGTGCCGGACGACCATGTCGAAGATGACGTCGTTGATCCGGGCCCTCTGCGCGATCTCTCGCGCCCGACCGGTACTCACGAAGTCGATGATGTCGGGGAACTTGATCCCGGTGAGCTGCATGTAGGGAACGCTGATCGCCCAGTTCTCGTAGCCCGAACCGAACGCGACCGATCCGTTGCGGGGGTCGACGCTCCACTGGTCGACGAACTCCTCCGGCGCCATGCGGCGGATGAGCTCGTTGACCTCGCTGATGATCGAGAGGAAACGCTTCTGGAAGGAATCCGGCGTGAGTTGGAGCTCCTTGATCGCGCGGTCCACTTTGTTGATGAACAGGACCGGCTTCACCTTCTCGCGCAGGGCCTGGCGGAGCACCGTCTCGGTCTGGGCCATGACACCTTCGACCGCGCAGACGACCACGATCGCGCCGTCGACCGCGCGCATGGCGCGCGTGACGTCCCCGCCGAAATCGACGTGGCCGGGCGTGTCGATGAGGTTGATGAGATACTTCTGCTTCTCAAATTCGTGGACGATCGTGACGTCGGCGTTGTTGATCGTGAGCAGGCGCGCCTGCTCCTGCTCGTCGTAATTGAGGAAGAGCTGCTTGCCCGCGAGCTCGGTCGAGATCATCCCCGCGGCGGCGAGGAGGTTGTCGCTTAGCGTCGTTTTGCCGTGGTGAATGTGCGCGACGATCCCGATGTTGCGGATCTGGTCGATGTTCCGCATCATGTCGGGGATCTGCGCCGCGAGCTCGGCTCGGATGTGCGTCATCGTCTACCTAACTCCGCCCCGGGGTCTAATTAGGCTAACTAGCGGGCGGACTGAGCGACGCGTTCGACCTCTTCCTTGCGCGCGACCGCAAAGCTCGTCTGGTCGCCCTTCGCCGCAAGGGCGATCTCGCTCGCGAGGCAGCTCTCGAGGGGCTTGGTCGACTTTCGGGAGGCATTGATCGCACCCTGGGCGAGGTTGCGGATCGCGACGCCCACGCGCCGGCTCGGGGCGGCGTCGACGGCGCGGGGGACGGAGATCCCTCCGAACTGGAGCCGGGTCACCTCTTCGCGAGGGGCGGCGTTCTCGATCGCATCGATGAGGAGTTGGAGGGGATTCTTCTTCTCCCGCGCGTAGAGTTCGTCGAAGGCCCGCCGGACCGCGACGAGCGCCTTCGACTTCTTCCCCGTGAACTTCGAGCCCTTCATCAGATTGTTCGCGAGCCGCTCCACGACATGCATGTGCGTCTTCAGGAACGGCCGGCCCGAGAGCTTCCCTTCGGTGTGCGGAGCGTAGATCGGGTGCAGGTAGAGGTAGGCGCCGAGCCCGGGGTCGTGGACCTCGAGCCCCTCAAAGGAGTACTTTCCGAAGAGCGGGGGGATCGGGAACGGGGGCGGAGGCGGCGCGGGCGGGCGCTGTACGACCGGGCCCTCGGTCTCCTCCATAGGCATCTGGGTGACGCGGGCGGCGTCCGAGCTCTCCCTCATCGCTGCGGCTTCTCCTTGCGTCCGCGCACCAGCTCGTCGAGCGACACGCTGTTGACTTGAATCACCTTATACCGGACGCCGGGAATATCGCCGTACGACCGCCCCATGCGCCCGCCGATCCCTTCGACGAGGACCTCGTCGTGCTCGTCGATGAAGCTGATCGCCCCATCGCCCACGGCGAAGGCGGTGATCTGGCGACCGTTCTTGATGAGTTGGACCTTGACGCACTTGCGGATGGCGGAATTCGGCTGCTTCGCCTCGACCCCGACCTTTTCGATGACGATCCCGCGACCCTGCGGCGCCCCCTCGAGAGGGTCCGAGCGCTCCTTCAGGTGGAGGGTCCGGCGCTTGTAGTAGCGGTCGGACCAGCGTCGCCGCTGTCGAAGATGCGCGAGTTTTCCCGCAGTATTGAGTCCGGACGGCGGCATATCTTCCGAAAGTGGGAGCGTGCCACTGGACACCCCTATTTAACCATAGCCCGGGTTTTCTGCTCGATATTCGGTGAGCGCGCTCGTTCGTCCGCTTCGGCCGGTCCGTTCGCCCGCGCGCTCCTCGAGCGTCGAAGGACCGCGGACGGTCGCGTGGCAAGAACTCTCGCGGGAGATCGACGCGTGCCGCCGATGCCCGCTCGGAAGTGTGCGCACGCGGGCCGTCATCTATCGAGGGAGCGAACGCCCGCGCTTCGTCTTCGTCGGGGAGGCCCCCGGCCGTGCAGAGGACCTGGTCGGGCGCCCCTTCGTGGGTCGGGGGGGGCAAATCCTTGACGCCGCGATCGCGCACGTGGGGCTGGACCGCTCAGAGTTCGGCATCGTGAACCTGATCAAGTGTCGACCCCCAGAGAACTGCTTCGATCGCTCCGCCGCGGAGACGTGCCGCCCGTACCTCGACCGCCAGCTCGAACTCCTCGAACCCCGCGCGCTGATCTCGCTCGGGCGGTTCGCTCTCGGGGCGCTCGTTCCCGGGGCCCCCGCGATCCTACGGAGCGCCGGGGTCCCTCAGGATGCGGGCGGCCGGCCGCTGTACCCGCTCGTTCACCCGGCTGCAACGCTCCGCTCGAGAGCCCTGGCGCAGCGCTGGTCCCGGGACCTCGACGGGTTGGCGCGCTGGATCATCACGTTCCGTCAGTAAACGCCTATAACTCGACCGGGGCTCCATTCGGTAGTGGAAACGATCGAGTTGTTCCTGCTCGAGGGGTCGTACCGGAGCCTCGAGGACGGAGTCGTCATCGAGCTCTACGGTCGCACCCGCAGCGGCGAGGCGATGGTCGCGCGCTACTACGGATTCCGCCCGTACTTCATGCTCGTCGACCCGACCCCCGAGGAGCTGGCTCGACTCCGGGCCGATCACGAGATCGAGTCGATCCAGAGCGAAATGACCTGGCTCGCGGGCGCCGAGCACGCGGCGGCCCGCGTCACCCTGCATTTCCCATGGAAAGTCCCCGAGTATCGGGAGAAGTACCGTCGCCTCGGCGACCTGCCCAATGTGATCGCGTGCGACATCCCCTTCGTGCACCGGTTTGTCTACGACAAGGCCCTCGGGCTGTGCGTCGCGTTCGAGGCGGAGGAGGAGTCCGATGAGGTGCGTGCGCTCTACCAGGTCGGGCGCGTGGTGCGCATCCTGCACACCGATTCGACCGATATCCGACGCATCGACCCCTTCCGCCCATCGTTGCGCATCCTCAGCTTTGATATCGAGAACGCGATCCGGGAGCGGACGATCTACACGATCTGCGGCGTCGCTACGGGGGGAGGTCGCGCGCGGAGCACCTTCCGCCTCTCCGGGGCCGAGGCGACGATCCTCACCGACTTTGCCCGGGTCGTGATGGAGGACGATCCCGACGTGATCACGGGGTACAACATCGGCGGCTACGATTTTCCTCTCCTCGTCGAGCGGGCGAAGGACCTGGGGATACCGGCGCCGGGCCTCGTGCTCGGCCGAGATCGATCCTCCCCGCGCGACAGCGGCGAACGCCTCTGGCGGATCACCGGTCGCGTCGTCGCCGACGCGTGGTGGTGGGTCCACCGAGAATTGAAACCGAAGCAGGAGAGCCTCCAGTTCGTCGCACGGACCCTGCTCGGCGACTCGAAGCTCGACGTCGACCGGCGGGCCATCGAGCAAGAGTGGTTGAAGGACCGCGAGCGCGTCATGGAGTACTGCGAGCACGATGCCGACCTCGCGCTCCGGGTCCTCGAACGCCTGCGGATCGTCGATCGCGGGGCCGATCTCGCGACGGTCGCGCATCTCCCGCTCGAGGAAGGGCTCAATGGCCGCACCTCCCAGTACATCGATGCCCTCCTCATCCCTCGAGCGGACGCGCAGCACATCGGAGTCCCCCCGAGCCACCACGCACGCCGCGACTCGGCGATCGAAGGGGGCTACGTCCACTCGATCCGGCCCGGGATCTACCGATGGGTCGTCGTCCTCGACTTCAAGTCGATGTACCCCTCGATCATCATTTCCCGTAACATCTGTTTCACCACCCTCGCCTCCGACGGGTCGACCCAGAGCCCTTCGGGCGCTCGGTTCGTGCCCCCGGAGGTGCGGCGCGGGATCATCCCCGAGATCCTGCGAGAGCTCCTCGCCGACCGCGACCGATTCCGCGCCCTCGGCCGGGCCGCGGAGACCCCGGAGCTACGGGAGTATTACGATGGGCTGCAGAACGCGGTCAAGGTGCTGATGAACTCCTTCTACGGCGTGCTCGCCTCGAGCTTCTACCGCTTCACGGACAAGGCGATCGGCTCGGCGATCACCTCCTTCGCGCGCGAGTCGATCACGTCGATCATCCATAGCCTCGAGGCCGACGCCGATGAGGTCGTCTACTCCGACACCGACAGCGTCTTCGTCCGCTCGAAGGACGCCTCGCTCGAAGCGGCGCGTCGCTTCGGCGAGCGGATCGCCCAGCGATTCTCGAGGGCCGACGTGACGTTCGAGTTCCAGTCGGTCTACGGTTCGTTCTTCTCCCATGGAGCGAAGAAGCGCTACGTCGGCCGGCAGGTCTGGCCGAAGGAAGAGCTCGTGGTCCGAGGCTACGAGACCCGGCGCTCCGATGCGTTCGATTATCAGTCGAAAGCTCTCCTCGAGGTCTTCGACCTTGTCCTGGACGGCGACATCGAGGGGTTGAAGAAGCGCGCCGCGGAGCTCGTCCAGGCCGTGCTCGACCACCGGGTGCCTCCCGAGCAGCTCGTCATCTCGCGCTCGGTGCGCGCCGAAGAGGAGTATAACGAGTCGACCCGCGAATCCCTCCCGTTCCTGCGCGTCTACCGGCAGCTCAAAGCCGAGGGGTACGACGTCATCCCCGGCATGCGGGTCGCCTGGATCGTCACCAACTCGCGGCACAGTCCGCAGGAGGTCGAACCGTGGGTCGAGGGTCGAACCTTCTCGAAGGAGCCGGATTTTGGCTACTACGCGGAACGCGTGGCTCAGACCCTGGGCCGAGTGACGGAAGTCTTCGGCTGGGACGCCACCGCACTCGTCCACGGCAGCCGCACGAGTCAGCGCACGCTCGGGGAGCCCGTAGCCGGGCCGACCGCTCCGACCGCGCCCCCCCCGGGGATCGAGCTCGACGCACCGGTCGAAGAGCTCTCCTCCGGCCGCAAGCGGCGAAGCACCCAGTCGCAGATCAGCCGGTGGGATTAGCGGAGTCGTCCGTCCCCACCCGTCGCTGGCCCTCGAGGGCGAGGAACGCCCCGACGATCGCGATCGGCACCCCGAGCGCGCCGAGGATCTCGGGGGCGAGTCCGAGGACCACAACGCTCATCAAGAGAGTGAATGCGGGAATGAGCGCCATCCAGATCGCGGTGGGAACGAGCCCGCCCCGTTCGATCGCCGCGAAGTACAGGTACGGGGCGACGAAGAACGTCGTGATCCCCATCACGATCAGCAAGAGCACCGCCGGTGGCGGCATGGTGTAGAGGCCGGCATTCCCTCCCGGAAGGATGGGGCTGAGGACCGCGCAGACGACGCCCGCTCCGAGGAACGCCTGAGCGATGAGGGCGACCATCGAGGTCCTGCGCGCGGCGTGGGCGAGGAGGAGGAAGAAGAGACCGGTGGAGATCGGGATCGCGGGAACGACGAGCCAGACGAACCCCGAGACCGGTGAAAGTGTGTGTCCGGCAACGATCGTGATCCCGTCCCCGAGCAGACACCCGAAGATGCCGACGAGGAACCAGGGACTCCGCAGCAGGGGCCGATCCTCGCCGAAGATCACCATCAACATCAGGGGGACCATCACGACGTCCCCGAGCAGGGCGAGCAGCGACGTGTCGACCGGTCCGGCACTGTAGGTCGCCGCGAGCGTGGACGCCTGCATGACGACCGCGAGAAGGATCCGCACGTAGCTCGCGGGCTCCTTCCAGAGGCGCAGGAAGACCCCGGCCTCTCCCCGGACCACCGCCCAGAGGAGGAACGCGGCCCCGCCGACCAGGAACGGATAGACGACGACCGCGACCGCGGAGGTCAGCGGCGCGAGCCACAGTGCGAAGACATAGTAGCTCGACCAGATGAGTCCGGAGAGGACCGCGAATGCGGTAGCGATCTGGCGGCCGCCCGAATCGACCCGCACCGAGGTCGCACGGCCGGCGGAGTCATACCCTTTGCCGACGCGCAGCACGGCGCGCCGCCCCGCCTACGCGTAGCGCGGGTACTCGAGGCCGAGGTGAGGGAGGCGTACTCCGCTCCCCTCCGAGATGATCCCGACTTCGCGCGCGTGGCCGTAGCCGGCGCGCGCGAGCGCTCCTTGGGCTTGAGCGACCGCTCCTTCCGCCACGATCGCGACGAACCCAATGCCCGCGTTGAACGTCTGGTAGAACTCCGCATC
>JBOGRR010000071.1:0-6916 GCA_050749765.1 Thermoplasmata archaeon | reverse complement strand
TCACGACATTCGCCACGTGATCGGCCGCGCCATCGGGGTCAATCTAGCTCGGAAGAAGCCAGCCACGACGCCCGCGCACGCCCGACCCGGATTCGCCGTGCACCCGCTTCCGATGCTCCATGCGAAAGCCACTCCGCACCCGTCAAACCCCGCCGCAGCGACCAAGTCGGGTCCCTGAGTCGCAGCCCGCGCCCGCCTCATACCGGCTTGCTGCGAACAACGCTCGTCACCTCGTAGGCGGGCGTCGTGGTCGGTGCGCGATCCTTGGTCCATAGGACGAGGATGAGCGCGACCACGAGTAGGACCCCTGCGATCAGGAAGGCGAGGCTCTGGCCCGAGAGGTACTCGCTCTGGTCGGCCAGGCTGAAGCCGCCCGGAGGGACGACGCCGACGAACAGCGCGTCGGCAAGCTGCGGGGACAACGTCGTCGTGATCGCGATGAGGCTCACAGCAAAACTGAGGACCATGCCCGTATTTCGGAACGTGTTCATGATCCCGGAACCGACCCCGTAGCGACCCTGTGGGGAGGCCGACATGATCGTGCTCGTGTTCGCGGGGAAGAAGAGCCCGCTCCCCACACCGAAGATCGCCTCGAGCGCTCCGACGGTCCACAACGGGGTGCCGGTCTGGAGTGCGGCGAGCGCGAACAGGGCGGCGATCTGGAGGAGTAGCCCGATCGTCGCGATGCGCCGAGCCCCGAGTCGATCGGATAAGATCCCTCCGAACGGACCTACGACGCCGACGGCGATCGCACTCGGCATGATCAATATCGCGGCCTCAAGGACCGAGAGGTTGTAGATCCCCTCAAGATAGAAGATCAGTAGGAAGTTGACGCTGAAGATCGCGATCGACTGGAGCATCGCCGCGCTCACCCCGAAGGTGAACGTCCGATCCCGGAAGAATGCGAAGTCGATGATGGGAGAGCGGCTCCATCGGACCTCCCACAGAACGAATCCCAGGAAGAGCGGGAGCACGAGGGCGAATGCGGTGAGGGTCGTGGGATCGGTCCACGTGTTGAGAAGCCCCCAAGTGACCGCGAAGAGAAGGGAGGTGAGGGCGCCGGTGAAGAGAATCGCGGCGGGGAGATCAAACGACTCGCCCTGAGAAGCGGGGTTCTTCGACTCGCGTAGGGTACGGTACGCCCACAGCGTGCCGAAAATCCCGATCGGGATGTTGATCCAGAAGATCACTCGCCACACGGTGACCGAGATGATCACCGCCCCGAGCAGGATCCCAAGGACCGAACCGAGCCCCCATACGATCGCGATCATTCCGAACGCTCGACCCCGCTCCTCGCGAGGGAACGCCTCCGAGAGGATCGCGAAGGCGTTCGCTGTGAGCAGGGCCGCGCCTACGCCTTGTAGCGCGCGGAAACCGACCAGCTGGAGCCCCGATCCCGCGAACCCCGAGAGCGCCGAACCGAGAGCGAAGACGACGAATCCCAGGTTGTACATCCGCTTTCGACCGTAGATATCCGAGATCCGTCCCAGGCTCAGGACCAGCGCGGTGGTCGCGAGGAGGTAGGCGATGACCACCCAAATGATCGTGACGTAGCTCGACTGCAGGTCCTGAGCGATGGGGACGAGAGCGAGCAACACGATCGTGCCGTCGACCGCGGCCATCAGGGTGCCCACTGAGAGGACGGAGAATGCCTTCCACTTGTAGTCCATCAGTGCGACTCCCTATCGACCGTACGAGGTCGGTCCTCGACCTCGCGTCGGCCGACCCCAACGGCCCGGACCGGCGAACTCACCGTCGACGCGAGCGGGCGTACGCGCTCTACTCCTGGCGACGCTGGCGAGGAAGCTCGAGCCTACTCGAGAATGACGGTCTTGGCCGCGGGCGCTTTGAACCCCACGGTACGGTGGGTTCCGTCGCATTGCGGTTTGTGCGAGCTCTGTCCGCATCGGCAGAGCGCCGTCACAGCCTTCCCATCGACCATCACCAGATTCGGCCCGTTCTCGACGGAGTGGACCTCTACGTGCGCCATCAGAGAATGATGTACTCGCCTTGAGATAAAGGAGTGCTCACGCGCAGGTGACCACTCCACCCGGGAGCCCGCTCGAGCCGGATGGCCGAGCGGGTGGCTTACGCGTTGGTTTTTCTCGGAGCCTTCACGATCTCGACGAGCGGAACTCCGCCATACTTCGGCTTACCGCACTTCGGGCATGCCACCCAGTCGTCGGCGAGAGAATCTCCGCAGTACTCGCACTTGTCGGTCATCGTTGGAATGAATGCGTGCGCGGACTTAGACCTATGCTCGAGCCCGCCGGTTGCGACGCGAACGTCGTTCCGGAGCGCCCGGTTCGGTCGCGTCGTGCCAACCGGAGTATCAACCGTCAGTTGAATAACCCCCAACACTATGACCCACCTATGCCGAAGAAGGCCGGCAAGGGTAAGAAGAAGGCGGCGAAGGGACGGAAGAAGAAGAGGTAGGTCTCCGTCCGTCCCTCCGTTTCGCCCGGAGGGGGTTGCTTGCAAGGACCTCCCGCCTCGATCTGTGATCGAGGGGTGTCCTTGGACCCCCTCAACCCCTGAGCGCACTGTTCGAGATGGTTCAACGCCAAAGGAAGGCCCCGGCATTTGCCGCCAATGGTGACGCGAATCGACCGGGGAGATCGGTCGAACCCATGCCGCTGAGGACCACGGTGCTTTCTGGTGCGCAATATCTCCTCGTGCGGGCGATCGTGATGGACCCTCTGTCGGACGCTCTTCGGTCGTATGGGGTCCTCCGTTCGATGCTGCACAGACCCCCGGTCGCCCATCGGGAGCGTCGGAACCGACGCGTCCGCGACCTCGCGGCAACGGATCGCTATGCTCCTTCGCTCCACGTGCGCATACGAGCTCGTCCCGTAGGTTCCGTTCGCCCGGGTGATCGGCGAGGGACCTTCACGGATTGTTGCCGGACGGGAGTCGTCGGTCACGAGAACGACTGGGCGATGTCGATCGCTCCTGTGGGGTGAGCTATGGTCGATCCGTCCGCTGTGGTCTTCGGCCTCGTCCTCGGCTTTTCGCTCACGATCCCGCCGGGTCCGATGAACGCGCTGATCACTTCAGCGGCGGTACGATCGTGGCGCTCGGGGGTGGTCACCGGGTTAGGAGCGTTGAGCGCAGATGCCGTTCTCGGCGTCGCGGTCTTCGAGCTCCAGTCGGTGGTCGATTTCAGCCGATACATCGGTTGGATCTATCTTCTCGGCACGGTCGCGATGATCGGGCTTGCGCTGCTGCTCTTGCGCTCGAAGCCAGCCGGAGTCGCTGGAGGCGATCGTCATCTCGCGACGTACTCCCGCGCGGTTCTGCTCGGGATCACCAACCCGTTCCAGATCGTGTGGTGGTTCACCGCGGGGATCGCCTTCGCCTACGTCGGTGGTGCGCTCCTATTCGCCGGGCTCTTCGGTGCTATCGCGATCTGGGTGATCGTCTTTCCAGGGATGGTCCACACGGGCACTCAGCGGTACCCGCAGCTCGCCGCTTGGCTGTCGATCGGCTCGGCACTCCTGCTCCTGGCCTTCTCCGCGTACTTCCTGGCACTCGCGGCCGTGAGCCTCACCTGACGCGGGTCGATGACAGGGTTAGCTTCATTCAGGCGCGGGGGCTAGCTCGGAGCGATGGATCGGTCAGCTTCGGGGGCCCCGTGAGCTCGCACTCGAACGCACCGAGCAAGATCGGGCTCGTCCAGATGGCGTCGGGGCCCGAGCCCGACGAGAACCTCGAGCGCGCGGTCGATCGCATTCGGGAGGCCGCAGCCGGGGGCGCCGAGCTGATCGCCCTCCCCGAACTCTTCCGGACCCAGTACTTCTGCCAACGGGAGGATCATTCCCTCTTCGATTTCGCGGAGCCGATACCCGGTCCGACGGTCGAGCGAATGAGCGACCTCGCTCGAGAGCTGAAGGTTGCGGTCCTCGCGCCAATCTTCGAAAGAAGGGCTCCGGGAGTCTACCACAATTCGGTCGCGGTCATCGAACGGGATGGCCGCCTCGCCGGCATCTACCGAAAGATGCACATCCCGGACGACCCGCTCTATTTCGAGAAGTTCTACTTTACCCCGGGGGACCTGGGCTTCCCTACCTTCCGCTTACACGCATCGCACCTCGGAGTGCTGGTCTGTTGGGACCAGTGGTATCCCGAGGCGGCCCGCCTGACCGCTTTAGCGGGAGCGGAACTCCTCGTCTACCCGACGGCGATCGGTTGGCACCCGGGAGAAAAGGCGGAGTTTGGAGAAGCGCAGGTCGATGCTTGGCGCACCATACAGCGTTCGCACGCGATCGCCAACGGGGTCTACGTCGCAGCCGCGAACCGGGTGGGACTCGAGCACGGAGATGTCCGCGGGGACCGGGTCGAGGGCCCCGGCATCGAATTCTGGGGAACTTCCTTCGTCGCAGACCCGTTCGGCCAAGTGCTCGCCGAGGCACCGACGGACCGCGAAGCGGTGCTCGTCGTCGACTTCGATCCGCGCGAGATCGAGACGACCCGCCAACACTGGCCGTTCCTGCGCGACCGGCGCGTAGAGGCCTATGGTTCGATCAGCCAACGGTTCCTCGACGCTCCAGGTCGCCCCCGATGATCGAAGGGCCAGCGAGCCCACTCGGGACCCCTCGCGAACTCGGGTATCGGATGCCCGCCGAGTGGGAACCCCACGCCGCCACATGGATCGCCTGGCCCCACCAGCACAAAGATTGGCCCGGCAAGTTCGCATCGATCCCCTGGACCTACGTCGAGATCGTGCGAAATCTCTCCGTGAACGAGCGGGTCGAGATCCTCGTCGAGGACCCTACGGGCGAACAGCGAGCGCGCCGAGCGCTGATCACTTCGGGCGTCGACACCGAGCGAGTCCATTTCCACTCGGTCGCGACCGATCGCAGCTGGACCCGGGACTCCGGTCCGACCTTCGTTTCCCGAACCGAGCCCCCTCGGGTCGGAGCGGTGCACTGGCAGTTCAATGCCTGGGCGAAGTACGAGGATTGGCATCTCGATCGGGAGGTCCCGGCCTGGATCTCGGATCATCTGGCGATCCCCCGCTGGAGGCCGGAGGTCGCGGGGCGCTGGTTCGTGCTGGAAGGCGGTGCGATCGAGACGAACGGCGACGGGCTCTTGCTCGCGACCGAGGAGTGCTTATTGAGCGACGTCCAAGCTCGCAACCCCGGGCTCTCTCGCGCGACGGTCGAGTCCGTGCTCGGTAGCTATCTGGGCATCGATCAGGTGATCTGGCTTCCCCGAGGGATCCAGGGCGATGACACGCACGGTCATGTCGACGATGTCGCGCGGTTCGTCGAGGGGAACACGCTCCTTCTGGTGGCCACCGACGACGAACGAGATGCGGACTTTTCGGCACTCCGAGCGTGCCGGGCGGCGCTCGAGGACGCGCGGCGACCGGACGGCCGTCGGATCGAGGTGCGAACGCTACCGGCCCCCCGTCCAGTTCTCCACCGGCGACAACGCCTTCCGGCGAGTTACGCGAACTTCTACATCGCGAACCGGACCGTACTCGTCCCGACGTTCGATGACCCGCATGACTCGGAAGCGCTGGACGTCATTCGTCGGGCATTTCCCGAGCGTACGGTCGTCGGAGTCCGCTCGCGAGACCTCGTCTGGGGGCTCGGCACGATCCATTGCCTCACCCAGCAGCAGCCCGCCGGCGGACCGCCCGACTCGGCGCGCGAACCGATCTAGTGGCGCGGCGCAGAAGGTAGTTCGGGATTTCAGCCCCGAACTTGGACCCCTGCTAACTTCTTAGGATGCGTATGCTCCACGCGGCATGGCCGTCCGATTCCAGATCGTGGTCGACTGCAAGGATGCCGAGCGGCTCGCAAAATTCTGGTCCGAGGCGCTCGCCTACCAGTTGGAGCCGTCCCCCGAGGGGTTCGCCACCTGGAGGGACTTTTACGCGAGCCTGGGGGTCACGGGTGCGGACCTGGACATCGGCCCTGACTCGATCTGCGACCCGAACGGGCACGGCCCCCGCATCTGGTTCCACCAAGTGTCTGAGGCGAGGACGGTCAAGAACCGCCTCCACTTCGACCTCCATGCGAGCGGGCCTCGGTGGGCCTATCTCCGGACTCCGCTTGAGGACCGACGGAAAGCGATCGAAGCGGAGGCGGCGCGGCTAGTGGCGTTGGGGGCTACGCGGCTCGAGACCCTCGACGAGTGGCAGGACCACTACGCGGTCGCGATGGCCGACCCTGAGGGCAACGAGTTCGACGTGAACTGACCCCGAGGACCGAGTCCCGAGCTCTCGCGGGGTCTTCGGATCTGCGCTAAGTTCGGATCGCCTTCCGGGCCGCGCCTCTAGTCGTCCTCGAGCTTGGCCTCGCGCGCCAGAAGGTCGCGCGAGTAGCGCTCGGTCGTAGACTCCGTCAAGTGATCCGGACCGAGCTGGCGTTGGTCCATCCGGATGACCCGCGCGTTCAGCCACTCGAACCGGAAGAACACGAGCGGGTCCTGGGTCGACTCGCGCAACTGCCCGATGCGGTCGCGTGGGTGGCGCATCGCCCAGTAGTAAGTGGTGACCCAGCCGCCGAACGCGTCCCACACCATCTCCTCGGAAAGGATGCCGCCGCGCATCTGGGCCCCGATCAGTTCGAAGAACGTGAGCACCTCTGTGCTGGAGATGTCGTTGACGGAGTCGTCGAGCCATTCTTGGGCGAGCCGACGGCGCGCACGACGCATGCGCGAGGCGTCGAAGCGCTCCCGCAGGACGATGACCGCGTTCGCGGAGTTCAGTCGCTGAGACTGGCGGGTTTGCCAGTACAGCAACGAGATCGTCCCGATCGCCAGACCCCAGGTAGCCACAGCGGTCCATAGCGTGAGATCGTCGAGGTCGACCATCGCGGCCCGCGCACCAGTGGCTACGGGAGGATTAAACCTCCGCGAGCGGCGAGACTGCTCAGTAGCGACGGGGTCGGTAGTTCGGCCCCGC
>JBOGRR010000070.1:0-6946 GCA_050749765.1 Thermoplasmata archaeon | reverse complement strand
TATCGCCCCCACGCTGAAGGGGAGTCCCGCGAAGCCGAGGAGCTCGTTCATGAACCCCCCCGCCCCGGTGCCCAGGAGGGTCGGGGGGAGCCACCCGATCATGGAGATCCCCGCGATCAGGAGCGGAAGGCGCAGGCTCCAGCCGCGACGCTGTGAGAAGAGCGCGAGCAGCGCCGAGCGCGCACCTTCCGGGAAGAGGGCGAGGTAGGTTGCGACGACCGCCACCAGCTCGTACTCGATCAGGAAGGCGAACCAGAAGCTCCCGGAGGCGGTGGGGTAGCCGTAATTCACGAACAGAGCGACCCCCGCGAGGCCCCAGGTAAGACCGCCAACCAGCAGCGCGAGCCGGCCCAGTACGGCAACCGCCGACCTACCCAGGGGGACCGGAGGTAGCTGCACGGTAGCACCATCTTTGGAGCTCAGGGCGTCATCGCCGGAGATACGGTCCCCGCGGGGAATCCCCAGCATCGGGCCATACGACTGCAGGAGCGCCTCATGGGCGATCAGGGCCACCGAGAGCACGACCAACTGGAACACCCACAAGTACCAGTTGTTCGCGAGCAAGGCGAAGGGATTCGTTCCCCCGGCGGTCGACACAACGCCCAGTCCCGTAGCCGTGCTGGCGGTGATCGAGCAGCAGGCGCCGATCGTCGCGATCGCGAGGAACGCGGGGGTGAGTCCCGCTGCCGAGCTCAGCGCAATCGACTGGGCCGATGGAGTCCGCCGGAGCGCGATGAGACGAGACCAGAGAAAGATCGCGACCGTCATCCCGAGACCGACTCCCGCCGAGACCAGGACCATCGCGATCGTTGCGAGGAACGGCAACGCGATCACGCCGTTCGGGAACTCGATCAGAATGCCGGGGTACGTCCACCACGGGGTGCCGGAGGTGAGGATGAGCACCTCGATTCCGGAAACTCCCGTATGGGCGAAGACGAGCATCCCACCCACCAGCATCGAGACGAGCCCGAAGAGACAGGCAATAAGGAAGAACGTCGCGATCGCCCATGCTCGAGACATCGCCTCGCGCGTGGCGCGAAACAGTAAGACCGACGAGGCGGTCGGTGGGCGGGTCGCGACCATCGGGCCGCTATGAAATCCTCCCTTTAAGGAGGGGTAGTTGGAACCTCTCCCACTTGTAGTAGGTTCGTTGGTCCCCTGAACCGACCGGACGTCAGGGCTCCAGGCTCTGGGCACGAACTTCGGTTCCCAACCCGCCCGCCGGCGACCGGGCGTGCGCGGCGTTCGAATCCGCTCGGGGGATCGGGCCCAAGCCCGACCGGAACAGCTTTTGGATCAGGAAGTAGGCCTCCGTGAACATCACCGCCGCCATGACCGCGGCGAACGGTGCGAGCCCCCATGTGGCGGGCAGGAGCAGCGCGGAGACCACCCAACTGAGCGACGTCGCGAGGAACGCTACCCCGACCCCGGCTCGCAGGTAGAGGGAGCGCGGCGAGACCTGAGAGAACTGCATCCCCCGCCAAAGGATGTAGACGCCGCCCCCCATGATGGCCGCCATGCATACCGCACCCACCAACGGGTCCTGAAAGGCCCACGGTGCGACAAACGCCGTTAGGCTGAGGGCATACACTGCCCGCCGATCCTCTCCTCCGAGGCGCGACCAACGAACGAGCACGAGCATGGAGACCCCCATCGGCCAGAAGTACCACAGCGAGCTGAGCGATGCGAGGATCGCTGAGCCGGCGGAGGAGAGCGAGTCGATGCGCGCCGGCAGCGTTCCTGGGACGAGCGCGGCGAAGGTCCAGCTCATCGCAAGCTCGTTCCCAAACAACAGGAGGGTGAGACCCATGGGCCAGGCGCTCCGCGTCGAGATCTGGTTCTCCGACTCCTGGAACACCAGCGTGACGAACCAGAGCCCTAGGGGGACCATCATGAACTGGGTCGCCAGAGCGAAGATCGTGAATCCACCGTCCGTCGGGGACTCGAGATAGTACGCGACCCCGATCCAGAAGACCAGCTGGGAGAGGAGGATCGCCCCCCCGAGTACGATCGTGGAGAGTTCGGGGCGGGAGGGGCCGCGCAGCAAACGATAGAGGATGTAGAGGTTCAGTGCGACCATGGCGGCCGCCACGATGGCGAGCCATAGCGTGGTGGGGTCGAGGCCGTCTAACCCGAGGAACATGTGCGGTCCAGCGGGGCACCGTGCTCGGTTCCGCGAACGCCTCCTCGGGTCCACAGCGTGCGCGGATTATATCGGAGGGACGTTCGTACCCGGCTCGCTGGGCCTCGCGGTACCGATCGCCCTCGACAATTCTCGCACCAGCTCGACGACCTCTTCGGGGCGATCACAGACGTAGACCGAGGCAACCTCGACCCGCCATCGCCCTTCTGCGGACAGCCCCAGATTGCAGCGGATCGACTCTGCGACGGCGCTCATCCCGGAGGGATGTTCGAGGGGACCGATAGCCTCGCGGGTTGGGTCGAACGCCCTGAAGCCGCCGGGTGCCCCTCCGGTCCATGGGCCACTGCGGACTGAACTACGACCCCGTGCTCCGGACCCGTTCGAGGAAACGTGCGACGCGAGCGACGAAGCGCTCGCGCTCCTCCCAGAAGGGCATGTGGGAACTCTGCTCGAAGATCTCGATCTCAGCCCCCGGCACCCCGTCGGCGATCTGCCTCGCGACCACGGGGCTCACCTCGTCGTACCGCCCGCCAGTAACTAGCGTGGGGACCTGGATCCGAGGCAATTGCGAGGAAAAGTCAAGATCGCGGAGCGTGCCGACGATCGTGAATTCGTTGGGGCCATTCATGTAGTGGTAGACCGGGCCGCTCATCTGGGCGAGGCTGTAGACCACGGGCTCCGGCCACGGGTCGAGCCGGCAGAGGTGTCGGCGGTAGAATTCCATCATCGCTGCTTCGTATTCGGGCGAGGTGAAGTCGCCGGTCGCTTCCCCCTGCCGCAGGACGTCCTGGATCGCCGCCGGCAATTGCGTGATCCACTTCCGCTCCTCGGAGACCGTGAGCGGAACGCTCGCGAGTCCGCCGGCGGTGATCACGCTCCGAACCGCCCCGGGATGCGCGATCGCGTAGGCGAGCGCAAGGGCACCGCCATAACTCGACCCGAAGAGATGAACCCGGCCGAGCGCGAGGTTCTCCTGGAGCTCGAAGACCTCCTGCAGGTGATGTTCGAGCGTAAAGAGCGACGTGTCGGTGATCCGCTTCGAGCGGCCGCAACCGAGTTGGTCCATGAACACGACCCGGTAGCCCCGCCGGCCAAGGTCGGCGAGCGGTTGGAGGTAGTCGTGCGTGGCTCCGGGCCCGCCGTGCAGGCAGAGCACGGTCTCCCGTGCCGAGGCGTCACCGCAGATCCTGTAGAATACCGGGTAGCCGGTGACCGTCGTCGTTCCCTCGCTCATCGGGGTCGGCCAACCCTCGGACATCCTTCCCCCGGACGGGGTCCGGGGCCTATACCGTTCGCGCACCGCGGCCGATGGCCGATCGACCGGGTAGACCCATATCGGAGGGGAGCATAGTGCGCGCAGTGAGCGGTCCTGCTTCCGACCCGATCGCATGGGACGACCAGCTGCTGCGCGGATTCCGATTCGCGTGCCAGCCGAATTGCGGGCTTTGCTGCTTCGCGGAGCCTCGCCTGAGCCCGACCGAGGTCACGAAGCTCACCGCGGACCCGACGCCGATCTCTCTCGTACAGGACCCGGACGGATACGCTCACCTCCCGGGGTTCCCCAACGGGGGGTCGTGCCGGTATCTCGTCAACTGCCGTTGCTCGATCCGGGCGCGCCGGCCGCCGGTCTGCGTGCGGTTCCCGGTGCACATCCACGGTGGTCCCGGGGGCTGGCAATTCTCGGTCGTCCTCTCGTGTCCCGGGTTGTCTCTGGACGGCTTCGAGCGGTGGGCGGGGTCACGACCGCCGCTCGACGTGCCGATCGGGCTCGACGAGGAGACGGCGAGCGCTCGAGCGACGGTGAACAGCGTCGAGGCCCGTATCCTCTGGGAGGAAGCGCGCCGCCGGAGGAGTTCGGCGCAGCGACGGATGACCCGCGAGGGCCGTTGGATCGAGCCGGCGGAGCTGCGCTCCACCCTCAGGGACCGAACGTTCCGACCGAACGTGACCGATCTGCCCGGCGAGGAACTCCCCGAGATGGGTTCTGCTGAAGAGCTCCTACCGATCTTCTATGATGGCCGGCCCGGCCCGGTCGCCCTCTCGGGGCACCCGGGAGGCTGGCAGCTCTCCGAGCTCTCCCCTTCGGGCGGCCCGGCCGGTTGGACCGACGTCGTTCCGGTCCCGAAGCAGCTCCCGAAGCTCGACGGGCCGGCCGAGCGGCTCCTCTCGGGATACCTCGGCTACTGGGTCGCGCGTGCCGCGTTCTTCGATCACGTGCTATGGCAAGCCGTTCAACTCGAGGACGGGGAGACGATCCTCGATCTCGCCGCCGCCGAACTGAAATGGATCGCCGCCACGGTGCTCGCGCGCGCCCAGGTCCGCGCACGATCGAGAGGTCGCTTCTCCGACGCGCTCGGTGCCGCCGATATCCAACTCGGCATCTCTGCGACCGATGCGGACCTCCTCGACCGCCCCGACCTCGGCGCGCGCCTTTGATCCGTCGACCGATCGAACCCCCCTCCCGGAGGGCACCCTCCACGAGAGGGATCCCCTCGCGCGAGCCCGCTCGCCGCGTCGACCCGGCGAGCGGAGTCGACGACTCCGGCTCGGAGCACCATCGACTCCCCTCAGAGCGCCCGTGCGCAGAAGGCTGTGGTCGCGGAGCACGAAGTGGCGGTTCCGAGACGACGTGGGACCGCGGTGAGGAAAAATTGCGCCCTCAGCCGAGCGCGGCGCCGGACGACGACGGAAGGACGCGTTCGAGGATACGGCGCGTCGAGCGGAGCGTGACCTCGGTGACCGCGCTCACCCGGGCCACTTGGGCGCGCGAGCGCTTCTCCCCGTGGCGGTCCGCGGCGACGCAGATCATCGCCGCGACGAGGCCGTGAGGGCTGAGTCCCGAGAGCTCGGGGTTCTTTTGAGCCTCGTCAAGCATCTCCTCGACCGTTGAGCGAACGCTCGGGCTCAAGGCCAACTCTTCCGCATAGCGGGCGAGGAACCCTCTCATGCCGATCGACGGAACTCGAAGGATCGCTCCGCGCTGAAGGACCTTGAAGGCCCGGCCGACGTCCGTGCGCGGCGCGTCGACGGCCTCCGATACCTCGGTGAGCGTGCGCGGCATCGAGTAGATCCGGCACGCGGCGTAGACGGCGGCGCCGACGCAGGACTCGAGCGTCCGGCCCCGGGAGAGCCCTCGGGCCTTTGCCTCCCGGAAGACTCGCTCGGCCTCGGCGACGACCACGGGCGGAAGGCGAAGTTTGTCGCTCGCCATGGCGATCTCTCCGCGGGCCGGGCTCCGCGCGACCGTTGCTTGAGCACCGCGGCTCGTTTGGCGCTGCATCACGCGCTTGAGGTGCTGAAACTCGTAGCGCCGACGAGCATCGAGACGACGACCCTGCCCGTCCCGAGTGAGCAGGAGGGTCGAGCCGAGCGAGCTCTTTGCGTTCGACGCCGGCGAGAACGGACCGATCCCACGTCCGCTGCCGTCCGAATCGGCCGTGGGCAGGTTCGGGGGCGCGAGCGCGACGAGCTGCTCGGCATCGAAGACGAGTCCGCAGTCCGCGCAATGGGTCTCGAACAAAATCGGGTCGGAGATGCGATGAACGCTCCCACACATCGGGCATCCGGGCGCCGCGGGTCCGCTCCCACCACCCGGACTGGACGGCGCAGGGCCGGTCACGACGGTACCACCCCTCGCCGCTATTTATACCGAGTCCAAGCACTTCGACCCTCCTCGGTACCGTTTCCCGCGCGGCCGACGAGCTCTGCCCGCGAGGTCGAAGTGTATTTCCACGGTGGGCTCCTGGCGGGGGCGTGCGCAGTGGTTTGGTGATCGCGGGACTCGTCATCGCGATCGTCGGGGCGGCGGTCTTTGTCACGCTCGTGGTCTACCCCCCGACGACCCAGTCGACCTCGCTCAACTACGTGACCCAGCATGGCGTCGCCCCCGGCAATGGGGCCGCGGGAGGAACGACCCCGACGTTCCCGTCGAGCACCCCAGCGGCGCTCTTCCTTACGTGGTCCGGGAACAGCTCGATCAACGCGGCCTTCTACGACGCCGCGGGTTGTCCGTTCTTCAACGCGACGTCCGGGACCTGCCCGGGGGGGATCCCGCTGATCACGTGGATCGGCACGGCCGCGGCGACGTACGGAAATTCCTCGACCTCGGTGCGGTGCCCGTGCTACCTCGTTCTCGGGAACCCGCACTCCTACCGGGTGAGCGTGGTGGCGATCCTCGCGGAATTTTACGTCAGCACGGTCCCCGCGCTGACGACCTTCACCGACCTCTCCGTTCTGTTCGCCTCGGTGATCCTGCTCGGAGCCGGTGGGGTCGCCGTGTTTCTGGGCTTCTTCCTGCGAGGCGGGGTCTATGCCCCGGCATCGGGGTTCGAGGCCGATGACCGCGAGCTCGCCGAGCTCGATGAGTTCGAAGAACCACCGGGCCCTCCGACGTGAGGGGCCGGCCCAGCTATTGACCCCAGAACGGGCTCTCGGCGCGGTGCAACTGTACGATTTCCTCGAGGATCGCGCGCTCGTCCTCGTGCAACTCGAGCTTGCGCAGTGCGCGAACGACCGACTCGGGGAGCGAGACGAGAAGACGGTCCCCCTCGGAGAGGTTCCGACCGACGACCGCCCCGTCGATCGAGGCGGCGACCTCGTCACCCGGCTCCGCTTCGGCGACCGACTCGCTCTCTCGCTGGAGGCTACGTAGCACTCCGACATCGCTCCCGTCCGAGCGCACTACCCGAACGCCAGGGCGCAGGGTCCCCCCGAGGACCTTCACGCCGACGACCGCGGGCTTCGAGCGACGGAAGATGTATCCCGACAGCACCTCGAACTTCGCCGGGTGCACCAGCTCCAGCC
>JBOGRR010000069.1:0-7057 GCA_050749765.1 Thermoplasmata archaeon | reverse complement strand
GCTTCGGACTTCAGATGCGTGACCTGTTACGGAAGAACGATGAGATTAAGACGTAAGGGGCCGCTCACTCGGTCCGGGCCTGTAGCTTAGCTTGGACGAAGCACTGGCCTTCTAAGCCAGCGAACTCGGGTTCAAAGGTCCGGGGCCCAACGCCCCGGGCGGAGACTCCCGACAGGCCCACTCGCCGTTCAACCGTCGCCGGTCGGCGACCGCTTCGCGAGCACTTCACGATAGATCCCAAGGAAGCGGGTGGCCATCGCATCGACCGACGCGTGCTCGCTCACATAGGCGCGCCCTCGCTCGGCCAATTCTCGCCGCGTGCGATCGTGTTCGAGGAGATCGCGGATCGCCTCGGACAGCGCCCCGCGCGTGTCCACCGGCACGGCCCGCCCATGCGCTCCGCCCCCGAGCACCTCGGCCGGTCCACCGACCGCGGGCCCGATCACGGCGGTACCGCAGGCCATCGCCTCGAGCAGGACGACGCTCGCGGTATCGCTCGTCGAGGCGAGCACGAACAGATCGCTCTGGGCGAGGAGCGCGGGCTTTTCCTCTTCGGTCACCGGCCCGACGTAGCGCACGCGCGCCGAGAGCACCGGATCCGCGGCGATCCGCTCCCGGACCGCCGCCTCCTCCGGTCCGACCCCAGCGATGATCCCGACGAGATCGACCGTCGCACTGACCTCGCGCACCGCGTCCAGGTAGCGGTGAACGCCCTTGTCGACTGTGAGGCGACCGAGGTAGGTCACCAGCGGCGCGTTCGGGAGCCCGCAGCGCGCCCGCCAATCCGGCACGTAGGCGTCCGGCCGGAACCGTCCGAGATCGATGCCGTTCGGCACGACCTCGATCGGGGAGCGGAACCTCTTCGTCGCCGACGCCTCCATGGCCGCCCGCGCGCTCGACGTCGGGGCCGTCGCTCGGTCGCACCGCCAGTAGACCCCCAGGCTGTACCAACTTGCGATCCGGAAGAACGTTGGGACCCCCGCTTTCGGTCGCACGGCAGTGTGCATCGCTCTCAGGTCCGTGTGGAAGGTTCCGACGAGCGGTCGGCCGATGCGTCGCGCGAGGAGGAATCCGGCCGTGCCCATGAGCCCGGGGGTGTGGACGTGGAGGAGATCCACCTCGCGGCGCAGCTCGCGAGCGGAGATCGCGGTGAACAGGCTCATGCTGTACGGGGAGCGGTAGACGGAGTAGAGCGGCACGGCGTGCGAGCGGATCCGCGCGATCGAGAGCCCGTTCGCGTCCTCGACGTGCTCGGTCGGTCCGGGGGTCGAGCGCGGGGCGTAGATGCGCACGCGATGGCCCTGGCGCACGATCGCGCGGGCGAGCGCGTCCACGACGACCGCCGTGCCGTCGCGGTTGGGGACGTAGGAGTCCGAGAAGAAGGCGATCTCCATGCGGACGGCCGACGCTCAGAGGACCACTTGAAAGGCGTGCTCCAGTTGGCTCTCCTCGCGGGGGCCCCGCGCGGTGGGCGGGGAGGAGGCGACGAGCGCCCCGCCGCGGCTCCGCGTCTCGGCCGCGAGCCACTCGACGAACTTGAGGGTCGTCGACGGGCCGACGCGCAGCTCGAAGTGCTCGATCGCGTCCAAGTAGACGAGCGACGGCGCCGCATCGCTGAGGATCTGGTGGATCTCGCCCGCGAGGCTCTCGATCGAAGGATCCGCGGGGCTGCTCCCGAGCGCGAAGCGCCGACATCGTTCGGCGGGCACGCCGGGGAGTTCCGGCGGTGACGCGGAGATGAGGATCACGCGATCAAAGCGCCCCGAAGCCTCGCGGACGAGCTCGAGGGCGATCCGCGGTCGGTTCTCCCGGGCGAGATAGGTCGTCGACCCCGAGACGCGAGGCGGCGGCGCCGGTCCCGGCCACGGACGCGGGGGCGGAACGCGCACGCCCGAGCTCCACCCCGATTCACGGGGGACCGCGAGCAGCGTACGTCGCTTGCGCTCGACCTCGTCGGAGAGCTGGGCGAGTCGGCTCTGCACGAGCATGCGCAGCTCGGCCACGGTGTGCCCGCGGGCCGCTTGGGCGAGGACGTCGCGTAGTGCGCTGCGCACTCCCTCGGCGTAGCCGGCGACGTAGGTGCGGGCGTACTCGTCATCGGCCGAGCCGGGTTCGGTGAGTGGGGGGTCGTCGGAGGGGGTCGTCACACCGTCGTCCGTCCGTCCCCGGGCGTGGTCGACCGGACCTCCGCGGCTCCGCGCGAAGCGCGCGGCCGGGGAGCTGCGCGATGCTCGTCGCGGGGGGCGAACTTGTACCCGTAGTGGATGACCCCGGCCGCCCCCTCTTCGCGGAGCTTACGGAAGGTCGCCTGGACGGGGAGCCCGATGCGGATCTCCTCGCGCTCCACGTCGACGACCTGCCCGGTGAGGACCGGCCCTTCGACCGTGCGCACGAGCGCGACGATGTAGGGGATCTGCATCTCGAACCCTTCGGCCGGCTCGTGCACGATCGTGAACGAGAGGACCTCCCCGTCCCCGCTCAGTTGGAACGGGCTCATGCGACCGATCGACTCGCGATGGGACGAGCAGCTCGGGCAGACGGCGCGCGGGGGAAAATAAACCGTCGAGCAGGTCGCGCACTTCGAGCCACCGAGGTTGTAGCGGCGGGGCGTTTCCCGCCAGAAACGAGCGATCGACATGGGTCGGCTAGTTCACCCTCCCGAGCAGGTGGACGACGCTCGTCGCCCCCGTCCCGCCGACATCGTGCGCGAGCGCGAGCTCGGCGCCGGCGACCTGGCGGTCCTTCGCCTCGCCGCGCAGCTGTCGGACGAGCTCCACGACCTGCGCGATCCCCACGGCGCCGAACGGTCGGCCCTGCGCCTTGAGCCCTCCCGAAGGATTCACGAGCGGCCCCTTGCCCCCGGGCGAGAAACGTCCGCTCGCGAACTCGGGCCCTCCCTGACCCTTCGCGACGAAGCCGAGGTCCTCGAGCGCGAGGAGCGCAGCGATCGAGTAGGCGTCGTGGATCTCGGCGACCCCCACGTCGGCCGGGGCGCGGCGCGCGCGTCGGAACGCACGCTGAGCCGCCTCGACCGTCGAGTCGAGCGTCGCGGGATCGCGCCGGTGCTGGACGGCCATCGAGTCGGTCGCGACCTCGCTGGCGAGGATCTTCACCGGGGTGTCCGTGAACTGGCGCGCGACCTCGAGCGGGCCGAGCACGACCGCGGCGGCGCCGTCGGAGAGCGGGGCGCAGTCGAGCACGCCGAGCGGTTCCGCGACCGGTCCCGCGCCTAGGACTTGCGCAAGGGTCACCTTGTTGCGATAGTGGGCGTTTGGGTTCTTCGAGCCCATCTCGTGGTCGTGCACGCTCACCTGGGCGAACTGCTCGCGCTTCGTTCCATACTCGTGCATGTGTCGCCGCGCGATGAGCGCCCAGAGCGCAGGGAGGGTCGCGCCGAAGACGACCTCCCACTCGTGGTCGGCCGTCGCGCTCGCGATGTCGTTCGCTCGATCGTCCGGTACGTCGGTCATCTTCTCCGCGCCGCCGACCACGACGAAGTCGTAGAGGCCGCTCGCGACGGCGAGGTAGCCCTGGTGGAGCGCCAAGGCGCCGGAGGCGCCGCCCCCCTCCACGCGCACCGCCGGAAGGTGGCGCGAGCTCAAACCCGCGTAGTCGAGGATCAGCGGAGCGATGTGTTCTTGGTCGATGAGCGAGCCCGAGGCCATGTTGCCGAAGAAGACCCCGTTCAACTGCGCGCTCTGGAGCTTCGCGTCGACGAGCGCCTGGAGACCGGCCTCGATGCCGATCTCGCGGAACGAGCGATCCCAGAGTTCGCCGAATTTCGTCTGGCCGACCCCGAGGACCGCGACGTCGCGCACGGTCACTCCCCTCCCATGTGGATCTTACCTCGGAACTTCGCATAGATCGCGTACGGGATCTCGTGCCCGTGGTCGAGGAATTCCTGCACCGGGCGCCCGCTCGCGCGATCGTAGCTCAGCAGCTCGTCGGTCGTCTCGATGTCGAAGGCATCCGAGCCGGCACCCGAGCCGTAGCCGACCATCAGCACGCGCTCGCCCGCGCCCGCGTGATCGAGCACGTTCGCGAGCCCGATGAGCGAAGCTCCGGAGTAGGTGTTGCCGATGTACGGCGTGACCAGGCCGTGGCGCATTTGTTCATCGGTGAAGCCCAGCTGCTTGCCGACGCGCTGGGGGAACTTGCCGTTCGGTTGGTGGAAGACGACGTGCCGGTAGCTCTTCGAGTCCGTACCGGCGACCTCCATGATCCGGCGCGTGCACTCGGTAACGTGGCGGAAGTACGCCGGCTCGCCCGTGAACCGACCGCTGTGGCTCGGGTAGCGCTGTCCCTCACGACGCCAGAAATCTGGGGTGTCCGTGGTGTAGGACAGCGTGTGGTGGACCTTCGCGATGATCCGCTCTCGTCCGATGATGAACGCGGCGCCGCCTGCGCTCGCGGAGTACTCGAGCGCGTCCCCCGGCGCACCTTGGCTCGTGTCCGAGCCGATCGCAACACCGTAGCGGATCATCTTCGCGCCCACGAGTCCGAGACACGTCTGCACGGCGGCGGTGCCGGCCTTGCAGGCGAACTCGAAGTCGGCGGCCGTCAGGTTCGGGGTCGCGCCGACCGCTTGGGCGACGACCGTCGCCGTCGGCTTCACAGCGTAGGGATGCGACTCCGAGCCGACGTAGACGGCTCCGATCTGCTGCGGGTCGATCCCGCCGCGGGCGAGCGCGAGGCGCAGCGCCTCGGTCGAGATCGTGATCGTGTCCTCGTCCGGGGAGGGAACGCTCTTGCGGTGCACGTTCAGGCCCTGGCCCATGCTCGCTCCATCCGCGCCCCAGACGCGCCCGATCTCCTCCGGAGTGATCCGGTAGCGCGGCACGTAGGCGCCGTAGCTCACGATTCCTGCTTCCAAGCTCATCCTCGTTCCACTTCCTAGGTCTCCTCCAGGCGCTCGATGACCGTGGTCGGAGCGAGCGCCGTGGTGAGGAGTGGGATGTTCTCGACCTCGCTCAAGCGGACGGCGAGCGGGTCGATGCGCCCCGGGCTCAGGAAGACCACCGCCGCGGGCTTGAGCGGGTGCGCACGGATCGCGACCATCGGAGAGCGGCCGAAGCGGACGTTCGTAAAGAGGAGCGCGCGCTGCGTCGTCCAGCCGTAGAATTCAACGAAGTGCGAAGCGTCGATCGAGAGGATCGCCCGCAGCGCATCGAGCAGCGTGTAGCCGTGGATGTCGCGATCGATCGATACGGAGCCGAGCGGCTTCGCGTGGATCACCTCGGCGAAGTCGCGCAACTTCATCGCGACCTGGAACTCGCGCATGCTGAGGATCCCCTCCGAGTGCGGCCGATTGCCGAGCCGCTGGACGACGCGTCCGCCGTGCACGGAGTCGACCGCGACGAGCCCGGTCACGTACTTGCGGATGAACCCCGCGCCCGGGCTCGCTCGCCGCTCCGACTCGTAATCGCTGATGACGCTCGGTACGGTCGCGATCTCCCGCGCGAGGTCCTGCTGCGAGACGCCGAAATCCTCTCGCCACTTCCGCAGCGTACGGCCCGGATGGGGGGAGAGGACGACCTCTCCCGCGATCTTCTCTTGGATCTCCGACTCCACGGGCGCGCCGAGGAAATCGTCGGTATAAATCATCGCGCTTGGTGTCGTGGGGTCCCTACGACACTTGACGATGCGAGTGAGTGGACCGGGCGAGAGTTTCCGTGGCGGTCGAACGGACCGCCCCCTTTGAACTCGCGACCTCTACCTTGCCAAGGTAGCGATCTTCCGCTGATCTACCGGCCCACGGACCCGTCCCACGCGAGCCGATGGATAAGGCCTTCTTGCGACCGCCATCCTCTGCGTTCTTCCAACCGATCTGGAGCGACCCCGGGACGAACTAGGTCAGGGGGGAGGCTATTGAGGATCGACCCCCTCCAGCTCGATCCGTTCACGAAGAGCGGGTCGCGCCCGTGGATCGGGGCGAGCCGGCCCGCCGCGACGCTGCGGAAGGTTCTGGCGAGGAAATTCGAACGGCGCTGCGCGTCGAGCCGAAGGGCGAGGCGTTGGCTCGCGGGCCCGGCCCCTTCCGCCACGGGAAGCGGCGGAGAATGGGTCTACCGATAGACGAGGTGGGGGCGCGCCGCATCAACCTTAAGGGTCGGCCGGACCATCGACGGCCGATGGTCGATGACTCTTCCGGCGAGCCGATCGACCTCCTCATGCGTAGCACGCGCGATCTCCTGCGGCCGGAGGAGATCGTGCGGGACGCGACCCGGGACATCATCAAAGACGAGGTCCGGCGCCACATCGAGAAGACCCTGCACGACGACCCCAAACTATCGCAGGACCTCCGCGAAGCAGTGCGCCAGCTCATGGAGGCCCGCGCGCTCGAGTACGCGGCGCTGTTGCGGGTCGGGACGCTGACCGCGCGCCTCGGGCTCTCGACTCTGCCCCCCAACGTACGGCAGATGCTGACCCGCGATCTCGCGAACCTGGTCAGCGCCGAGCTCGGGCAGATCGTCGAGAAGACGCTCTAACCCGCCCCGCCCTCGAGGGGGCCGGCAGCCGCCTCAGGAGCTCCTGGATCCCCCGAACGAACGCACGCGCATCGTGCGCGTCGTTGTACAGATAGAAGGATGCGCGCAAACTCCCGGTGAGCCCGCGAGCATCGTACCAAGAGTGCACGCAGTGCATTCCCGATCGAACGAGGACGTCCCACCCCTCGTCCAAGAAGAGGGCGGCGTCGTGCGGGTCGACCCCGTCGATCGAACAACCGAAGATGCTCGGTCGTTCGGCCGGGTCGGCGGGGCCGAGCACGTGGATACGGGGCTCGTCTTCGAGAGCACGGGTGACCTCGGTGTTGCGTTGGCGCTGGATCGCCTCGACGCGGTCGAGCCCTACGCGCGAGAGATAGTCGAACCCCGCGCGCGCTCCCAGGATACCGCCGTAATTCTGGAGCCCGGCTTCGAAGCGGTACGGTGCCGGGCGCAGCACGTGGTCGGTGAGCGTCGTCCATTCCACGGTCTCTCCTCCGACCACGAGAGGGCGGAGCTCCGAGAGGCATTCGGGCCGGCCCAGAAGGATCCCCGTGCCGGTGGGTCCGAGC
>JBOGRR010000068.1:0-7117 GCA_050749765.1 Thermoplasmata archaeon | reverse complement strand
GAGTGGGGCCATGGAGAATTATGGGACGGAGTCGGCCCGAGCCATAACCTCATATATAGGGCATTTTTCGGGCCTCCGGCTCGGGGGTCCGGCCGCTGATGGAGGAGCTCATTTGCAACGTAGAATTCCTCCGCGGCGGGGCGGAGATCGTCGCCCGAGTCTCGAGCGAAGCCGGGGGGATCCGAGAATACCGTGGACCATCCGGCGTCGCGGTCATCGATCAAGTGATCAACGACCTCCAAGAGGAGTTCGAGTCGGCGCCCGGGACGTAAGTCACGGGTCGGATAGGGACGTTCGCGGGCCGAGGAGCGAAGCGCTGCATTCAAGATCGAAGAGGAGCACGATGGAACGTCCGACCCCTAAGGCACCCGTCAGCCGCGCGGTGGAGAGCGCGTTCACCAAGGTCTGGGGCGACGAGCACGTGGTCGCGCTCATCGCGCTCAAGGTCGAGACCGCGGAGGCGGACACCGTCGCCAGCGAGGTCGCGAAGTTCACCGAGGTCGAGGACGTGTTCCTCGTCACGGGGGACACCGACATCTTTCTCAAGGTCCGATTCCCTCACTACGACGAGCTCAAGGACTTCGTGCTCCACCGGCTCCCCTCCGTGCACGGAATCCGCGAGACGAAGACACTCCTCGTCGTCACGGCCTACAAAGAGAGCGGGGAGGTCCCGCGACCGTGAGCCTTGCCTCGGACCCCGAACCGCCCGCCGTCGTGAGCGAGGCCTCCCCCGAGCTGATCCGGATCGCGGAGTCCCTCGCCGAGGACGTGAGCGTGCCGCGCAACGTGCGACGCGGGGCGGCCTCCGCGCACGCCGCGCTCGACCGTCCGCGCGCCGCGTTGGATGTTCGGATCGCCAGCGCCGTCTACGTGCTGGACGATCTCGCCAACGATCCGAACCTTCCGACCCATGGCCGGACCGCGATCTGGTCGATCATGTCCCAATTGGAGAGCCTCAAGTGAACGGCTCCGCGGATAGGCTGAAATACGCCGACCCGGTCCCCAGCACCTGGGGCGGAGAGGGGCCCGTAGCTCAGCCCGGTTGGTCGCGCGGCATCGCCGCCGGCCCGGGAGAGAGCAGCTGGCTTTTAACCAGTTGGTCGGGGGTTCGAACGCGAGCCCCGGCCGAGCCGACCGAGGCTTTCCGGATATCCCCCCGGGCCCGTTCCGCCCTCCTTCCGGGTGACGCATGACCCCCACTCCTCGATCTCGGGGCGCGAAGCGCTCCAAGAGAGCCGCCGTCGAGCCGAAGCGCCCGTTCGTCGCGCACCACCTCGTGCCACCGCACGAGCTGCTGAGCGAAGAAGAGGGCCAGCGGGTCCTCGCTCAACTGAAGACCCCCGCCGAGCGACTCCCGAAGATCCTGTTGCAAGACCCGGGGCTCAACACCGATCCGGGGTTCGTGCGTGCGAAGGAGTCGGGCGAGAAGCTCATCGGCCGGGTCGTGCGCATTCGCCGTCCCAGCGAGACGGCCGGGCTCTCCATCGCATATCGCGTGCTCATTCCGAGTTCGGGGAGCAGTTAGATGCGCGAGATCGTGGACGCGTTCTTCCGAGAGCGCTCGATCGTCAATCACCACCTCGCCAGCTTCAACGACTTCCTTCCGACCAACGACAACCCCAACTCGCGTATGCAGCGGATCGTCGACGAGTCCCGCGTGAGCGAGGACTCCTCAGAGCGCGGGATCGTGCGTCTCGATGTGCAGAAGACGAAGAGCTCGATCTACGTGCGCGTCGGGCGCCGGCGTGACCCGCGCACCGGGCTCGTCTCGCCGTCTGCGGAACCCACGATCTTCGTCGGTCAGCCCTTTGTCAAAGAGCCGGTCGGCTCGAAGCCGACGCTCACTCCGATGGAAGCCCGACTCCGCAATCTCACCTACCAAGCGCCGATCTTCCTCAACGTTACCGTGGTCGAGAACGGGGTGGAGCGTGCGCCCGAGAACGTGCACATCGGCGACATGCCGATTATGGTCAAGAGCCGACCCTGCAACCTGAACCGGGTCAACATCGAACGCGATTCCGGCTTTCCGATCTCGGACGAGGAGTACCGCGCGAAGCTCGTCGAGTACGGTGAGGACCCGCTAGACCCCGGTGGGTACTTCGTCATCGGTGGGACCGAACGTGTCATCATCAGCCTCGAGGATCTCGCGCCGAACCGGATCTTCGCAGAGTACAGCGAGCGCTACGGTACGCCGGTCGAGAGCGCGAAGGTCTTCAGTCAGCGTGGCGGATACCGATCGCTCACGGTCGTCGAGAAGAAGAAGGAAGGGATGCTCCAGGTGAGCGTTCCGACCGCGAGCGGCCAGATCCCTCTGGTCGTGCTCATGCGGGCCCTCGGGATGAAGAACGACGAGGAGATCTTCCAAGCGGTTCTTGGCGAGCTCCTCCCGCTGGACGAGCCGTTCGTCCAGACGATGAAGCACCTCCTCAACGTCAATCTCGAAGAGAGCCTTTCGAAGAAGACGTACCCGCCCGAGGGGATTCTCGCGACCGAGGACGCGCTCCTGTTCCTCGAGAAGAAGTTCGCGACCGGCCAGGCGAAGGAGTACCGTCAGCGGAAGGTCGATGGGATCCTCGATCGCTCCTTGCTCCCGCACCTCGGCGACACGAAGGGCGACCGCCTGAAGAAGGCCCTCTACCTCGCGCGCATGGCGCGTACTGTCCTCGAACTTCACCTCAAGGAACGGGGCGAAGACGACAAGGACCACTATGCCAACAAGCGCCTCAAGCTCGCGGGCGACCTCATGGAGGACCTGTTCCGCGTCGCGTTCAGCCTCCTGCTGAAGGATCTCAAGTACCAGCTCGAGCGATCGTTCGCTCGCAAGAAGGACCTTCGGATCGCGAGCGCGATCCGTCCCGACCTACTGACCCAGCGTCTCGTACACGCGCTTGCCACCGGCAACTGGGTGGGTGGCCGCGCCGGAGTGAGCCAGGTGCTCGACCGGACCAGCCACATGTCGACGATCAGTCACTTGCGGCGCGTCACGAGCCCGCTCACGCGTAGCCAGCCCCACTTTGAGGCCCGGGACCTTCATCCGACGCAATGGGGACGACTGTGCCCCAACGAGACCCCCGAAGGGCAGAACTGTGGTCTGGTCAAGAACTACGCACTCTGCGTCGACGTCAGCGAGGGCGCCGACGAAGAGGAGGTCGCGCTCATCCTGCGTGATCTCAATACTCGCGAGATCGGCCCCGAGGTCTTCCAGGAAGCGAGCGGCCCGAAGGGGAAGCGGGCCGCACGGATCTACGTCAACGGTAACCTCGTCGGGCTGCACTCGAACCCCGTCGACCTCGTGCGGGAGCTGCGGGAGCGCCGTCGAGCCGGCACGCTCTCGCCCTCGCTCAGCGAGCGGAGCCAGGAGATCAACGTCCGCTACGATGAGGTGATGAACGAGGTTATAGTCCACTGCGATTCGGGGCGCCTACGGCGCCCGCTCGTCGTCGTCCACGACGGGGTGCCCCGGGTCGCCCGGGCCGAACTCGAGGAGCTCTCGAACGGCACGCGAAGCTTCTCCGACCTGGTCCGCGCCGGCGAGGTCGAGTGGATCGACGCCGAGGAAGAAGAGGACGCGCTCGTCTCGATCGACGCCTTCACCGTGCCGGAGCGTTGCCCGAAGTGCGATCAGGCCCTGAGCCGCGGCGATCTGCGATGGATCGGGGTCTCTTCCGGGGGTCAGAAAGCCTCCGTCGAGTGCGGCCACTGCCATCAGGAGTTCGTCACTCCGAGCGGCCTCGGCCCGAAGCACACGCACCTCGAGATCGATCCAAACCTCCTGCTCGGCGTCTGCACGGGACTCATCCCCTACCCCGAGCACAACAGCGCCCCGCGCAACACTCTCGGCTCGGCGATGGCGAAGCAGGCGCTCGGGGTCGAGTCGGTGAACTACCGTCGCCGGCCCGATACGCGGAGCCACTTGCTCCACTACCCCCAAACGCCCCTCATCCAGACCCAGACGATGCGCTACGTCCACTTCAACGAGCGGCCGGCGGGTCAGAACTTCGTGGTCGCCGTGCTCTCCTACGAGGGGTACAACATGCAGGACGCGCTCGTCTTTTCGAAGAGCGCGATCGAGCGCGGGCTCGGTCGCTCGTCGTTCTTCCGTACCTACCGGGGGGAGGAGCGAAAGTATCCGGGGGGCCAGGAGGACCGCTTCGAGATCCCCCGCCCGGACGTCGCCGGCGCACGGGTCGACACCGCCTATCGCAATCTGGCCGAGGACGGCCTGATCTTTCCCGAACTCGAGGTGACCGAGGGCGACGTCCTCATCGGTAAGACGAGCCCGCCGCGATTCCTTGAGGAGAAAACGGATCTGCTCACCCCGCAGAAGCGTCGCGAGACGAGCGTGACCGTGCGCTTCGGCGAATCCGGTTGGGTCGACAACGTCGTCCTGACGGAAGGAGAGAACATCTCCAAGCTCGTGAAGGTGAAGGTCCGCAATCAGCGCGTCCCCGAACTGGGGGATAAGTTCGCGAGCCGCCACGGCCAGAAGGGGGTGATCGGTCTCATCGTGCCGTCCGAGAACTTGCCGTTCACGCGCGACGGGATGACGCCGGATCTGATGATCAACCCGCACGCGATCCCCTCGCGCATGACCGTCGCTCACGTGCTCGAGATGCTCGGCGGAAAGGTCGGCGCGCTCGAGGGTCGCACGATCGACGGCACGGCATTCGGCGGTGAGCGCGAAGAGGCGCTGCGCGACGGGCTCCAGCGGCTAGGCCTCCACCCCTCCGGTCGCGAGACGCTCTACGATGGGCTCACCGGGCGGCGCTACGAGGCGGAGGTCTTCATCGGCGTGATCTACTACCAGAAGCTCCACCACATGGTCGCGGGCAAGATGCACATGCGCTCGCGTGGTCCCGTCCAGATCCTCACGCGCCAGCCGACGGAGGGACGTTCTCGGCAGGGCGGTCTGAGGTTCGGCGAGATGGAACGCGACTGTCTTATCGGCCACGGAGTCGCGATGGTGATCAAGGACCGATTGCTTGACGAGTCCGATGGCACGATCCAGTATGTGTGCGGCAACTCCGAGTGCGGCCACATCGCGATCCCCGACGCGCGCGCGGGCTCGCTGCGCTGCCCGAGCTGCGGGAACACCTCCTCGATCTATCCGGTCGAGATGAGCTACTCGTTCAAGCTCCTCCTGGAGGAGCTGATCAGCCTCGGCGTGATCATGCGGCTCGAGCTCGAGGAGATGCGCTAGGAGGTCGACGATGGCGCAGGGACTAGCGAAGAAGATCAAGAGCCTGCAGTTCGCCTTCCTCTCGCCGGACGAGATCCGACGGATGAGCGCGATCAAGATCATCACCGCGGACACGTACGACGACGACGGTTTCCCGATCGAGATGGGGCTCATGGACCTCCACCTCGGGGTCATCGAGCCGAACCTGCGCTGCCGCACGTGCGGGGGGCGGGTCAACGAGTGCCCCGGGCACTTCGGGATCATCGAGCTCGCGATGCCCGTGGTCCATGTCGGGTACGCGAAGGAGATCAAGCGCCTGCTCCAGTCGACGTGCCGGGCGTGCGGTCGCCGACTGCCGGACGCGCCCACACCGCGCAGCGACGCCTCGGCCGATGCCGAAGAAGGTGCTCCACCGCGCACTCGGGAACCGCGCGAGGAGCGTGCCTGCCCGTTCTGTCACGAGACCCAGCAGCGGATCCTCCTCGACAAGCCCACGACCTTCCGCGAGAACGGGCACAAGATCACGCCCAAGGAGGTCCGCGCCCGGCTCGAACGGATCCCCGACGCCGACGTGATCGACCTCCAGTTGAACCCGAAGTTCGGTCGGCCCGAGTGGATGGTCCTCACCGTCCTGCCCGTCCCGCCCGTGCAGGTCCGCCCGTCGATCACCCTCGAGAGCGGGGAGCGCAGCGAGGATGATCTCACGCACAAGCTCGTCGACGTATTGCGGATCAACCAGCGCCTGCGCGAGAACCGGGACATGGGGGCCCCGCAGCTCGTCGTCGAGGACCTATGGGAGCTGCTGCAGTACCACATCACGACGTACTTCGACAACCAGACCAGCGGCATCCCGCCGGCACGTCACCGATCGGGTCGCCCGCTCAAGACGCTCGCGCAACGCCTCAAGGGGAAGGACGGCCGCTTCCGTTCGAACCTCTCCGGTAAGCGCGTCAACTTCTCGGCGCGCACGGTGATCAGTCCGGACCCGCTCCTCTCGATCAACGAGGTGGGGGTGCCAACCGAGATCGCGCGGGGCCTCACGGTCCCGCTCGAAGTGACGGTCCATAACCAGGCGATCGCCAAGGAGCTCGTGCGTCGCGGGCCCGCGCCGGCTCCGACCGACACGGGGGTCTACCGGTGCGGGGTGAATTACCTCGTGCGCGACGACGGTCAGCGCATCAAGGTGATGGAGAAGAACGCGGAGGCGTGTGCGGAACTGGTCACGCCCGGCTGCATCGTCGAGCGCCAGCTGATCGACGGCGACATCGTACTGTTCAACCGACAGCCGAGCCTGCATCGGATGAGCATGATGGCCCACTTCGTCCGCATCCTGCCGCACAAGACCTTCCGCTTCAACCTGTGCGACTGCCCGCCGTACAACGCCGACTTCGATGGCGACGAAATGAACCTGCATGTCCTGCAGAGCCAGGAGGCTCGCGCGGAAGCGAAGGTGCTCATGAAGGTCGAGGAGCAGATCCTCTCCCCGCGCTATGGCGGCCCGATCATCGGGATGCTCCACGACCACATCACGGCCGCCTTCCTGCTCACGTACCAGAACCCGACCTTCACCCGAAGCGAGGTCGCCTACCTCTTGTCGAAGCTCACCTACGAGATGCCACCACCCTCCGGTACCGACAAGGACGGCCGAGAGTACTGGACCGGCAAGCAGCTGTTCAGCCTCACGCTCCCCAAGGACCTGACGCTCGAGTTCCGATCGAACATCTGGTCGAAGTGCGATTGCCCGCCGTCCAGCTGCAAGCACGATGCTACGGTCGTCATCGAGAACGGGATCCTGAAATCGGGAACGATCGACAAGAAGGCGATCGCCTTCGAGAAAGGCGCGGTCCTCGATTCGATCGCCCGGAACCACGGCATGGCGCGGGCGCGTCAGTTCCTCGACGAGATGAGCCGGTTGTCGATCACAGCGATGGGTCTGTC
>JBOGRR010000067.1:0-7190 GCA_050749765.1 Thermoplasmata archaeon | reverse complement strand
GGGTCGCAATGGCGGTGGACATAGGTCCTCGCTCCAAAGGAGCGAGCGAGGCCGGATTTCCACTTTGCGCTCGAGAAGAACCGGAGGGCTCAGCCCGTCACGCGACCGGGGAAGCTAAACACATACGCCCTCGGAATGGCGCTCGCGCTCGGGGTTGCGAGCGTACCCTACCTCGCGCCCGCAATCCAGACCGCGGCGACCACGCTCGGGGGCGCGCTATGAGCCGAGCGACTCCGAAGGAGATCCGAGCGGAGGATTTCCATCCGGCGGAGCGCGTCGCGCTTGCCTACGTTGCTCCCGAGGGGGATCTCGCGCTCTACAACGACTATGAGGGCCACGAGTCGTGGCTCGTCCGAGCTCCTCAGCTCGATCCCGACGCGAAGCGCGTCGTGGGGAATTGGAGGCGGCCGGTCCCCGGATCGCGCGAGATCACTCTCGGCGAGGCCGTTCAGGGCTACGGGGTCTTCACCTTCCCCTACGGGCCGGTCGCGATGGGGATCCCGGAGGCGGGAGCGTTCGACCTGCGCACGTACGGCGAGCGCATCCTCGAGGTCACCCCATCGGTCGGATTCAAGCAGCGCGGAATCGACCGACTGGTGATCGGGCGTTCCGTCGAGGACGCAGCGCTGATCGTGGAGCGACGGAGCGGGCCGTTTGCCCTCGCGCACGTCGCGGCGTTCCTCGCGGCCGCCGAATCGGCGACCAGCCGGCGCGTTCCCGAGCGCGAGCTCTGGGTCCGCGCCCTCGCTCAGGAGATCCAGCGGACGACCGATCATCTGCGCGTGATCGCCCGCATCGCCGACGCAGCGAGCCAGAACGTCGGGGCCGCCCAGGTCCACGCGCTCGAGGAGGAGTCGCTCCGGCTGACCGCGCGCTACTTCGGTCACCGCTTCGGGTTCGGCGCGCTCGTGCCGGGAGGTCCGCGACGAAGGCTCGATGCGCCCGACCGTGCGGAGCTCGGCGAACGCGCCGCCGCGATCGGTCACGCCTTCGATGCACTGTGGGAGACGCTCCTCGTCTCTCGGACGTTCATCGACCGGATCCAGAGCACCGGGACGATCCCGACGCGCGAGGCGATCCGATGGGCAGCGGTCGGACCGACCCTGCGCGCCTCGAACGTCGCGTGGGATGACCGGCTGCGCCAACCCTCCCGCCCCTACTCGGAGCTCTTCGTTCCGCTCGCGATCGAAGTGCACGGCGACGCGCTCGCGCGGGCGCTCGTGCGGCGGGAGGAGATCCGCGCGAGCCTCCTGATGGTCGAACAGCTCCTCGACCAATGGGACCGCCCCGGGGCGTCGGAGGCCGATCCCCTTCCCCCCATCGACCCCGGCCGCGGTCTCGCCCGGGTCGAGGCGCCAAGCGGCGACCTCGTCTACGACGTCCGGATCGAGAACGGCGTGGTGCGGGCGATGGGCGTCCGGACCCCCAGCGAGGCGAACTGGTCGGTCATCGCCCTCAGCCTCCGTGGGGCGGTCTTCACCGATTTCTCGTTCGATCTCGAGAGCTTTGGACTGTCGTTCGCGGAGACGGACGGGTGAGATGAAGAGCTGGTTGCGGCGCTCCTTCGAGCGCGGGATCCTCACGACCCGCTACCCCGCGGTCCTCGCCCGCGAGGAGGAGATCCCCGAGACGGGTCGGGCCCCGGAGCGCGCGCCGGGCTCGATCGGAGAGATCGCCGAATCGGTGCGCGCCGCATGCCCAACGCGCGCGATCGGTCCGACCTCGATCGATCAGGGCAAGTGCGTGCGTTGCGCGCGTTGCCACACGGCGGGGCTCATCGGTACACTCGACCCGCGCGCGAGCGTGGGGAGTCGAGCGTCGTTGATCTGGCCCACGGGCCGGCCGACGGCGGATGCGCAGCTCGATGAGGGCCCGCTCGCTCCCCTCGGACGCTCGCTGCACGTCTTCATGATCGACGTCGGGAGCTGCCAGGCCTGTAACTACGAGGTCCTGGGGCTGGTGAACCCGTACTACGACCTCCACCGCCTCGGGATCTTCTTCACCAACTCTCCGCGCCACGCGGATGTGTTGGTCGTCGTGGGGGTGCCGACCCCCGAGATGGCGGATCCGCTGCGCCGCACCTTCGAATCGATCCCGGCCCCGAAGGCCGTTCTCGCGGTCGGCGCGTGCGCGATCGACGGGGGCGTCTTTGCGAACTCGCCCGCGGTTACGGGGACCGTCGCGGAGATCGTCCCGGTCGATCGGTACGTCGCGGGCTGCCCGCCGCCCCCACTCGCGATCCTCGAAGGACTCCTCACCCTGGGACGCCGCTCGTCCCGGACCGCCGCCCGAGAGGGACGCCGATGATCGACGCAGGTCCCGTGCTCCTGATCGCCGCGCTGCTCGCGCTCTTCGCGGGGGCGCCGATCGCGGTCGCGAACCGACGGCTCGCCTACGCGGTCACGGGCCTGGGCAGTCTCCTGCTCGTGGCCACCGGGGTCTTCGTACTGACGAACGGCGCGTTCACGGCCCTCAGCTGGAGCGGGGTCATCGGAGAGGCCGAGAGCCTGCAGATGGACGCGCTCTCGGCCTTCTTCGCGATCGCGGCCGGCGTCGTGTGGGCCGGAACGTCGGTCTACTCGATGGGGTACGACACCGATCACGGCCCGTCGCTCGCGATCGCCTACTCGCTCACGATCGGCTCGATCGCGGTCCTCTTCGTCGTGACCGACTTCCTCCTCTTCCTGTGCGCGTGGGAGGCGATGACCCTCGCCGCCTACTGGATGATCCTCGAGGCGCACGGTCGTCCTCCACGGATCTTCTCGGCCGCCTACGTCTTCCTCGCCTTCGGTGAAGCGAGCACGATCCTCGTCGCGGTCGCGGTCGCCGCGATCTACGCCGGCACCGGGTCGTTCGCGATGGCCCCGATGGCGATCGGAGGGCCGATCGCCTCGGTCGCCTTCGTCGCCGCGCTCGTCGGCTTCGGTCTCAAGATGGGGGTCGCGCCGTTCCACATGAGCGAGTGGCTGCCGATCGCGCACTCCTCGGCACCGTCCAACGCCTCCGCGGTCCTGAGCTCGACGCTCACACTCGCCGGGGTCTACGGCCTATTTCGAGTGCTCACGCTTCTGGCCCCCGGACCGAGTTGGTGGGGTGCGTTGCTCCTCGTCATCGGCGCGATCAGTGCGCTGCTCGGCGCGCTCTTCGCGTCCGTGAGCGAGCACGTGAAGGGCCTGCCCGCCTACAGCACGATCGAGAACAACGGACTCATCCTCGTCGCCCTCGGCATCGCGCTCGTCGCGCAGTCGAATGGGCTCACGGACCTTGCGACGTTCGCGCTCTTTGCGGCGTTCTTCCAGGCGTTCGCCCACGCGGTCACGAAAGCGACGCTGTTCCTCTTCGCGGGTAACGTCGAGCGGACCGGCCGAACGTTCGACCTCTCGCGAGCCCGAGGGGCAACGAAGGAGGCCGACTCGCTCGCGAGCGGTGCGGCGATCGTCGCCGCGCTCAGCCTCGCCGCCGCGCCCCCGCTCGCGGGCTTCGTGAGCGAGTGGATGATCCTCGAGTCGCTCTTCCAATCGTTCCGATTCACCGCGCCCGCGCTCCAGTTCATTGGCCTGCTCGCAGGCGCGGTGGTCGCACTCGCTGCGGGCCTCGTGGTCGTCGCGATGGTCAAGTTCGTCGGATTCACGGCATTGTGGCGGCCGGTGCGCCCGAGCGCCCCCACGCACATCCCCGGCCTCGCCGCACCGATCGCGGCCCTCGCCGGAGTGGTGATCGGACTCGGGGTCCTTTCCCCGTGGATCCTTCAGTTCCTGACCCCGTCCGTCGGCGTGCTCGCGGGGACGGCCGTCAGCGCCCCGGTCGGTAGCTTGCTCTCGATCCCCAGCGGCTGGACGATCCTTTCGGGCAGCCCGGGCGCGACCTTCGGGTTCCTCTCACCGCCAGCGCTCCCGATCGCCTTCGCGATCACGGCCCTTCCGGCCCTCGTATACTATCTGGGAGGTCGCCGCCAGGCCCCAAGGGTCGCTCCCGCGTGGTCCGGGGGACGCGCCCCGCCGAGTCCGAGTTCGACCTACACGAGCTTCGGCTACAGCACGAGCATGCGGATCATGCTGCGGAGCCTCCTCGGCACTCGCGAGGTCCGCCGGGCCGCCGGGCCGTCCTTGATGGCGGCCGAGATCGCGACCCCCGAGTCCTACAACGTCGAACTCGAGGTCCTGGACGCCTTCAAGTCGGTGTACGATCTCCTCGTGCGCGTCGTCGAGGGGACGGCCGAGTTGCTCAAGCGCGCGATCATGCCGGGGCACATCGGCCGCTACCTCGCCTACATCCTCGTGGTCGTGATGCTGGTCGTCATCTACGTCGCGGTCGCCTTCGGTTCCGGCTAGGCACGGCTACGGAACGACCAGCACCGGACGCCCGGCCCGCGCGAGCAGGCTGGCCGAGACCGAACCGAGGAGCACCTTCGAAACGGCGCGCAGGCCGCGGGTCCCCACGACGATCATCTCGGGCGCTACCTCCGCGGCGACCGCGAGGATTGCGTCCGCGACCGGTCGCTCGCGCAGTGCGGGCGTGAAGGGGATCCCCGCCTCCCGCGCTCGCTCCGCCCATCCGGCGACCGCCGCCGCGATCGCGTCGTCGGCGCTCGTAGACTCCTCCTCGGTCGTCGGTTCGAGTTGCGCCGCATCGCGCTCCCGCACGTGGACCACGAACAGGTGCGCCCGGGTCGGCCGAGCGATCTCAAGCGCGAAGGCGAGCGCACGGCTGGCGGGCGGTGAGCCGTCAAATCCCACCACGATCCGCGCGAGCGGCGACGGGGCAGGAGTGGGCGTCATCGGTTCGCCTTCTGGGGGAGGAAGTGCTCGGTCGCCACCTCGGTGGCACGCGAGCCGGGAGGCAAGGGAAGACCGGCGGTGACGATGATGGCTTCGAGCGCCTTGAGCCGCCGCGCGAGGAGCGAGTTCTCCCGAAAGTACTCCGAGGCTTGGAAGTGCGCCCGGGCCTCGGCCTGGGCGCTCTCGACCAGCGAGTGCGCGAGTTGGGAGATCCGACCGTCCGAGTCCGTGGGGCGGGGCGGGCGTCGATCGGGCGGCGGGAGCAGCGTCACCACGGTCTCGAGCCATCGATAGAACTCCGCCGGTCCGACCTGGTCGAGGTCGATCCACGCTCGGACCTTCCTAGCGGTCGACGGGGAGGGCTTCCAAGGATCAGAGACCGGTTCTCCCGTTTCGAGCGCAGCGACGGCCGGCGTAGGGGGCGGTGCGGACGGTTTGGATTGGGGCATGTGGTTCCTCCGAGAGGTCATCGGCGCACAGGCGGTTTCCGGTCCGAGCGACCGGAGGCTGACCTCACAGCCCATCGAGAGATGGGTCGGACCAAGAAGAAGGTTCCTCTTCGGTCCGGGGTAGCGTCCCGGCGCTCCCAATGGCCTACGCGATGACCGAGGTTCGTGTGGACGTCGGTGGTTCGTCCAGCAGGGGCTCGATCCGTGAAAGGAACTCCATCGTGTGACCGAGCGTTCGGTGATGCATGTGACCTTCCTCTCCCGTCCACCGTGAGAGAATGATGAAGAGCCGAGGATCGTCGACGGAGCGCATCGCCTCCACCCCGAGGCATGCGGTCTCCGCACGGACGGGGGGCAAGATGCTTTGGACCAATCGTTCGACCTGGGGTTCGTCGCCGACGTTCGCGTGAAATCGTGTGCTCACGCAGAACTCCCCCGTCATCGGCTTCGGTGAGGTCACCATCGTCGCGGGTCTAATGGGTTTCGCACTCGCTCGATCGGATCTGCTCGAAGGGTCGCCCGTCGCCGGGAGACGCCTCGCTCTACTGCAGGCTCAGATAGAGCAGGATCGAGAGTGCCGCGCTCATCAAGATCCCCCCCAGCGCGAAGAACCGTCCGAGGATCCCCGGCCCGAGACCGAAGCCGGTGAGCACGAGCGGAGAGTTGATCGTGATCTCCACGAAGAGGACGACAAGGAAGATCACGAGCCCGAGCAGGTATGGTGCGCGCGTCGTCCGGTAGCTTCGCACGTAGACGCTGAGCAGGGCGAGCAGGAGGACGAGGCTGAGCGTCGAGAATATCACGCCGATCTGCGCGACCCACGGCGGGAGCGGGGGGGTCCCGGGCGGATACAGACCGGGCGGCAGTCGCAGCGCGAGCGCCAGGATCGCCCCGGCCGCCACGCCGATCGCGACGACGATCGTCAGCCAGATCTCGGCGCTCCATGACTTCTCCGATGGGGACTCTTTCACTGCTTGCATTGTTGCTTCACCCTCTGGAGGACCTCGATCGCTCGTTCGCATGGATTGTTTCCAGCATCGCCCACCGTTCCTCGAGACTGGGAGCGACGAAGTAGACCTGTCCGTAGTGCTCGCCGCCGACCTCGATCAGGTGGTTGCGCTGGAGGACCTGGAGGTGGTGGCGGACCGTGGTATAATCGAGATGCATACGTTATCGGTTAAGCCCGGATTCTCCCTTCCACCGATACCCGGGAACGGAATCGGTGAGAATCTTCGGTCCGACGATTCGAGAGCCCGAGTCCGCCTGCTCAACAGGAGCCCGTCCATCAGGAGATGGCGGTGGCCGATCCACCCGAAACGGAGCGGGGCGAAGCGTCGTCGAGGCCCGCGGGGTTCCTTAACCGATAACAGATGAATCGAGATGGAGCGTGAGCGCGAGCTGCTGAGCGTTGCGGGGCTCCGCCCGCAGGGCTTTGACGAGCCTCACCCGGGTCGGACCCCCCGCACTACTCTGGAACAACCACCAGATCAGCCGTTGGAAACTGTCCAAGAGTACCCGCCGTACCCGAAACTACGGGAGCGGGCGTATCTCCTTTGTGGCGTGAAGGCGGCGGTCGCTCGTGAGAAAGGAGCGCGCTCACGCGCGCTCCCCGGGGAAGGTTCCCCCGACGATTTGCCACCAAGCTCCCGAGGGCGAAGTCCCGCCGGCCGATGGATCAGCGCAGGCGGGAGGAGGAGGAGGCGGACAGCTGGCGTTCCCCGCCCCCGACTCGATCGCTCCGCTGACGGAGCCCGTCCCGTGCGACGGACCGGTGCCATTGGGCGGGAGCGGTGGGCATATGCATGCCCGCGGTGGGCTCCCGGTACGGTTGCCCGGATGGACGGGGGCGGTCTCATTGCCGGTCCCGTTCCTCGGGGGCGGACACGCGCACGGGGGCGGCGGGGTGCCGGTCCGGTTGGCGCCGATCTGTGGACCAGTTCCGTTGCCGGCCGTTCGGGGCGGC
>JBOGRR010000066.1:0-7348 GCA_050749765.1 Thermoplasmata archaeon | reverse complement strand
TCCAAACCTCCGACATCGGGTGCAGCAACGCGAGCAAGCTGGCCCCATCGCCCGAGTCGGTGCGCGCCCGGGCGTCGGAGATCTCGGCGAGCGTCGCGGCGCCCGCTTCCATAAAGGGGCCAGTTCCGACCCGTCGGAGCTCCGTCAGGTGCGCGCCGACGCCGAGCGCATCTCCGAGATCGACCGCGAGAGTCCGAATGTACGTCCCGGAGTCGGCGGTGACATCGAGTACCAGGGCGGGGCCCTCGGCGTCGAGGCGGCTCAGGTGGTGGATCGTGCGCACGCGACGTTCGCGACGGACCGCGGATCGCACGGGAGGGGTCTGATAGATCGGCGCCTCGAATTCGCGGAGAGCTCGAGCGAGGTCGTCGGCGGGAACCTCCCCGTGGAAGACGACGACGCCGACGTAGCGCTTCGGGAACTCGAGGACGAGGGGAAGGAGCTTGAGGGCCGGACCGACCCCGACCCACAGGAGGCCTGAGACGTTCGGGTCGAGCGTACCGGCATGGCCCGCGCGCTCGACCCCGACGAGATCGCGCACCCACGCCGTTACCTGGTGGGAGGACGGGCCCCGGGGTTTGTCGACGAGGAGGAACGCTCCCTCCGCGATACGGGCGACGATCGAGGGGTCGGCGATCGGGCCGTGCGATCCGCTCACGAGACCCCCGCGCCTTCGAGGCTCCGAAGGAACTCGAGGAGGCGCTCCCGCACGGCGTCGGCGTCGAGCTCGGTCGAATCGACCACGAGGTCGGCGGGCTCGGTCTCGAGATCGATCCCGTACTCAGCGAGGTAGCGGGCGCGCTCGCTCTCGGCCCGCTCACGGATGCGCCGAGCCGCGTCCTCGGGAGCTCGGTGGTCCCGACCGGCGATCCGCGCGACCCGGACCTCGTAGAGCGCCGTGATCACGATCGAATGGACCGGCACGCCGCGGCGGCGGAGGAGCGGTCCCTGGATCCGACCGTCGAGCAGGACCCCGGGCCGCGCCAGCTCGGACATCGTCTCGTCGACCCGTCGATCGACCTCCGGGTGAGCTTCCGCATAGTGACTGAACGCTTCGAGGTCCATCCCGTGGTGCGCGGCCTCCGCCCGGAAGAGATCGCCCGCGGCGTGGTAGACGAGTCCCTGGGCGCGCGCCACCGCACGGCCCGCGGTCGATTTTCCGCTACCGGGCGGGCCCCCGACGGCTACTACAGCGGGGGGCACGGCCCGCTCCCTCATCGCGAGGACGACGGGAGGCTCGCCGCGCCGGACGACGGCGGCAGGAGGTGTTTGAGCTCGTAGCGGTGGAGCCACCAGTCCTTGAGGAATCGGCGGAAGAGGAAGGAGAACGGCACCGTGTACAGGCTGAACATGAAGAACCACGTCGGGAAATAGCCGAGCACCGGGCCCATCAGATTGACCGACGTCGCTCCCGCGACGTTGACGATGGCGTTCGGCGCGTTCGCGATCACGTCCCCGACCCAGGAGTAGATCACGATGAGCAGGAACCAGGTGATCGCCATCCCCTTGAATTGGGCGATCGAGACCTCGCCCGACATCCGTGTCAAGCGCTGCTGGAACGGCTTGAGCTCGTCGATGCGGTCCTTCTTCCCCGAGCGGAACGCCGCCATCTGCACCTTGCGGAAGGCGCTCGACCACTTCTGAACCTTCGCCGCCTTGATCCAGTCGGTCGTGTAGTTGTAGGCGAGCGCGGTGACGAGCATCTCGATGGCACCGGCGATCGCCATCGTGAGCAGGAGGTAATTGCTGTTGAACCCGATCGCGGTGTAGAGCCAGCCCGGGCTGTTCGCGTTCCCCATCCAGTTGGTGATCGCGCTGCGCGTACCGGAGTCGATCAGCATGAGGAAGCCGAGCAGACCGAGGAAGACGAGGATGAACGTCGACGGCTTGAACGACGCCGCCGGACGGGTCGGGCGCGCGCTCACCGACGGAGCGGAGGGAGTCTCGGAGCTCACCAGGGCCGTGCCGTCCGAGGGAGACGGCGGCGGGGGAGCCGGCGCGGGGCTCACGACTCGCCTCCGAGGAATCGCCGCAGGAGCGGGTTCATCTCCATGAGCTGTTCTCGGCCCATGGCCTCGTACAGATTAATGATGATGCCCACGAGGAGCAGTACGCCGGTGCCGCTCGCGTTTCCAACCGTACCGATGAGGTCCGCGCCGGCCGCGAGCGCTCCGACCGCCGCCCCGCTGATGACCGTGATGACCGGGATGTAGCGTTCTAAGACCCGTCGCAACACGCGCGGTTCTCGACGGAACCCGGGGATCTGCATCCCCGAAGCTTCGATCTGGCGGGCGACCGCCTCCGGACCCATGTTCGTCGTTTGGATCCAGAATTTCGCGAAGAGGACCGAGCCTCCGACCATGACGCCGAAGTAGATGCTGACGTGGACGATCCCTTGCCACCATTGATGGCCGAGCAGGTTGTTCTGGTAGGTGCTGAAGTTGATGAGCGGTAGTAACCATGAGCCGAGTCCGTTCGGGGTCTGTAAGTACCACGCTCCGCCCATGATGGGCGTCGTTGTGGTGATGTTGTAGGTGGCGATGTACGACGTGAAGTTCCCTGTAGGGTAGGCGCCGACCCACCACTGGTGGCCGATGAGCGGGAACGCCGCGAGCCCGGGGTTCGTCCAGAGCAGGATCGTAATGACGGAGACGTTCGCGAGCAGGGCAGCCATCAGGATGACCGGGATGTTCGACGCGTAGATCAGACGCAGCGGGTAGCGACCGCGCGCCCCACGCGCTTCGGCATGAGAGAGGGGCAGTTCTATGCGCGTCGACTCCGTCCAGGCGACGATCACGAAGATGATGGCAGTACCGATGAGAGCGACGATCGGATTGGGTGGACTGATCAGGATGGCGGTCCAACCGCCTCCCGATAAGCTTCCCGCGCCGAAGTTCGTCAGGTAGTAGATCGTCTTCGGGATCGTTCCGCTCGGGATCGAGGTCCCGGCCTGGGGGAGCCAATTGAGCGTACCTTGGACGAGCTGCTGACTCACGCCGGCCGCGATGAAGAGCGAGATCCCGCTCCCGATCCCCCACTTCGAAACGACCTCGTCCATCAGGAAGACAAGGTAGCAGCCAAAGACGAGCTGCGCGACGATGATGGTGTCGGCGAGCAGAACCCCATTGCCCGGAGAGACCCCGTTGAGACCGCTGATGATCGAGGCGCTCGGGTCGAGGTAGCCGAAGACCTGGGGGACCGACTCGACGAAGATCATGACGAGGACGAGGACCTTTTGCGAGCCCTGGTAGGTCCCCTTGTCCTCGTCGTCGGTGAGGTCGAGGTTGATGATCTTCGCCCCGACGAACAGTTGCATGATGATCGACGCCGTGACGATCGGCCCGATCCCAAGGTGCATGATCGTCCCCTGGGCACCCGCGAGGATCGCGCGGTAGCTCGCGAAGAGGTCGATGACCGTCGCCTGGTCGACCCCGAAGAGGTAGACGTTCGTGAGGACGAAGTAGGTCAGGACGACGAGGATCGTCCAGAACATCTTCGTGCGGAAATGCACGTGGCCCTTCGGCTGGGCAATCGCCGGGAGGCGGCTCGAGAGCGGCTTGAGCCCGTAGAGCCGGGACTTGGGTCCCGTGTAGGAGAGCCCCAGGTAGAGGAGGCCCATGACGGCGAACATTCCGACCGCGACGAAGCCGAGCGCCAGGAGCGTCGGCCCGTCCCAGTACCAGAAGACCGCGACGATCGCGGCGCCGATCAACCCGAGAGGGATGGCCCAGCGCGGGTCGCGCGGGATCTCCTCATCGACCATTCGGAACGCTCGGAGCCTGAGAGTGGATTATATACTCTACGGGGAGGCGGGCCCCCCGGGGGCCTCGGCGAGGAGGGTGACCTTCTCCTGAGCGTGCTTGGTCGCATGCGGGACGTAAACCTTCCACTGTTGGGCCGTCGATCCGGAGCCGAGGAGTCGATCGACCCCGATCTTCGCAAGGTCGGCGACGAGGGTCTTCCCTTCGCGGGTCAGCGCTCCGGCCGCCTCGAGGATCGGAACGACCGCGTCGAGCTCCCCGACCGTGAGGGTCGCGGGCTCCTTGACGATCTCAGGAGGTCGCTTGAAACCATGGCGGCCAAAGTGGTCCGGCGCATAGATGAGCATCGACTTGAACTTGTACTTGTGAAGTCCCGCATTGCCTCGGCCGCCCTGCTTGCCCGCGCCGCGACCCGCCTTGATCCCTCGCCCATGCGTCCTCAGTCCGCGGAACTTTCGTGTTCGGCTCGGCATCGGTGCTACACCATCCGTCGCGCGAGGTCGTTGATCGCCGTTCCGCGGTAGCCGAGCGCGCCCCCGGAGCGGAACGGCTTCTTCGTCGAACGCCATCCGCCCTTGGGCGCCTTGAGCCGGAAGAGCGGTCGGATCGTGCCGACGGCGTAGAGACCGTTCGCGAGCGTGGACTTCGATAGATCGTCGATCGAGAGCGCGACCTGACCCTCGGGGGCCGGTGCCGACACCGCGCGGCCGTCCGTCGTCACGCCGCGTTCGCTCAGGAGCAGCGTGACGGTCTCGGGGCTCGCTTCGCCCCACGTCACGTACCCTTGTACCTTGTAGAGCATTCCGCGCAGCTCGGGACGGTCCGGGACCACCGTCGCGTGGTTGGGCCGGGTGAGGTGGAGGAACCGCAGCGTCTCCTCGATGTCCCGCCGAGCGTGGATCGTCCCGCGCACTCGGATCACGATCCAGGACGTCACGGTCACCTACCGACCCCCTCCACCGCCCGCACTGCCGCCGGCGCCCGGGCGCCTCGGGCCACCGGGCCCGCGACCTGGTCCACCGCCGCGCGAGGGTCCGCCGCGTCCCGGTCCGCGTCGTCCACCCGGACCTCCTCGCGTCGGTCGCGCGTTCTCATCTTTCGGAGGAAGGATCGATGTGCCCACGGGACCGCGCACGATCTTGAGGCGCTGCGCGTCCTCCGGCGCCACCTTGAGCCGAGAGAGGTCCGCGAGCGCGTGGTAGGCGGCCTGCGCGTAGTTTACGGTCGTTTTCGTGTGACCGTCCGTGTAGCCCCAAGCGTCGGTGATCCCTGCAAAGCGAAGGATCGGCTTCGCGACGTCCCCCACGGCGAGCCCGACTCCACGCGGCGCCGGCTTGAGCGTGACGACGACGGAGCCGCTGCGCGCGCCGGCCTGGAACGGGACCGTGTGCGAGCGTCCGCACCCACACTCCCAGCTGCCGCATCCACGCAGGATCTCGATGATCCCGAGCTTCGCGCGATCGATCGCCCGGCGGATCGTCGGACCGACCTCGCGACCCTTCGCACGGCCCAGGCCGACAAAGCCGTCGCCGTTCCCGACGACGACCGTGACCGCGAACTTGAACCGGCGACCGGAATCGGTCATTCGCTGGACCATGTTGACATCGAGCACTTCATCGTGCAGACCCGGCAGCAGCTTGTCGACGATCTGCGGCTCCCGTAGGGGAAGGCCGGTCGCGAGGACGGCGCTCATCGTTGCGAGCTCGCCCGCGGCGACGCGCTTACCGAGCTCCGTCTTGGGGATCCACGGCGCCGGCTCGGGCGCTGGCGGTCGTCCCGGGGGGCCGGACGGGCCCATCGAGCTGGGCGGCAACCCGGCGGCGGTCACGCGGTCGGCTCCGTACGCTGGGCGATGCTGGGTAGCTTCATCTTGTAAGTCTCGAGCGGCTCGGGAAGGTGCTTCGGTAGGTGCGTCCCATTGAGACGATCCTCCGCGGGGAACCTCGTCTCCCCGTGAGGGACTTCGAGCCCAGCATCGAGCAGGCCCTTGAGCGAGGCGAGCGCTCGCCCCCCGGGGGACGGATGGCGCAACCCGAGGTCGAGAATCGCGTCCGCCGTACCTCCGGCCTTCGCGCGCAGGCCGGCGAGGTAACCGGTCAGGTACGCCGCGGGCGTCGACGCGCGGCTCGCCGGCGGGAAGCCGAGCGCGTCGAGCTCGAAGGAGTCGGCGTGCGCGACCACGTGATCCCCGCTCGGGAAGTAGGCGACGAGCGACACTTCGACCCGCCGGTGCGAGAATCGCACGACGGCGCGGGTCGTTCCACTTTTGAGGAGTTTGAGGCGAATACGGTAGTCGGTCCGACCCTCCCGGCGGCGGCGGAACGGTACGCGATAGCGTGGGCCGGTGCTCACGGCTTGCCTCCTTCCGGCGGGACGTGGCCCGCGAGGCGCAGGTTCAGTAGGAGGTGCGCGCGACTGCGGAACATGCCGCCCTTCGCTTGCCGGTAGAAACGCTGGTAGACGGACGTGGGGATCGTCTTCGCGGCGCGCAGTTCCTGGAGCAGGGCGCGTTGCGCGCGAATGCGGCGCATCCAGCGCTCCTTGCCACTGACGCGAGCCTGCGGCGTACCGCGGCGCGAGCCCGGTCCTTGGTGCCGGCCCTTCGCGACCTCAGCGGCGTGGCGGCGCGCGCGCACCCGGCTCGTGCCGATCACCGCATGACGTCGGATTGCCCGTCCCTTGATGAGCGAACGAACGTCCGATCGAGTGACGGCGTCGACGATCTCCTCCTGGCGGGCCGGATCGAGCCAGACCCGGTTCTCCCCACACTTCAGCAGAGCGGCGGCGAGACGCCGCTGGTTGGAGAGATCGGCCACGTTCACTCCTCCGACTCAGGGGTCGTGATCGGGTTGAGGATGTGCAGGCCGAGCCGGCGTGCGGCTTCCTCCATCGCGAGGCGTCGGCGCGTGCCGACGGTCCGGGCGATGATCACCGCTTCGCGTTGGGCGTCGATCGCGTCGAGCTCTTTGGCCGTGTGGACGATGATCGGGCGGAATCCGCTGGGCACGAGGCCGCGGGCGCGGGCCGGGCCGCGGTATCCGATGCTCACGACGACGGATCGGTAGCCGTAGTGGCGCCGTTGCTTCGATTGAAGTCCCCGGGGGCTTCGCCAGCTCTCGTCCCGCCCGATGCGCCAGTAGCGGTGCGCCGCCTGGCGCACGAAGAGCGGCCGCCGACGATCGCCGGCGCGTCGCAGCTGGAGCGCGCGCTGCGTCGCGGGATCGAGCACCGCGCGCTTCGGAGCGCGCGGACCCTGCGTTCCCTTTTCGGGGGTCTCGGCCTTCATGATCGGAGCCTCCTCTTTCAGGGGCGCCACCGTCTTCTTCCGGCGCGCGAGCGCCTTCGGTGGAGCGGTCGATGCGTCGGAGGTCGACGGGGTTTGCTCGTCCGCCATCAGCCGGACTCCTTGAGGTGCGCGTGCTCGACGAGGTAGATGCCGTCTTGAAAGACCCGTGGATCGTAATCGCGAATGTGCGTCGTTCGCTCGATGTTCGCGGCGCTCTGGCCGACCTGCTCGACGTCGTTGCCCGAGAGGATGACGAACTCGCCGTCGACCATCGCCTTCGTCCCCGTGCGCAGTCGTGCGG
>JBOGRR010000065.1:0-7383 GCA_050749765.1 Thermoplasmata archaeon | reverse complement strand
CCGACGCGCGAGGAGATCGGACCGCTCCTGGAGCGAGCTTACGCCACCGGCCTTCCCGTGAGCGTCCATGCCGAGGACCCGGGGTTGTTCCGGTCCGACCCGTCGCCCCGCGACCTCGCGGATTGGGACCGAGCACGGCCCGCGACGGCCGAAACGTCGGCGGTCGGTGACCTCCTCGCCGCCGCGCCGGACGAGCTTCGACTTCACTTCGCTCACGTCACTCAGCGCAGCGTCGGCGAGCGGATCGCCGCCGCGGGCCGCTCCTTCGAAGTGGCGCCCCATCATCTGCTGCTCTCCGATCGTTCGTCGGTGGGGACGTTCGGTAAGGTGAACCCTCCGCTCCGTGCCGAGGGCGTGCGCGCGGAGCTCGAGGCGGCGTTCTACGCGGGATCCGTTCCGATCCTTGCGAGCGATCACGCGCCGCACAGCGCCTCGGCCAAGAGCCGCCCGTTCGCAGAGGCTCCTGCGGGGGTTCCCGGGGTCGAGACCATGCTCCCCCTCTTCCTCGCCCGGGTCCGCGACCAGAAGCTCCCGCTCGAGGTGTTGCTCGCGGCCGCGGCGAAGCGTCCCGCGCACTGGGTCGGTCAGCCGCGCGGTGTGATTGCCATCGGCGCACGGGCCGACCTCCTCGTCGTCGACTTCCGCGTCCGCCGGACGATCCGGGCGCGGGATCTCCATGGCCCCTGTGGCTGGACGCCGTTCGAAGGGTGGGAGGCGATCTTCCCGGTCGAACACTACCGCCGGGGCCGTGCGATCGTGCGCGGTGGAGAGTACGTCGGCCGCCCCACGGGAGAGATCGTTCGCCCGATGTACGCGGCCTGACGACCCTCACGCATCGGGGGGCCGGTCGGCGTCCGCGCCGGAAGCGCGGATGCGATGCGGCGGCCACCCCCACGTGAGGTAGCCGCGCCAGACGAGCACGAGGTAGATCGCGCCCGCGATGATCAGCGCGATCACGATGTCATCGAGAACGTCGAAGTAGCCGGTGATCACGCTCCAGTCCGATTGCAGGGCGATACCGGCATAGATGAGCGCGACCGTGAATGGGGCGCTGCCGAGTACCGTGTACAGCCCGAAGCGGGTCGGGTTCATCCGGGCGAACCCCGCGGGGTAGCTGATGTAACTGCGGACGACCGGGATCATCCGAGTGACGGCGACGATCCACTCGTCGCGCCCCCGGAACCATCGATCGACCCGATCGAGCTGCTGAGCATCGAGGTGCAGGCCGGCCGGCCGCGGGCGCGTGATCCACGCACGGCCCCAACGACCGACCGCGTAGGCGACGTAGGCGCCGACCAACCCCCCCGCGAGCGCGACGAGGATGGTCGGGTAGAGAGGGAAGACCCCCTCCGCCACGAGGAAGCCGCTGAACGTCAGGATCACTTCGCTCGGCAGCGGGGGGATCCCAAAGCTCTCGACGGCCATCAAGGCGAAGAGACCGGTGAGGCCGATCCACATCAGGACCGTGGTGATGACCCAAACCGAGCCGCCAACTAAGGAGATCGACATCGAGTGGCGGCGACTCCCAGAGACGAGCTCAGGACGTCGCTCCGGTCTCTTCCACCACGAGCCGGAACGGCGTTGAAAGGTGAAGGTTCGTTCGCGCGGGGATCCCTTCGAACTCGAGGGGCGTCGAGCACCCACCGCACGACACCGCGGGGCGCTGGCGGCCGAGCGCGATCGAGAGCGACACCCCGACCTCGATCGCCGACGGACGATGGGGGGACGTGGCGACCGCCCGGTGGAGCTCCTCGAGGAGCGCGGATTCGGACGGGGGCTCTACGGCCGACATCACCGTTCGAATGATTCCCCCGGCTCTTAACGGGTGCCCCGGATCGGGGTCACCTAGAGGAACTCGTCCAGGAGGGCGTCCTGGCCGGCGAGACCTGCCTTCTGCTGGGCCAGTGGGCCGGCCGATAGGACCTCCTCGAGGTCCTCGTAGGTCGGGTGCTCGACCTGGTAGAAGAGGCCGACCGGGATCTTGTCGCCCCACTCGAGCGAACGCTCGAATGCGAGCGACAGGTTCGCGGGGTCGTGGCCGGTGGCCTCGAGCTTGTAGACGCGCTGTCGGAAGAAATCGAACGTGTTGATCTTGTTGTAGGTCACGCACGGGCTGAAGACATCGACGAACGAGAAGCCGTGGTGCTTGAGCCCGTTGGCGACGAGGTCCGCGAGGTGCTTCACGTCGCCGCTGAACCCCCGCGCCACGTAGGTGGCCCCCGCGGCGAGAGCGAGGGAGATCGGGTCGATCGGGCGTTCGATGACCCCGTCCGGCGTCGACTTCGTCTTCTGGCCGATCATCGAGGTCGGGCTCGCTTGACCGGTCGTGAGCCCGTAGATCTGGTTGTCCATGGTGACGTAGGTCAGGTCGACGTTGCGGCGCATCGCGTGCACGAAGTGCCCCGCGCCGATGCCGAAGCCATCGCCGTCGCCGCCGGTCGCGATCACCGTGAGGCCGTGGTTCGCCCAGCGGATCCCTTCGGCGACGGGGATCGCACGACCATGGATCGCGTGGAACCCGTAGCTCGACAAGAAGTGCGGCAGGTTCGACGAGCACCCGATCCCCGACACCAGGACCACATTGTGGACCGGGATCTGGAGGCGCTTGACCGCCATCTCGATAGCGGCGACGACACTGAAGTCCCCACAACCGGGGCACCACGTCGGTTTGGTGTCCGACTTTCCGATGACCGGCAGGGCCGGTCCCGTCGTCGTCGTTCGGGCCACGCTCGCGCTACTGTCCGCCATGACCGGTCATCTCCCGTACCTTCGCCACGATCTCGTGAGGGTAGAAAGGCTCGCCATCGTACTTGAGCAGGCGCTCCGCGAGCCGAAGTCCCGTCTCCGCTCGGATGAGCTGGCCCAACTGCCCGGAGTAATTCGCTTCGACGAGGAGCGTGCGCTTCGCGCCCTGGATCGTCGCGGCGACCTTCTCCGCATCCAGGGGGTACACCGTGGGCAGATAGAAGAGGTTCGTCGGGATCCCCTCATGCTCGAGGACCGTCATCGCGTCGCGGATCGCGCCGACCGTTGAGCCCCAGGCGATGAACGTCACCTCCGCCGCCAACGGTCCCTCCAGAACCGGGGGAGGGGCCGCCGCGCGGATCCCGTCGAGCTTGCGCATGCGCTTGTCCATCATCTTCACGCGCTCGGCGACCCAGATCGGGATCCCGGAGCGCACGTCGCTGATCAGATGGCCGTGCTCGTCGTGCTCATCCGACCCTGCGACGAATTGAAGGCCGGGAGTGCCCGGGAGCGCGCGGGGCGAGACTCCCGAAGGCGTGTAGGCGTAGCGGTTGTACTCCGCGCCCGGAGTCACGGTCGCCGTTGCCACGGGGGAGAGCTCGACGTCGAGGGGGAGCTCGTCTCGGTCGACCGTCGCGTAGTTCTCGCTGAGGTGGAGGTCGCTCGCGAGGAGGACCGGGGTCTGCCACTCCTCGGCGATGCGGAAAGCATCGATCGCCGCCTGGAACGCCTCCTTCGGATTGGAAGGGGCGAGGATCGCTCGAGGGAACTCGCCCTGCCCCGCGCCGAGCATGAGATTGAGGTCGCCTTGCTCGGTCTTGGTCGGAAGGCCCGTCGAAGGGCCCGAACGCTGAGACTCGACCACGACGACGGGCGTCTCCGTCATCCCGGCCATGCCGAGCGCCTCGACCATGAGCGAAAAACCCCCGCCGCTCGTCGCCGTCATCGCGCGGGCACCTCCGAAGCTGGCTCCGATCGCCATATTGATAGCCGCGAGCTCGTCCTCCGCCTGCTTCACGACGATGCCGAGCTCGCGCGAATGCGCGGCCATCCAGTGCATGATCGACGAGGCGGGGGTCATCGGGTACTGCGCGAGGAATTTGAGGCCGGCGGCGGCTGCGCCGAGCGCGATCGCCTGATTGCCGCTCAGCAGCAGCTTGCCCTCGCCGAGCGAGTGGATCGCTCGCTCGCTCGGGCTCCCGTGCTGGCGAGCGTGCTCGTAGCCGTCCGCGCTCGCGCCCAGATTCCAGGTTACGACATCCCCCGCCTTGCGGCCGAAGGAATCGCTGAGCGCCTGGTGGAGGACCGGAAGCGGGATCCCCGCTAGGAACGCGATCGCGCCGAGCCCCGCCGCATTCTGGAGGATCGGCTGGGTCGTGTACTTCCGCGCGAGCTGCATCGTCGGCACGATGAGCAGGCGCGTCCCTACCGGCAGGTCGGACTCGGCGATGGTGAGCTTCTCGGGATCAGCGATGACGATCGCCCCGGCGCGCAGATCGGCACGGTGCACGTCGAACGTCTGACGGTCGAGGCAGTACAGGATATCCGCGCCGTCGCCTTGGGAGTACGGACGAGCATCGGTCGCGCGGATCTGGAACCAGACGTGGCCGCCCCGGATCACGGACTGGTAGGCGTTGAGGCCGAAGGTATGCAGGCCCATCCGAGCGGTGCATCGGCTGAGGATCTCACCGAGGGAAGCGATCCCGTCGCCCGCCTGTCCACCGGTCCGCAGGATGATCTCCATCTCGCCGTAATTCACTCCCCGAGTGGTATTAATGGGTGACGCGCGCCGGCGGTCGGGGAGCCGTTTTCCGCACGGGGTCGTTCTCAGGGCGTGCCGCGTCGTCTCCGCGTTCTGCTGTTCGCCGGGGCTCGGGAGGCGGTCGGCGCTTCCGAACTCGCCTGGGAGGTTCCGTTCGCCGGAGCGACGGTGCGCGAGGTCCTCGCCACGCTCGAGCAGCGGTATCCGAAGCTGGGACCGATATGTGCCCACGCTCGGTTCCTCGTGAACTCGCAGTACGTTCGCGGAACGGGAGGCACGGTGCGGCCCGGAGACGAGCTCGCGATCCATCCTCCCTATAGCGGAGGCTGATCGTGTCGGTTCGGGTCTCCTCGACGCCGATCTCGACCGCGCGGGCGCTCGCGGAGCTCCACCGTGCCGGTCTCGGGGGGGTCGTCGTCTTCGAAGGGATCGTTCGGCCCGACCGAGCCCGCGGGGGTCGCGTGCGTGCGCTCAACTACGAGACCCATCGCTCGGTGGCGCTCGATGCGATGCGGCGGCTCGCGCACGAGGTCGGCGAGCGGACCGGTGCTTCGACGATCGTGCTCTGGCACCGGGTCGGGGTCGTCCCGGTCGGCGAGGTCGCCGTCATCGTCGGAGCGGCGGCGCCGCACCGGGGGGTCGCCTTCCGCGCGGTCGGCGAGCTCATCGACCGGGTGAAGACCGAGATCCCTCTGTGGAAGTCGGACCAAGTACGATCCGGGCGTCGACCGCGACGACGCCTTCGCCCGCGGGACGCACGATGATCGGGTTCAGATCGAGTTCGGCGACCTCGGCCATCTCGGTCGCGAGCTGGCTCACGCGCTCGAGCGCGGCGTAGAGCGCCGGCAGATCTCCCGGCGGGCTCCCCCGCATGCCCTTCAACACCGCGACCCCGCGAACCGACTCGACCATATGCCGGGCGGAGAGCGTGACGATCGGGGCGAGCCGGAAGGTGACATCCTGCATCGCCTCCACGTAGATCCCGCCGAAACCGAAGGCGAGGATCGGACCAAAGTACGGGTCGCGCTCGACCCCGATGAGGACCTCCGGGCCGGGGGGGACCTCGGTCTCGACTTCGAAGCCGTCGAGGCGCGCCCGGGGCGCGTGCTGGGCCACGCTCCGCCGCATCCGATCCCACGCGTCGCGCACGGCGCCGGCGTCGCGGAGCCCGAGCGCGACCCCTCCGACGTCCGTCTTGTGCGAAATGTCGCGGCTCGCGACCTTCAGCACGACGGGGAACCCGATCCGCTCCGCGATCGCGACGGCCTCGGCGGGGGTTCGAGCGCGGCCGTGCGCGGGGAACTGGATCCCGTACGCCTCGAGGAGCTCGCGGGCGAGGTACTCGGGCAGCACGGTCGTCCCCGCCGCTCGGGCTCGGCGGACGACCCGCCGGGCGGCCGCCCGATCGACGGCGTAGCTGCGCACCCGCGTGCGCGGCCGCTCCTTCCACCGTCGGTAGGCGACGAGTCCCGCGAGCCCTCCGACCGCTTCCTCCGGGAACGTAAACGTCGGCACTCCGGCGCCCTCGAGCGCGCCGACCGAGCTCGAGAGGTCCGTGAGGCCGAAGAGGCACGCGACGACCGGCGTGCGGCACCCCGCGCGGGCTCGATCGATCGCCGAGGTCACCGCCTCGGCGGTCAGCGCGCCCGTCGGCGTCGCGATCACGAGCGCCGCATCGACCTCCGACGATCGGAGCAGTTGCCGCAGCGTTCGCTCGTACTGCACCGCCTTCGCGTCCGCGGTCATATCAATCGGGTTCGCGACCGCCGCCGACGCGGAGAGCCGGGCCGCGATCTGCCGGGCGAGGCCCGGCCGTAGCAGTGGGAGTTCGATCCCGCGTCGCGCGCAGGCATCGGCCGCGACGATCCCTGGCCCGCCCGAATTGGTGAGGATCGCGAGGCGGGGCCCCCGCATCTCGAGCCCCGAGCCGAAGACCTTCGCCATCCGGAAAAGCTCCCCGATCGATTCGGCCCGGATGACCCCCGACTGCTCGAAGACGGCGTCGAAGAGCCGATCCCGAGAGGACTGCGCGAGCGAACCCGTGTGACTGCGCGCCGCCCGCTCGCCGACGGCGCTCCGTCCGCTCTTGATCACGAGCACCGGCTTGCGGTCGGTCACCTCGTGGGCCGCCTCGAGGAAGCGTCGCCCGTTCGCGAGGCTCTCGACGTAGACGAGGAGCACGCGCGTCGCTCGGTCGTCGGCCATCGCGCGCAGCAGATCGTTCTCGTCGACCCCCGCGCGGTTGCCCATCGAGACGAACTGAGAGAACCCGATCCGCTGGGCGATCCCATACTGCAGGATCCCGGCACAGAGCGCTCCGCTCTGGCTGATGAAGGCGATCCCGCCGCGAGGAGGGAGCTCCTCCGAGAACGTCGCGTTGAGGCCGATCTCGGGGTCGGTGTTGATGACACCAAAACAGTTCGGGCCGACGACCGACATCCGGTAGCGGCGGGCTTCTCGAACGACCTCCGCCTCGAGCTCGGCCCCGGCGGCCCCCACCTCGCGGAAGCCGGCCGATACGATGACCACGCCTCGCGCGCCGCGCCGCCCCAGAGCGCGCACCGCGCCCGACACGTGCGTGGACGGTACGATCACGATACCGAGGTCCGGAACCTCGGGGAGCTCGGAGACCCGCGCGACGCACGGGACGCCCGAGACGCTCTTCCACGAGGGGTTGACCGGATACACGACTCCGCGGTAGCGCGAGGTCAACAGGTTCTCGAAGAGGGTGTGGCCCACCGTCCCCGGACGATTGGAAGCGCCGACGACCGCGATCGATCTCGGACGGAAGAGCTCCTCGAGACCGGCCGACTTTCCGACGACCATGCGCGGCTCCGGCACGGCGTTTAGCGGCCCGCGTTATATACGCTCGACCT
>JBOGRR010000064.1:0-7503 GCA_050749765.1 Thermoplasmata archaeon | reverse complement strand
ATGACGTCGTGCTCGATCCCCCAGCGGAGTAGGACCTGAGCCGGCGTCTTCGAATGCGCCCGCGCGATCTCGGCGAGCGCCGGATCGGCCAGCCGCTTGCCCCGGGTCAAGGGAGACCACGCTTCCACGTGGATCGAGTGGCTCGCGCAGTACTCGAGCAGCTGGGGATCGTAGACGAACGGATGGAACTCGACCTGATCGACTGCGGGTACGACCTGGGAGTGCTTCGCCAATTCCTCGAGGTGGCGGACGGTATAGTTCGAGACGCCGATCGCCCGGCACACCCCGTCCGCCTGGAGCTTCTCCAAGGCACGCCAAGATTCGAGCCGGGCGCTCGGGGGGTCCGCCCGGGGCCAGTGGATGAGATAGAGATCGATGTAGGAGAGACCCAGCCGTTCGAGACTCGCGCGAGCGGCCTTCTGGGCCGTTTCGAATCCGTGATCCGAGTGCCAGAGCTTGGTCGTCACGAAGACCTCCTCACGATCGAGGCCGCTCTCACGGATCGCGCGTCCGACGTCCCCCTCGTTCCCGTACATCGCCGCGGTGTCGATGTGGCGGTATCCGGCTTCGAGCGCCCACCGCACCGATTGGCGGGTCATCGCCCCGACCGGACTTTGAAATACACCGAGACCGAGCATCGGGATCTCCGTCCCCTGGTTCAAGCGCACGCGACGTCCGATCGGTGGCCGAAGCGTCATGGTGGGGGCACGGCGCACGCGAAGATTACTTGGCGCCGTTGCGCTCACGATCGAGCGGCTCATATCCGGATCGCCGGTACGGGCACGAACGATCACCGCCTCTGACGCCTCTCGCCCCCCCTTGGGGACGGCCGGGCAACCCCCGACCGAGGTTTCAAGGCGAGTCGCGGGATACGCTTCGGGGCCGACCCAACGGCTCGACGAGGGTGGGGTAGCGGAGGTCCGCCGAGCGCATGGTAACACTATCCGAGACCCTCGTCGAGGTGTGGCGTCAGACGTTGGTCGAGGAGTCAGTCGAGATCGAACTCCGCGATCAGCGTGTCCGAGTCACCACGACTCGGAGCCGTCGACTGAAAACCGTATCTTTCCGGTTCGGCGACGAGACGATCGACGGCATCGAGCAGAACCCCGAGAAGCCGTCGCGCTGGGGTGCGCTCGCACGCGAGGGAAAGCGCATCATGCAGTTCTCGAGCCACCACCGTTACTTCGCGAACGTCTGCGAGGGAGCACTGACCCGCTATCCCCTGTGGAAGGGACTTCAGCTGCCGGACTGACCGCGGGCAATCGAGCATCGCCCGAGCCGGGCGAGCGCTTGCCGTCCGGAAGCCTCGGCCGCGCACCGTTTCGGAGCCGCCACCTGCGGCGGTCTCCGCTCGCCGCCCGGGAGCCTCCGACTGGGCACAGCGCGAGACCATCGCCATTACTGGATCGGGCCGAGTTCTAGTGTCCGGAACCCCCAGATCGCGATCCCGAACGTCAAGGCCGCGAGGCCCCCCAGGATACCGAGGCTGATGGCGTCGGCGACCCCCAGGGTTCCCATGAACGCGTCGCGAATCGTGTTGGCGGCGTACGTGAGGGGGTTCGCGTAGAAGACCGCCGCGAGGGCGGGCGGGGTGCTCGACTGGATCGGGTAGTACACCGTCGACAGGAAGATCACGAACAGCTGCAGGAACGATTGGATCGAGAAGTACGCGTTGGCCGAACGCAGCTTCGAGCCCAACGCGATCAAGAGTCCCGCGAAGAAGATAGCGCCGAGCGCGACGGTCAGCAACACGACCGCGAGACCGAAGAGGCTGAGCGCCGAGAGGCCGATGAACGGGAGACCGATGAGGATCATCGCCCCCACGCCGACCATCGAGAAGAGCAGGGTGGTGAGGACGAGCCCCCCCAGATACTCCGATCGGAGGAAGGGACCGGAGAAGATCTGCTCGGTCATGGCCCACCGCCGATCGAGCCAGAAGAGATTGCCCGAAATCACCCCCCCGGTGATCATCTGGAACGCGACCATCCCGGGGACGAGGAAACCGATGTAGGGGCCGCCCGTAGCCTGGGAGGAGATGATCCCGCTGAACATCGTGCCCAGCACGACGATCGTGATCGCCGGTTGACCGAATCGGATGATGATCGTGATCGCGTCGAGGTTCGAAGTGAAATTTCGGACGACGAGCCTCAATACCGGAGGCAACCTCACGGCAGCACTCCTCCGCGCGGGGGCCCGCGCGCGGATGAGGACGCTGCGCGCGGGACCTCTTCGTCCGAGGTCGCGCGCTCGCCGATCATCCCGAGGAACGCTCCCTCGAGCGTCGCCTCCTCCACGGACATCCGCACGAACTCGAGCGAGTGGGTGTGAACCCACCGGCTCAGCCACGGCACCAACTCCTCGGTGCGCTCCGCCCGGACGGTGATCTGCCGATCCGGTAGGCCGGCGCCGCTCTCGGGCGGGGCGAGCGTCGCCCCGCGGTCCGCCAACTCTGTGCGGAGCGCCGTGCGTAGCGCGGGAGTCAGCGGGCTCACCAGGTCCACTTTGACCTCGCGCGCTCCGCCGAACTTCTGCTTGAGTCCCTCGGCCGTATCGAGCGCGATCAACCGCCCGAGGTGAAGGACGGCGATCCGATCGCAGAGCAGGTCGGCTTCGTGCAGGATATGCGTCGTGAACACGATCGAAAGGCCCTGGCGCGCCCGCTCCTTGAGGTATCCTAGGATCCGCCGGCGCGCGATCGCGTCGAGCCCGACGGTCGGTTCGTCGAGGAAGAGGATCTCCATGTCGTGCATCAGCTCCCGGGCGACCTGGAACCGGCGCCGCTCGCCACCGGACAACGCCCACGGCTTGCGCTTGCGCGCTTCCCCGAGTTCGAAGAGCTCGATCATCTCCTCGGCGCGGGCCTTCGCGACCTCCCGCGGCACTCCCCAAAGAAATGCGTACAGGACGAGATTTCGCTCTACGGTCACGAAATCGAGGGACTCCGACTGCAAGACCACGCCGAGGTGGGAGCGGAGTTCGCGGCCCCCGGTCCGGACGTCCCGCCCGAGGACCGTCGCGCCGCCCTCGGTCGGCGGCAGCAGCGTCGTCAGGATGCGAACGGTCGTCGTCTTCCCGGCGCCGTTGCGACCGAGCAGCCCCAGCACCTCGCCGCGGTGCAGCTCGATCGAGAGGTGGCGAATGGCGAAACGACCGGGCGCGTAGGAGTAGCCGAGATCGTGGGTCTCGAGGACCAGTTCGTCAGATCGTGGGAGCACAGCGGATCGGTTGCGCGTATCGAGCGGCCGTAATGACCGTTACGCGCTCCGCCACGACGGCAGGGACCCGCCCCGGCGTCCGCACGCGGCGCACCCGGAGTGTGGACTACAGCCGGGACGCCGCGCCGGCGGGAGCTTCCACCGGATCCCGGCGGGTGCGGCTCTTGCCCCGCGGGGTATCCTTATTCTGTCTCGGCGAATGGAACGTCCGTGCGCGTCGACAAGATTCTCGCTCGGGTGTGGATCCCCGTCGCGCTGATCGTCGGGGTGTTCGCGATCTGCGTGACCGGCTTCGTCCTTTCCGAGGGGACGTCGGTCTTCAATGGAGTCTACTGGGGGGTGATCACGATCGCCACCATCGGCTACGGCGACGTCGTCCCGACGAACAACGTCGCGAAGGTCTTCGCTATAATCCTCGCCGTCTCCACGCTTGGGATTATCGGTTATGTCATCTCGACCATCGGCTCGCTGGCCGTTCAAGCGCGGGAGGAAGAGTTGCTTGGACTAGATGGGACCAAGTTCGAGGGCCACGTCCTGCTCCTGGGATGGACCCCGGTCGCTCGCGCAGCTCTGCGAGAGCTCCTTCAGACCGGCCGCAAAGTCGCCATCATGACCTCCGACCAACCTCAACTCACCGAGATCCGGACGTTCGTCGCCCATCTCCTGGGCGAGGCCCGAGACGATCCGGAGCTTCGCGCGCAGTTGTCGACCGAGAAGGACGTCTTCATCGCGCTCGGTGACTTTTCGCAAGGGGCCGGGCTCAAGCTCCTCAACATTCCGCGGGCGTCGGAGGCGATTGTGGCGAGCGACGACGACGCTCGGAACGTCATGACCGCGCTTCTGCTCCGCCACTCTGGCCCCCACCTGCGCGTCGTGGTCGCCGTGACCCGCGAGGAGCTCCGCGAGACCTTGCACGCGGCGGGGGTCGCCTACGTGATCTCGCCGTCGGAACTTGGGGGTCGGATGGTCGCCGCGGCCGCGCTCCAGCCGGAGATCGCCCAAGCCTTCGACGATCTCACGACGACCTCCTACCACTACAACGTCGACCAATTTCCGTTGGTCCCCCCAAATCCATTGCTCGGGCGACCGTTCGACGCCGCGGCCCGAGAACTTCGTGAAGGGACCGGCGCAACGTTGATCGGGATCGCTCGACCGCGACCGCGGGAGGAAGGGAAGCCCCCGTTCGAAGTGCTCCTGAGCCCACCGGCCGACCTCCGGCTCGAGGTCGGTTGCTACGCCCTGATCCTTTCCGGGGGCGAACGACTCCCGCAGCTCCTCGAGTGGATCCGGGTAGCGCCCGGGCGCCCGATCGTGGTCCCGCCTCGTCCACCGCCGTCGTAGAGCGGGGTCTCGGGTCCAACCTAAGTCCGCACCGTGGTCGCCGCGGCGGTCGTGCCGAGAGAGGAACGACGGCTCGCAACCGTGCCCCGTCTCTCGAGTCCATTGATGGCCGCGGGGATGTGCCGCGCGGGACTCACGAGAGTCACCCCCCAACGGAAGTGACCCACGATGGTCCGCCGCGGGCGATCCCAGCGAGTTCGCAATTACCCGCGCAGAAGGGATCTCCTAGGCGCCGGCGCCGCGTGTCGACGGGGTGGGGATGCGGACGGAAGGGGGTCGCCTCCGCGCCATCGTCCGGACATGGGGGCCGCACCAGGATGGCCGAGCGCAGGTTCGCGATGGTCGTTCGTCCCTTGGTCGCGGGACGGCCGATCTTGTGGCGGGGGTATTGAGACCGCTGCCCGAAGAAGGGATCCGAACGGAACTCCGACGGGAGCGATGGTCCGAGGTAGACCGGGCCCACGACGAGGCTCCGCCAGGGTCCATGAGCACTGCGGGAGACGGGGCGTGCCTAACGGAACGCAGCCGCGCCCACTTGGCGTTCGCTGGCTGACCGGAGCGCCACCGATAAACCCCCAAGCGGTTCGAGAGGATTGTGGCGCCTCCTAAGAAGTCAAAGTGGGTCCTCCCGAAAGGGATCCAGATCCGACGACACGCGTCGATCCATCTCTACCCGTTCGAGCGCTACTTCCGAGGCTTCGAGTCGAGCGTACCGATCCAGGAGCTGTTCGGACGGCGGGCCCCGAAGATCCTCCGCGCGCTCAAGGTCGAGTTCTTCTCCCCGCCGTTCGGATACATGGGGACGAGCGACGAGGACGGTCACCTCATCGTCAGCAGTCATCACCTGAAGACCAGCGATCTGCGTACGCTCTATCTCGACGTGGTCCACGAACTCTGTCACGTGAAGCAATTCCGCGCAGGGCGCCCGCTCTTCGATCGCAACAAGAAGTACGTGGACACTCCGACGGAGATCGAGGCCTACGCCTTCACGATCAAGGAAGGTCAGCGCATCGGTATGACGAACGCCGAGCTCCTCGAGTACTTGAAGGTCGAATGGGTCGACGAGCCCGACCACCGGCGTCTCGCGCGGCGCCTGAAACTGCTGCCGTCTCGTCCCCGAGCCCGCCGGCGCCCTTCTCGACGCCGACCGGCCCGCTGATCTCGCGGGTCTCCGTTCCTCGCGACCGCAGGCACCTGCGCCGCGGATCGCCGAATCCTTTAACGCCGCTTGAGATGGGGCCAGCCGATGCTCAGCGTCGACCCGCCGCCGCCCGTTCCTCTTCAGCCCGAAGAGGAGATTCGAGGAGAGTGGAATGTCCCGTGGCACCGCACGGGCTTCGAGTCCGTGACGCGGCTCGTGCTCACGAACCGACGGCTCGTGGTCCACTGCGTCTTCACGAGGGCGGGATGGTTCGCCGGCCGTCACGCTCGCGCCACGGTCGATCTCGGCCGCTGGCAGGAGCTGCTCGACGCTCCGCTGGAACGATTGGCGGACCCGTCCTTCGAGCATCAGAAGATAGGGATCGGCGTGCTCACCGAGCTGATCATCCACGGCCGGCCGATCCTCATCATCGATACCGATAACCAGGGGTTTGTCGAGTCGATCCTACCACGGATCTCGCAAGCACGCTCCGCTCGCATCGCAGAACTGCCACCGGAGCGGACCGCGGGCACCGAGCCGGGGTAGCGGAGCCGAGGACCCCGGGCGCCGTTCTCGGGTCGCTCTCTTCCAATAAGACCGATATCCGCGAGACGCAAGCATCAAGTTGGGAAGAGCGTACCCGGCCGCTCGAGGTACCTCAGATGCCAGCGCCCCCGTGCCCGTTCAAAGTTGCCGAGTATCGTCTCGTCCTGGACGTTGATTTTGCGAAGCTTCGCTGGAAAGGATCGGTCGAATTCGATGTCGAAGGCTCCGCGCCGGAGATCGACCTCGATGGACTGCGGCTCGAGGTCGAAGGCGCGCGGGTCGACCGCGCCTCGGTCCCCGTTGAGGTCGATGAGGCTCACGAGCGGATCCGCCTCAAGGCCCCCGTCCGCGGGCAGGCCCGGGTCGCGATCGACTTCGCTGGAGCGGTGGCCGAGCACAGCCTCATGGGCCTCTACCGATCCCGCTACGGATCGAGCTACATCCTCACGAGCCAGGCGGAGCCCGACGCGGCACACTCCATCTTCCCGTGCTTCGACCGGCCCGACATCAAGGCCGTCGTGAAACTCACGGTCACCGCCCCGGCCGAGCTCGAGGTCGTGTCGAACTCCCCGACGATCTCGGTCGCGGAGGAGCACGGGCGCAAGCGCTGGACGTTCGCTCCGACCCCCCCGATGGCGACCTACCTCTTCTATCTCGGGGTCGGCGTCTTCGACCACCTCAACGGCGCGGCGGGTCGGATCGCGCTCTCGGTCCTCACGCCCCCGGGACGGACGGCGGAAGGGCGGCGTGCGCTCGAAGTAACGACCACGGCGCTCGAAGAGCTCGAGCGCTATTACCGGGTCCCGTACCCGCTCCCGAAGCTCGACCTGATCGCGGTGCCCGAGTTCCCCGCGGGCGCGATGGAGAACTGGGGTGCGATCACCTTCCGCGACATGCAGCTCTTGATCGGTGAGAAGACCCCGGCCTTCGAGATGCGCTACACCGTGGCGACGATCATCCACGAGCTCGCCCACCAATGGTTCGGCAACCTCGTCACTCCGTACTGGTGGACCGATATCTGGCTCAACGAGAGTTTCGCTACGTTCGTCGAACACAAGGTCGTCGAGCGGCGATATCCCGAGCTCAAGAGCACGTGGGACTTCCTATCGATCTGGACCCAGTGGGGCTTCCTGCTCGACTCGGTCCCGACGAACCACCCGATCGTCGTCGAGGTGAACAGCGCGAGCGATGTCAGCCAAGCGATCGACCGGTTGACCTACGGCAAGGGCGCTTCGGTCCTCCGGATGGTCGAAGGGTATC
>JBOGRR010000063.1:0-7571 GCA_050749765.1 Thermoplasmata archaeon | reverse complement strand
GACTCGGTCCCGGCCCTACCGGCGCCGTCGCGGCGCCGATCGCGTCGTTCGGGGCGTCGAGACTCTCTTGGGGGGTCGGCGGTCTGGAACCGTCCGTCGGCGGTCCGTGGCTGCGGCTCGTGTCGCTCGCCGAGGGCGTTCGAGTCGAGCGAGGACCTCGGGCAACTCCGATAGAGCGTAATCCGCCCACTCCGCTCCCCAGCGACGAAGGTCCTCGGGGGTGAGCGTCCAGTTGAGGAACGACGTCGCGCGGCCGATCGGGGTGACCCCCTCGACGCTCAGCGCGGCTTCCATGTCGAAGCGGGAGTCGCCGACCAGGAACAGCCGGGCGCCGGGGAAACGTCGCTGGTACTCCGTTAGATGCTCTCGTTTGGTGCCCTCGGCGCTGCCGAGAACCCCCTCGAACCAGTACCGGAGCCCCTCGCGCTCGAGGATCAGTTCGGCCATCTCGGTCTCGGCTCCGGTGGACACGACGAGCGTCCAGCGCTCCTGGGAGAGGCGCTTGAGGAGCTTTGGGACGTCCGGGAAGGGACTCGCGTGGGCGTACGCCTCCGTGACCTTGCGCTGATGGAAGATCCGTGCGGTCGAAGCGCGAAGGGGCGCCGGAGCCTTCGGATACAATTGCGCTATCTGCGCTTCGAACGGCATCCCGGTCGTGGCGAGGTAGTGGACTCGGCCCTCGTCCGCCGGTGTATGGAAGGCGCGCTCAAGAACGTCCGCGGCGACCGCGCTGGTGAGTCGGAGGTCATCGAGCAGCGTGCCATCTAGATCGAAGACGACGACCCCCCGGTCGACCGGATGCGGGTCGACCTCGGGACGCGCATCGGGGGTCGAGCGCGACATCGACGCGAAGGGACTCGGGAGACCCTCCGCCATCGGCAGAGGGAATTCCGAGTCCGCCGCTCCCGCCGGCGGTTCGCGCGCCATCGACGGTGCGGGGTGGTATAGCCATAAGACCGTTGCTCCCCGCGCCGCCCAAATAGCCACCGGGTCTCGGGCGCCGAGGCGTGCCCCGATGCATCCGAGTCGGTCGATCCGAGGGCGTTCGAGCGAGCTGCTCGCCGGTCGACGCATCATCCTGGGCATCGCCGGGTCGATCGCGGCCACGGAGGTCCCCCGCATCGCCCGAGAGCTGATCCGTCACGGGGCCGACGTTCAGGCCGTGATGAGCGCAGAGGCGCAGCGCCTAGTGACCGCGGAGGCGGTCCAATTCGCGACGGGGCATCCCCCCGTGACTCAATTGACCGGCGACGTCGAGCACGTCTCCCTCCTCGGGCCGGGCGCCGGGCGTGCGGATCTGTTGCTCATCGCTCCCGCGACCGCGAACACCATCGCAAAGATCGCTCACGGGATCGATGATACGCCGGTCACGAGCTGCGCCTCGATCGCCCTGGGAGGGGGAGTCCCCGTCCTCCTCGCTCCGGCGATGCACGAGCACATGCTGCAGAACCCGGCGGTCGCCGAGGCCCTCGCGAAGCTCCGGCGATGGGGAGTGGGCCTCGTGAGCTCGCTTCGGGCCGAGGGAGAGGAGAAACTCGCCACCCCCGAAGAGATCGCGGCCGCCGTCCTTCACCGGCTCGCTCGCGGGCCGTGGGCGGGCCGATCGATCGTCGTGATCGGAGGCGCGGCGCGTGAGCGGATCGACGCCGTCCGCTCGATCACGAACGAGAGCAGCGGGGCCATGGCTGTCGCGCTCTGTGTGCAGGCGCACTTTCGAGGTGCCGAGGTCGAGTTGTGGCTCGGTCATCACTCGGTCGCCATCCCGCCGTACTTGGTCGCTCGATCCTGGTCATCGGTCGCCGAGCTCGCCCGACTGGCGGACTCCGAGCGAGACCGACTCCCGCGCGCCGGCGCAGTGATCGTGCCGGCGGCATTAGCCGACTTCACGCTCGACGCTCGACCGGGTAAGATCCCCTCGCGCCGCACCCCCGAACTCACTCTCCGTCTACGAACGGCGACGAAGATCCTCCCTCGGCTGCGGGATCTCGCCCCGCCCCCGACGCTCCTCGTCGGGTTCAAGCTCGAGGCCCCGGGTCCGGCGGCCGAACTCGAAGCCTCGGCGCGTCGCATGCACCGCGAAGCGCACCTCGACTGGGTCGTCGCCGACGACTCAAGCACGATGGGGAGCACGGAGATCCGTGCGCTGGTCCTGCCCCCGCACGGCGCTCGTCTCTGGCTCCAAGGTTCGAAGTTCGAAGTCGCCGGAAAGCTGCTCGACGATATCGGTCGCACTCTGGGGACCCCGGTCGCTCCTCGGACGACCGGCGGGCGCACCCGGCGGCGCGCGAAGCAGGGCACTCGGGCCCCCCGCCGTCGGAGTTAAGACTCGGGACGCCTCGGCTCGCCGATAGCTATGGTCAAGCTCGCAGAGTGGCGGGGTAAAGAGATTTTCCGAAAATACGGTATCGCGCTCCCGCCCGGGCGGGTCGCTCGATCGCCGGACGAAGCCGTGAGCTGGGTCTCTCAGGGTACGGTCCCGCTACCGTGCGTGATCAAGGCGCAGGTCCTCGCGGGAGGGCGCGGGAAGGGAGGGGCGGTAAAGTTCGCCTCGTCGCCGGAGGAGGTCCGCTCGGCGGCTCGGTCGATCCTCGCGCTGGAATTCAAGGGCGAGAAGGTTCGAGAGATCCTGCTCGAAGGGAAGGTCGCGATCGCGCGCGAACTCTATCTCTCGATCACCCTCGATCGATCGCTCCGCGTGCCCGTGCTCCTGGCGAGCGCCCAAGGGGGTGTGGAGATCGAAACGGTCGACGACTCGGCGATCGTGCGTCTGCCGGTCCATCCGTTCGCGGGGCTTACGAGCTACGAGAAGCGCAAGGTCGCGAAGGTATTCGGCCTATCGGGGGACTCAGCGCGTTCGCTCGCGAAGCTGCTCGACGCGTTGTGGGCCGCCTTCAACGCCGAGGATGCGGAACTGGTCGAGATCAATCCGCTCGCGGTCGTCGGAGACGGTGTGGTCGCCCTGGACGCGAAGGTCATTCTCGAAGACGACGCGGGCTTTCGGCATCCCGAGTACGCGGACGTGCGCGACGATCGCACTCCTCTCGAGGAGATCGCCCGAGAGAAGGAGATCGCCTTCGTCCAGCTCGATGGGAACATCGGGGTCATCGCGAACGGCGCCGGACTCACGATGGCGACGCTCGATGTGCTCATGCAGTTCGGCGGTCGCCCTGGGGTCTTCCTCGATCTCGGGGGCACGGACGACCCGGCGAAGGTCACGGAGGCGTTCCTATTGATGGCTCAGGCGAAGCCGACCGCGGTCTTCCTGAACATCTTTGGCGGGGTGACTCGCTGCGATACGGTCGCCAAAGGACTGGTCGAGGCGCTCGGCCGAGTGCCGGAGCGCGAGCGCTTCCCGCTCGTGGCCCGCATCCGAGGGAACAACGAAGCGGAAGGGATCGAGATCCTCCGGGCCGCGGGGGTCACTTCGATCCCCGATCTCAAATCCTCGGCCGAGGCGGTCGTCGCCGCCGCACGATCCGCTGCGGCCGGAGGGTGCGCATGAGCGTCCTCGTCGACCGAGCGACCCGGGTCGTGGTCCAAGGGATCACGGGACATCAAGGCACGGTGCATACCCGACAGATGAAGCTCTTCGGCACGAACGTCGTCGCGGGGGTCACGCCCGGCAAAGGCGGGAGCCAGGTCGAAGGGGTACCGGTCTTCGAGAGCGTCGAGGACGCGGTCTCGAAAGCGCAGGCGAACGCTGCGTGCATCTTCGTCCCGGCGCCGTACGCGAAGGATGCCCTGCTCGAGTCGGTCGACGCTGGCATCCGCCTGTGCGCGATCGTCACCGAGCACATCCCGTTCCACGACATGCTCGTGATGTACCATTACGCGAAGGCGCACGACGCTCGGATCATCGGTCCGAACTGCCCCGGGATCGCTTCCCCCGTCGCCGGGACCAAGATCGGGATCATCCCGAACGTTGTCTTTCGGCCGGGTCGGGTCGGGGTGATCTCGCGGAGCGGGACGCTCACCTACGAGATCGTGAACGGGATCCGGGAGATCGGCCTCGGCCAGTCGACGTGCATCGGTCTCGGCGGTGATCCAGTGACGGGAACGTCCTTCGTCGACGCCCTTCCCTGGTTCGAGCAGGACCCCGACACCGACCTCCTCGTCATGGTCGGAGAGATCGGAGGTACCGCGGAAGAGGACGCGGCGGAGTACATCCGACACCACTTCTCCAAGCCGGTGATCGCCTACATCGCGGGCCGTTCAGCCCCGCCCGGCAAGCGGATGGGCCACGCCGGCGCCATCATCGCGCGGGGCAAGGGGACCGCCCAGACGAAGCAGGAGGCCCTCGAGAACGCAGGGGCGAGGGTCGGGCACTTTCCCTACGAGATCCCCCAAATGGTCGCCGACCTCCTTCGGGAGCAGGGGCGCCGATGAGCTCGCCGCCCCGCGCGCGCGGGTCCCGCGATCCACCGGAAGAGGCGGAGGTATGCGCGGTTCCCGACTGCGGGAGCAACGCGATCCGGCACCTCGCGCTCGCGGAGGCCCGCAAGGCCTTCCCGAAGATCCCTGAGCGGGGCCGACGCGCCCCGCTCTGCCGCGAGCATTATCGGGAGTGGAAGAAGGCGACCAAAGAGGCCCGTACGCTATCGCGCCTCGATTGGTGAGCCCGCGTTCGGGCGGACCGGACGCCCGATACGCCGGCGCGCTCCCATCGCTCCGTTACTGCTTGCGCATCTTCTGGGCCCGCATGCGTCGTCGCATCCGTTTCTTGCGCCATTTCCAGCGCATGTGGCCGGCTTTCTTCCAGACGCGTGAGGAACGTTTCATTCGATCCTATCCCGAGCGAGCGGGGGTAAAGTTGACCCCTTATTAGGGCTCCCCCCGGGGCGTCGTCGGCTCGGCGGTAGAAGCGCGTCGGTCGCCCTTGGCCCGCCGAGCGTTATGTAGCGCAGCGCCCTCGGCCGTTCCCGTGCTCGATCAGTCGGACCTCGAGATCAACTTGCTCGAGTTTCGCCAAAAATCGTTCCAGTACGATCGGACCGTGGAGCTGGATGGCGCGGCGTACGCGGTCTTCACTCGCACCGAGACCGAGACCGAGAGCCAGCTCCGCCCGAAGCTCGTCCATCTGTGGGTCCTGGTGCCGCGCGACTGGGTCGCCTATGACGCCGGCCTCGATCTCCTGCGGATCGCGCTCGAGGGCACCCCCCTGCCCGCCCACCTCCCGGGGAACGCGGTCGAGTCGGCCGCTGAACCGTCCGAGTTCCGAGAGCAAGGGTTCGATTGGGTACGCGCCGAGCTTGACCAAGGCCGCTATGCCTACTACCCGAAGGAGCGCGCCCCGGCCTTCGCGACCGAAGCCGGCCGGGCCGCGCTGCGCCCTTAGAGGACCCCCATCTCCGAGAGCTTCTCCGGGAGATAGTGGTCCGTCACGTAGTTGAGCCCGTACTTGGCGAGCGATTGCTGCTCCGCCTTGCGACCGTTCTTGAGCATGAGCTCGATCTCCGAGCGCCAATCGCTCGTCGCGAAGCGCGGATCGGTGAGCTCCGACTGGAGCGCGCGGATGTCCTGATCGGTGAGCCGATCGTTCGGCAGCTCGTAATTCTCGATGTCGGAGGCCGTCACGCCCAGGAACTCGGCGCTCGGCGTCGCGAGATAGTGGGAGATGTGGGCGGTCTTGATCGCCCCGTAGGCGACGCTCGCGAAGATGCGGAACGACCACGGGTCGCCATCGGTGAACACGACGACCGGCAGCTTGAGCTCCTCGTTGATCCGCTTGAGGAAACGGCGCGTCGAGCGTGCCGGCTGGCCCTTGAGGTGAATGAGGAGCGCCTTCTGGCGCTCGTCGAACCCGTTCTCGGCCAAACGATCGACCATGCCGCCGCACTCGATCGCGATGATGAACTTCGCCCCCGTGCTGACGAGCTCGATCTTCTCGCGTTCGACGTTCGATGGGAGCGCGTACCCGCCGTCTCCGACGTCGTCGCGACAGTTGAACTTCTTGACGAGCCCCTTGCGGTTGTGCTCGCGGATGGTGATGTCTCCGATGATCGAGGCCCCGTTCTCTTCGGGGTGGAGACGGAAATCCTCTCTCAGGCGCTCGCACATCACCTCGAGGTCCTCGACCAGCAGGTTCGACTCGTCCTCGCTATGGAACTTCCCCTCTTGCCATCCCTCGCTGATGTAGTACAGCTCGCGGAGGGTCGAGGTCTTGTTGTCGCGGGACATCTCGTTGATGAAATCGACGAGATAGAACGTCCGCAGCAGCATCAGCGCCCCGTCGAGCTTGCGCGCGCTGCGAGTGCCCATCGCTTTGCCGAGGCGCCAGACCCCTTCACGCATCTGGAACGCGATATTCTGCTTCGTGCGCAGCGGGAGGCGCATGCGCGGGATCTCGCCGTGCTCGAGCTGTTCGTAGATTTGTCGCGCGAGATCGAGCGTCGGGCGCAGCGCGTCAGCCCGTATCTTCGGCTCGTCACTCGTCGTCGGCGGCTTCGGCTTCGCTTTCCGCGGCATCGTAATCCACCTCCTCTTCGTGGGTCGAACCCTCGGCGGAGGCGCCCTCGGCCGCCTCGATGACCGCGCGAGGAAGGCGTACGTCCCAGTCCCCCGGGAGCGGATCGGCGCCGAGGAGGTGGGCTTCGTCGACCCCGGCCACGTACCAATCGAGGTCGTTCGAGTCGACGTCGGTCTTCGGTGGGAACGCGAGCGTGATCTTGGCGCGCTCGCTTGGCCCCAACTTCGGTAGCGTCCACCACGATCGGCCGAGGCCGGCGTCGGTGCCCTCCGGGGTCGGCTCCGACGTCCCGAGCGCTAGGATCTCGGTCGGGGTCTCGAGAAAGAGTTCCAGGACCCGGGCGCGCGGGGTGTAATTCGTCACTTCGACACAGGCGGTCCGGGCGCTCCCCGTCGTCTCCACCGTGCACTCGAGAGAGACGACGTCCATGATCCGAGTGATCACGGGGGTCAGATCGGGCACCGGCCGGTCGACCAGATGGCTCGTCTTCTCCGCGAGGCGCGGGAGGATCTTCTGAATGATCGCGAACTTCTCGCTCGCGAAGGCCCGTCGGGTACGCCGGGAAATGTGCACTTTGAGGTGACGAGCCGCCGCTTGGAGGGCGAGAGTGATCTCGCGATCGAGGTCCGGGTCCTCGGCGAGGGCTTCCTTGGCCTCGCTCGTGAACGGGATCTTGGTCGACGCGACGTGCACAAGGAGGACGATCGGACCGGTGGGGAGACCGCTCCCCCCCTTCTGGTCGAGACCGTAGCGACGCCAGTCGAGGTTCGAGACGGCGGTGGTGATCGCGCAGGCCCCCTGCTGGAAGAGGAGCGGGACCCGATTCGCGAACCGCAGCAACTGCATCGACTGATCGCCCGGAAGTCCCCCTCCATAGACGAGGCCGACCTCGACCAGGAACGGGAAGCCCGCGCGGACCTTGGGCGGTCGGCTGACCGGCGGCGCGAAGAACTCCGGGCGGACGTCCCCGAGGACGTTGCGAAGGCCTCGCTTGATGAGCATCGGTCCGATCGGCGAGAGACCCTCGGTGGACGGAGGGACGAGCGGAAGTTCGTGGAGCGCGGCGAGCAACCCCTCCTGGGCGCTCCCCTGCACCGACGACGGC
>JBOGRR010000062.1:0-7901 GCA_050749765.1 Thermoplasmata archaeon | reverse complement strand
CCTGCGGGATGCTCGCCCGCGCATCAAGGAGCTCATCAGCGAACTCGACCTACCCCCGATGGAGCGCAAGACGGGTCGGCTCTCGAAGGGGCAACGCCAGCGCATCGTGATCGCCGCGGCGCTCCTGAGCGACCCCGAGATCATCATCCTGGACGAGCCGACGTCCGGGCTCGACCCTGCGGAACGCGTCGCGATTCGCAACATTCTCCTGCGGCTGAAACGGGACCGGCTCATCCTGATGAGCTCTCACCTGCTGAGCGAGGTGACCGAGGTCTGTGATCGGGCGATCTTCATCAATCAAGGCAAGATCGTCCTCAACGACACCGTCGAGGCGATCGCGAATCGGTCGGTCGAAACGGAGGTCGACATCGAGTTCGCGGTCGCGACGCCCCCGGATGCGCTCGCCCCGATCGCGAGCATGGTCCAGTCGGTCCTCCTGCTCTCCCCCACGAAGATGCGGATCAAGTACGACGGGCAGCGCGACCACCGTATCGCGATCTTGCGCAAGTGCGTCGAGCTCGGCCCCGTGCTCTCCTTCGCGAATACGACGCTGTCGCTAGAAGACGCCTACCTCCAACTCATCGGGGGCGGCGTGGGCGATGCGAACCGACTCGCCAGGGACTGAGCTCCGGCGCCCGCCTCCATTCGTGGCATTGAGCGCTGCCTCGAGGTCGAGGGAGGAGCCGCGACCCGGGCGACACCGGGATCGAGCGCGACGACGGAGCGCGCGGACGCACGGGACGAGCGTTAATCTTCGGCCGGGGCGCCGAGCTCGGTCGTCTCCCGATACTTGTGGATGACGTCGACGAACGTCGAGTGGGACCACGTGAGGGGCGTCGCGCTCGCCGGCCCGCCGGTCTTGCGATCGATTTGCTCGGGGAGGAGACCGGTCGGGCTCGCATGCCCGGCGACCCATTCGATGAGCTCCCGGCACCGATCCTTCTCGCCGAGTCGCAACCGCGCTTCGGCGAGCCAAAGCGTGCAGATGATCCAAGGGTTCTCTTCGCCGTAGTACACATCGTTCTCATACCGGGCCAGCCCCCCCATCTCCGGCACGCGCAAGCGCTCCTCGACCGCGTCGACGACCGCTCGAGCGCGCGGATCGCTCCACGGAAGGAGTCCCAACTTGAGGGCGAGCAGGGAGGAGGCGTCGATCCGATCGTCGCGCGGCTCGAGGGTCCGGACGAACCGCCCGGCTTCCGTGTCCCAGAGATGGAGCAGCGCCGACTCGCAGATCTCTTGGCTGGCCCGTCGCCACTCGGTCGGGCTCTTGCCGATCTCCTCCGCAATGCGGGCCGCGCGCTCGAGGGCGTGCTGGACGGCGGCGGTGGAGTAGGTGTGGATCCCTTTGACCTCCTCCCAGAGGTCGAAGCTCGGAGCCGGCAGACCCGTCGCCGGGTCGCGGAAGTCCCGAAGGAAGTTGGCGGCTCCCTTGACCATCGGCCAGAGGTCGACGAGCAGGTCGGGGTCGCCCCCGCGCTTGAAGTGGTGCCACGCCGCCGAGACGACCGTCGCCGTCTGGTCGATCTGGAGGAACGGAGGGGGGTGCCAGGTGCTCCCGAGAGCCCCGTCCGGGCAGTGGCGGTGGAAGAACGAGCCGTCCGGGTTCTGGCAGGAGCTTGCGAACTTGAGGAAACGATCGGCGCTCTCGTAGAGCCCCGCCTCGTCCATCGCCTTCGCGACGTAGCCGCCGTCGCGCCACCAGCAGAAATTGTAGGCGTCCCCCCCGATCACGAGCGAACGAGTATCGGGGGAGGCGATGATCGACCCGTTCTTGGCGGTCGCGTGACGCAGCACGAGGACGCTCGCCTCATAGACCTCGGCGACCCGGGGGCTGAGACCGGCCGGGGGGTGCGGGAGGCGCCGCTTCGCCCAGGTCCCCCAGAACCGCTCGCTCTCGCGCCGGAAGCGCACCGGACCGCCCCGGACGACGTAGGAACGAAGTTCGTGGACCGCAGCAAGACTCTGGCCGACCGCGAGGAATAATCGCACCGTGGTCTCCTCTCGACCTCCCGGGCTGATGTCCCATTCGGCGACGCTGTCGGCCGCGCCGTGCGCGATCTGCCGGCCCTCGAGCCGACCGTCCTCCGCGTCGACATAGGTCCCTTGCAGGCCCTTGAGAGTGTGCTCACCGCAGACGGCTTTCGAGAAGATCGGATCGCTGAACATCTCGAAGTAGTAGCCCCGCTTGTAGTGGGTGAGCGCGGAGCCGTCGACCTCCACGAAGGCGGTGTCTTGATAGCGCGACTCCGCGATCTCGAGGGAGAGATAGGAAAAGAGCCGCAGCGGCCGGGGGGGATCTGCGGCGACGTGGATCTCACGGATGATGAGGTCGTGGTTCGGGTGGACGAAGTCCTGGATTCGGATCGAGAGCCCGTCTCCAACCCAGTGCGACGCCGGAGTCCGCGCCGCTTCTCGAGGTCCTCCGAGGGTCACTTGGAGCCCCGAACCCTGGCGGAGCCAGTGAAAGCGGCGGGCCGGCACGTCGTAGATCCCGAGACGCGCCTCGCGAAGGTGTTGGAACTGTCCGGGGTATGGGTAGAAGAGCGAGCTCCACTCGCCGTCCTCGTTGGTGGTGAGAAGGACGCGCCCGTTGCCGGCGAGCTGGGTGATCACGTCCGGTCTCGAGCCCCCGCGAGACGATAGCCTTGGCCCGCTAGATTGAGGCGCTTCCTATCGTCGGCCCGGAGGGAACGACGACGGCCGGGCGGCGACCCTCGCCTACTTCGGGGGGTTCGTGGGGGGCGCACCGCCGAGGCCGCCCATCGGCGGGTTCGAAAACCCCGGGACCCCCATCATCGGCGCCAGCGGGCGCTTGACGCCCGAGCTCGCGGTGCTGAGGAGGTGGAATGCGAGCATGAGCGCGCCGATCGAGACGAGGAGCCATACCAAGGTGAAGGCGAAGATCGGGAACAGCAGGACGAGAAAGGCCATGATGAGCTCGATGACGCCGAGCCCGACGCCCGCATTCCGCTGCCAGTCCGGAAGCATGTTCGAGCCCCCTACGCCGGCGAGCAGGTAGAACGCCTGGAACAATAGCCCGAGGCCGACGAAGATCCATACGACGACGAAGGCGAATTGGAAGTCGATCGCGGCGATGAACGCGAAGATGATGATGAGGACACCGAAGATCATCCGCAGCGTGCGGATCCCTTCCGGGGCCTCCGTCTGGCTCGTGGCTGCCGTCAGGTCGGCGATTCCCATCAACAGGAGGGCCGCGACCGCAAAGACCCACACCGTCGCGAAGAAGACGTAGCCCGAGAGGAACGGCGAGGCGATCACGAGCGCCGCCAGGGCGATCAAGATGATCCCGAGGATTGCGTAGCCCGTTCGCATCCCTTCGGAGAGATGCTGGACCTCTTTCGGCGATGTCGCGCGTGGGGTGGTGCCGATTGCGTTCATGGATTCGTGAATGGTCAGGGCCGCACGCTCAGTGGACGGACACCGAAGTGAAGCGTCGAACTCGGATCCCGGTGCCGGCGATGATGAGGAATCGCAGCCCGAAGGCAAGCAGCGCGATCGAAAAGATGCTCCAGACCACGAACGTCGCGAAGTTCGGGTACGCCCAGGCCAAGATGCCGAAGATGAGCACGATGACCCCCAGGGCGACCGCGAGCCCGCGCTGCCATCCCTCCACGCGGGTCGAAGCTCCGATCAGGATGAGGAAGAGCCCCTCCAGGGTGAAGGCGACGGCGACGAGCACCCAGAGGAACGTGAACGCGGTCCAACCACCGACCGTCGTGCCAAAGGCGACCGGCCAGATGGCGACGATGCCGAGAACGATCACGATGACGCCGATCGCGGCGCGGATGCCACGGAGGGCACCGGAGTCCCCTTCGGCGGGGACCCCCGCCGAGAGGAGGTTCAGGACGCCGACAGCGAAGAGCGCCACGATGACAAGCCACTCGAGGAAATTCTGGGCGAAGGCCCCCGACCCACCATGGGTCCCGTACTGGATCCCCGAGATGAGCAGAAAGAGGCCTAGGAAGAAGACGATCGCGCCGAGGACACCGTAGGCGACTCGCCCCCCTGTCGTCAGCTCTTCCCGTATCACCACTTTCGACACCGTGGTCGTGGTCATCCCGCTCACGAGACCTTCCGCCGGCCGGCTCAGGTGGGGCGGGGTGGTTTAAAGCCTTCGTTTCTCAAACGACCCGGCCCCGGCTCACCCCGAGGGGGGAATCTTCCGCACCGCGCGGCGTCGCAAGTCGTTGAGGGCGTTCATGTAGTTCGCGTAGGCGTCGTACGGGTTCGTGTAGTTCGAGAAGTATCGGTGAACCTCGGCATCCGACTCCTTGCCGCTGACGTACATGTAGTAAAAGTGGTCGGAGGTCAGAAGGCGTCGCCAGTCGGTGAGGAGGTCCGCATCCGAGGTCAGGCGAACCAGCGTCCCGGCCTTGCGGGCCGCATCGAACGCCGAGCGCTGCATGTCGTTGCCGAGCCAGGCTCCGAGGTCGCGCCGCTCGTCGGCCCAGCTCATCGGCTGCGCGACTCGGAGGCCTCCCGCGAGCGGCCCGTCGAGGGACTCTTCGACGGTCACCCATCTCAGTCCGCGCTCCCTCCGGACGGCGGCCGGCAGTGCCGAGAGAAAGTCGAGGATCCCGGTCGACGCGGCCTGGTGCTCTCCGAACGTCTCGAAGTCGAGGAAGAGCCCGAGCACCTCGCCCGGGGTCCGACCGAGCCAGCGAGCGTACTTGTCGGCCGTGAGCGGATATTCGCTCCAGCCGCGCGCGGAGAACCGGAACGCGACGTCGTCACTGAGGTGGTAGTTGCGCAGTAGCAGTCGCACCCCGGGCGCGGCCGACTCGTAGATGTAGTTCGGGGAACGCTGCCCCAAGGCCCCCTCCCAACCCTCGGCGAGGATGCCGGCGAAGCCGAGCTGGCTCGCGAAGTGGGCGATGTCGTCGAAGTAGACCAGCTCGGTCATCCTTAGGACCCGCGGCCGCACGCCGAAGAGCTCTCGCAGGCGGCGCAGGTGCTGGCGAACCTCCTCCTCGAGCTCCGGGGGCGGCAGGAGGAAGGCGAGCGAATGATAGTACGTCTCGGCCACGAGCGCGACGCGTTGGGTCGCGACGGCGTCCCGGATCCGGTCGATGACGTCCGGGGCGGCGAGCAGGGCCTGCTCGAGGAAGGTTCCGGTGATCGAGAGACTGAACCGGAATCCGGGATCCTCTCGAAGCAGCGCGTTCAGCCGGTCCAGGGTGGGGCGGTAGCTGCGCTCGGCGATCCCGCGGAAGATCTCGAGGTTCCGCTCGAGGTCGAAGTACGGCTTGCCCGTCCCGAGGTCGAGATAGCGGAATCGCGCCAGTCGCCAGGGCTGGTGCAGGTGAAGGTAGAGCGCGATCTTCATCCATCGCTCTCGCGAGACCTACGCGCCTCCCGATAGATCTCCACGGTCTGTCGGGCCCGCTCCGGCCAGCCCTCCTCGGTCGCTTCGCGCAGGGCATTCTGGCTCATCTCTTCGCGCAGGCGGGGATACTCGAGCAGCTCCGCCATCCGGCTCGCGAACTCATCGACGTCCCAGAAATCGACCTGGAAGGTGCTCCGCACCATCTCGGCGACGCCGCTCGTCTTGGAGACGATCGTCGGCACTCCGGCGGCCATCGCCTCGAGCGCCACGATCCCGAACGGTTCCACGACCGAAGGGAGAACGAAAACGGCGGCGTCCCGGAGGAGCGCGGTCCGCTCCTCCTCCGAAACCTTTCCGAGGAACAGGACCCTCTCGCCGATCTTGAGGTCGACCGACAGCCGGACGAGGTGCTGGTACTCCGGGCCTTCGCCGGCGATCGCGAACTGGACATTCGGGAACTGCGGGGCGATGCGGGCCGCGGCGCGGAGGAAGGTATCCGGACCTTTCATCGCGGTCAGCCGTCCGAGGAAGAGCACAACCTCGCTTTCGCGTTCGGTGATCGGGGGTTCGTCCGGAGGCCGTACCGCGTTGTAGACGACCCTCAACTTCCTCCGATCAGCACCGTACTCTCGGACCAGCTGCTCGGCAAGGTGCCGGCTCACCGCGATGATCCGGTCGGCCGCCGCGATGCCGAGGCGCTCCCGATCGTAGATCGGCAGGTGGGGGTGCCCGAGGGAGCGGTCGAGCTCGGTCGAGTGCACGGTCATGACCATCGGGACGCCGCGGCGACGACCGAGGTCCCTTCCCCCTTCGGTCCCGAACCAGTCGTGAACGTGGACGACGCTGATCGCCTCGATGTCGAGCGCGGCGACCCAGGCGTTGTAGCGGTCCAGCAGAGAGACGTACTCTGGCCCGAAGAACGGAGGCACCCACTCATACGTCGCCGGAAACCCCTCCGGGGGCCTGCTCGGGTCGTTCGGGTTCAGGAACTCGACGCCCGGGCTCGGAGAATACGGGAGGTCGAACGGCGTGAGGACGATCACCCGGTGCCCGAGCCGCGCCATCGCTCGCGCCATCTCCTCCGTATGGACCCCGAGGCCCCCCGTGTGGAACGGAGGGTACTCCCACCCGACCATCACGACGGTGAGGAGGCTCCCGTCTTCCTGCGCCGGCCTCGGTGCACGAGGCCGCGTCCGAATTGCCGAGCGTCGAGGGGTCGAATGCCGAGTCGTCGAAGTCCGGGCGCCGGTCTTCGTCGGCTGCGAACGTCGGGGCGTCGCAGGCTCCCCCCGGCGGGTTGGCACAGGGCGCCGCTTCGTTCGCCGGGTCCGAGCCGAAGCGAGTGGTCGGGTGCCCTCGGCAACGAACACGAAATCCTCCGTGCAGAACTCCCTGCGCAATCCGAAGTCGCTCGCGCAGATGAAGAGCGCCCTCGGCGCCGCGCCGCCGACCGGCTAGAACCCTGCCAGGAGCTCCGCGATCGCCCGCCGGGGACTCCGAGCGAGGGCGACCGCGCTCGCCACGAGGATTCCCTGGCTCCCCAGCTCGAGCGCCAGCGAGACGTCCCGCCGATCATGGACCCCGGCCCCACAGAGCAATCGCGTGCGTCGAGAGACGGCTTGCACTTTCCGGACCGCTCCCGAGATGATCCCGGGTCGGGCGGTCGAGACCGACCGACTCCCGCCGATCAACTCGGGCGGCTCGATGGCGAGATACGGAGGGCGGAACCGAGCGAGCTGGCCCGCCCGTCGGACCGTCCCGGCGCAGACGACCGGGACGAGGTCCGCTTGTCGAAGGCGATCGACCGCCACGCCGATGACCGGCACGGAGAGCGGCCGCTCGGAGTGGCTCAGGAGGCTGCCGCGCACCCCCGCGGCTTGGAGCGACTCGGCGACCACAGAGCCCGTCCGGGCACCCCCGGCGTCGGGATCGACGTGCTGGGCCAGCACCGGGATCGCCAGTTGGTCGGCGAGGAGCGCCAGATCCGGCGCCGAGGGTGCGATGGCGACCGCCACGCCGTGGGACCGCCCCTCGGACTCGAGGATGCGGCCGATCGAGAGAGCCCCCGGGCCCGAGGCGTTCGGGTAGGCCTTGAGGTTGACGATGAGTAAGGGCGCGCCGAGCGGCGCGTCCCTATCGCGCAGGTGCCGCACGGGTCCGTTTGGGGCGAGAACAGATGGCGTATTCGTCGCCGTCGAAGAACACGTCCCGGTCTGGATTCTTGCGCTGCAGCTCGGAGATCTTGCTCAGAACGTCCTCGAGTGTGGTCGATTCGTCGTTCGGATCGATCCGAAGATGAACGCGCTTCTCGGGTCGCTCCGGCACGTGGCGCGGATTTGCCATGACACTCCGAGGCACAGCCGTAACGCGGAGTTCGGATAAAAGACCTTTACGAACCGGATGCTCTGTTGAACGAATAACTCGGTAAGGGCCCGCTAGGGATTAAGAGGCTCGAGTTGCCCGACGGGGTCTTGGGCGAATGGTGTAATTCCATTCGCCATGGAATGGGTCCGGCTCCAATTGTACCTGAGCCAGCTCCTTCTCGGTGACC
>JBOGRR010000061.1:0-8007 GCA_050749765.1 Thermoplasmata archaeon | reverse complement strand
CGCGTGCGCACGCGATGAAGCGCGCTCAGGCGCACGCTCAGGGCCGCGGTGCGGCCGCCGCCAAACCCACCGCCGCCGCGCCGAAACCGAGCGAGCCCGCGGCGCCGGCCGCGGCGCCATCCACCGCCGGGTCCACCGAGATCGCGACGCCAGAAGAGATCGCGCCCCCCGAGGAAAAGCCCGCCGCCTCGGCGAAGCCGGCGCGCAAGCGATCCGCGAAGGCAAAGGCCACGGGCGACGGCACCGCGCCTCCCGCGGCGTAGCCCCGATAGGGGACTGACGAACGGCCGGCTCGCCGCCGGGGATCATTGGGCGCGCTGCCGTTGGAGGCGCATCGCTAAGTTCTTCGCGGGAGCCGCCCCTTTGTGGACGGCGAACGTCCCTGGGTCTCGGCGAGCGACCTCGCGGAGTACGCCTACTGCCCTCGCTCCTATTGGTATGGGGAGCATCCCCCCGCGCACATCCCCGCGTCGCAGACCCGCTCGGAGGAGTTGCGCGGCGTGCGCTTCCATCGTCGGGCCCTCGGCGCCGAGCGTTCCCGTGACTCGCGCGCGGGCCTCTACCTCGCTCTAGTGTTCACGGCGGTCGCGCTGCTCTCGGTCGCCTACGCGCTCTACCGGTTCGGATGAACGCGGCTGCACTCCTCGTGGTCGCCCTTGGCCTCGCGGGCGTCGGCCTCGCCGTCTGCGCCGGGGTAGGCTTCGCTCGCCTGCACCGCGACCGACGCCTCGGGACCCTCGTCGCGATCGACGCCGGCCGCGGAGGGAGCGTCACGCTGCGCTCCGAGCGCTACCGGCTCGTCGGTCGTCCCGACCTTGTTCGGCGACGCGCGGACGGACGGGCGGTTCCGGTCGAGCTCAAGAGCCGAGCGCATCCGCGGGGCGGCCCCGCGCGCTCTCACATCCTCCAGCTGTGGGTCTACTGCTTGCTCCTCGAGGAGAGCGAGGGGCGGAGCCCGCCATTCGGAGTCCTTCGATACGGGGATGGGGTCGAGTTCGAGGTTCCGTGGGGCGACACGGAGCGGCGGATCCTCGTCGAGATCCGACGGGAGATGGACCAACCGTACGATGGCCGGGCCCGCCCGTCGCCCGGTCGGTGCGCTCGATGCCGCTGGGTCACGATCTGCGACGCCCGGGTCTAGCGACGGTCGTCGCCCGCGTCGAGGGGTTATCTAGCGAAGCTCCCTCGGTCGAGCGATGTCCCCGAGCGCGCCGGCGGTCGTGACCTTCGACCTCTGGCACACGCTCGTCTACCTCGGGCCCCGGTCGGAGGAGGAGTACATGGGCCGCCAGGCCGACCTTGCCGTTCGGGTCCTGCGCGCCTCCCGGCCGGTGCGCGGTCTCGCGTCCGCGATCAGCGCCCGAGCGTGCCGCGAGGCGTTCGAAACGGCGCGGTCCGACGCCGTCCGAGCTTCGGAGGTCGGTCGAACGATCTCGCTCGACCAGCAGCTGACCCGGGCCGCCGAGGCCCTCGGCCGGGTCCCGGATCCGGCGGGGTACCGGCGGGCGCTGCGTCGAGAGCTGGCGCGTACGGACTTTCGCCGGACCCCCGGAGCCCTCGCGGCGCTGCGCACCCTCCACCGGGCCGGCTACCGGATCGGCCTGCTCTCGAACACCGTCGGCGAGCCCGGGGTGCTGCTGCGGCCGGTCCTCCACCAGCTCGGCCTCGATCGCGATATCGAGCACGCGGTATTCAGCGATGAGCATCCCTGGACCAAGCCGGCGCCTCAGATCTTCCGAGCCCTGATCCGTTCGCTCGGTGGGAGTCCGGCGCGCACGGTGCACGTGGGCGACGGCTGGTCCGACATCGAAGGTGCCCGCCGCGCCCGGCTGCGTGCCGGCATATGGTTCACGGGAGTGAGCCAGTATGGCGCTAGCTACCGACGGCTCTTCGCGGCCCGCAACGATCTCGCGGCGGCGGCGCGCTGGCGCGTCGAGCGCTTCGAGGACCTGCCGCGACTGATCGGGCGGATCTTACCGGTGAGTCGCGACGTGAAGACGACGGTCCGATAGGGGATCGCGAGCTGCCTACGCCCCCGCGTCGCAGGGTCCCGCGCGAGGAGCGCTCGGATCCTCCGCGCGATCGCGCGGCGCTCGTCGGCCGCTCGCATCGCGACGAAGCTCACCGAGAGGATGCGGTCGACGACCGCCTCGGGACGGAGGATCTGGACGTGGCGGAACTCGCGGCGCGTGAGTCGGGTGAAGGGGACCCCTCCTCGATCGAACGGCCGCTGCCAGCGACGCCAGCGCGTTCGCGGCAATCTCGTCGGACGCTCGCCCATGATCCGGCTCAATTCGGCGACCCACGGCCGGGACTCATCGCGGAAATTCCAGACCAGCCCGATCTGGCCCCCCGGTCGCAGCACCCGCGCGATCTCCCGGAGGGTCGGCCGCGTGCGGAACCAGTGGAACGCCTGCGCCGCGACCACCGCATCCGCGATGCCGTCGGGGACTGGGATCTGCTCGGCGACCCCATCGAGCACGGGGACTCCGGGAAATTGCCGACGGAACTCAGCCCGCATTCCGGGGGTCGGCTCCACCGGTACGACGGTCGCTCCGGTGGCGAACAATCGTCGGGTCAGCTTTCCGGTGCCGCTTCCGAGCTCGACGACGACGGCCCCACGCTGGAGCCGTAGGCGTCGCGTGAGATGGCGGACCGCCGCATCGGGGTACTCGGGCCGCCCGCGCTGGTAGGCGCGCGCCGCTCGGTCGAATCCTCGCACCGCCGCGTGGGTCCGGGCACGTCGCGGCGGCATCGTCCCTCGGTCGGGTCCTCGTTCAAGATAACCGCGTCGGGCCACACTGAACCGTTACTACGCGCTCACCGCTACCGTTCGCATGCCCGCGCGCCGACCCCGGCCGGAGCGCCACGGGCCGGTCGTCGTCTTCGACCTCGGCGGCGTCGTCATCCACTGGAGCGATCTCTGGGCCAGCCGAGCGATCGCTCGCCGATTCCACCTTCCCCAGCTCGCGACGCACCGAACGTTGAGCGCGGCCTCGGCCGAGGTCGAGCTCGGTCGGTCGTCGATCGCACAATTTGGGCGTCGCGTCGCCGCCCGCCTCCCTCGAGCGAATGCGGCCGAGGTCGGCCGAGTGTGGATCGGCACGTTCGTTCGCCGGGCGCGACCGAACGTGCGCGTGGTGACGTGGGCGGCCGATCTGCGGACCCGGGGGATCGAGGTCGCGTGCCTGTCGAACACGACGCGAGCCCACGTGCGGCGTCTCGAAGCGGGGGCCGCCCTTCGACCGTTCTCTCCGCGGCTCTACTCCTTCGAGCTACGGGCACGCAAACCGTCGCGGCTCGCCTTCGAAGCCGCGCGTCGCCGGTTGGCGCGCCCCGCGGGTCAATTGTTCCTTATCGATGACCGCCTCGAGAACGTCCGCGCGGCCCGGCGTGCGGGATGGGCGGCCCATCGCTTCCGGGACATTCGCCGGGCCCGCGCAGCGCTCGAGCGCTGGCTCGTCTCTCGCCGGCGCCGTCGCGAAACCTTTTGATACGAACCGCGCTCGGTCGGTCGATGGCCGAACTCCCGATCGAGCGCACTCTCGTGCTCGTGAAGCCGGATGGGGTCCGGCGCGGGCTCGTCGGGGAGATCCTGACGCGCTTCGAGCGCAAGGGCCTCGCCCTCGTGGCCGCTCGCCTCATCCGCCTGACCCGCGAGAAGGCCGAGACCCACTACGCGGAGCACCTCGGCAAGCCGTTCTATCCCGAACTGGTCGAGTACATCACGTCGGCCCCGGTCCTCTGCCTTGCGCTGGAAGGTCGATCGGCGATCGCCGTGGTTCGGGCGCTGATCGGAGCGACGAACCCTACGAACGCCGCCCCGGGGACGATCCGCGGCGACCTGGCCCTGGCCACCACCTCGAACCTCGTCCACGCCTCCGATTCCCCTGCCGCCGCCGCTCGGGAGCTCGCCTTGTTCTTCGGGGACGGGGACTACGTGAAGTACTCCCGGACCGCCACCGAGTACCTCTGATGACGGACGAAACCCGACGGGCACTCGACGCCCTGCGCCACGGGAAGGTCGTTCTCTACCCTACCGATACGCTGTACGGGCTCGGCGCGGACGCGACGAACCCCGACGCCGTCGACGCCCTCCTTCGCCTCAAGGGGCGCTCGGCGAGCCAACCGATCTCGATCGCGCTCTCCTCCACCGAAGAGGTCGAGCCGCTCGCCCGGCTCTCGGAGGAAGCGCGTGCCTTCACGCGGACCCACCTTCCCGGGCCCTACACGCTCCTCGTCCACCCTTCTCCGCTCGCCCGTCGCACCCTCGCCCCGTCGATCGTGAGCGCCGCACCGACCCTCGGGATCCGGATCCCGGACCATCCGCTCGCACGTGAGCTCGCACGGTCGCTCGGCCCGATCACCGCGACCAGCGCGAACCGGCACGGCGCCTCGCCGGCGCGCACCCCCGCCGAGGCCCGTCGAGCGTTCGGCCGGGAGCTCGCCGCCTACCTCGAGAGCCCTCCGGCACCCACGGGCCAGCCGTCCACGCTCGTCGACCTCACCGGCCCCACGCCGAAGATGCGCCCCCGGGCGTAGTCGACCGTGGCCGCGTACCCCGAGGACCTCGAACGCTGGCGCGAAGCGGCTCGCATCTCCGCCCAGGCTCGGGCGATCGGCCTACGGGCGATCGTCCCGGGGATACGCCGCCGGGAGGTCGCGGAGACGATCGAAGCGTTCATTCGATCGAAGGGGGCCGAACCGGCATTCCCTGCGAACCTCTCTCGGAACGAGGAAGCGGCGCACTACACGCCGTCGGCCGACGACCTCGCGACGTTCGAGACCGGTGACCTCGTCAAGGTCGACGTCGGGGCCCACCTGGACGGGGCGATCGCCGACACCGCGGAGACGATCGAGGTCGGGGGGACGCGCCGGTTCGAGAACCTCAAGCGGGCCGCGGACGATGCGGTCCTCGCCGGGATCTCGAAGGTGCGCGCCGGCGCACCGGTCGACGAGGCGAGCCGTGCGATCGCTTCCGCGATCCACGCTCGCGGGTTCAAGCCGATCACCGACCTCACCGGCCACTCGATCCAGCGCTACCTGCTCCACGCGGGCAAGTCGGTGCCGAACATCGGGGGCATGACCGGCGAGCGGTTCGTCGAAGGGGAGATCATCGCCGTCGAGCCGTTCGCGACGAACGGCGTCGGGCACATCGAGAACGGCGCATTCGGCAACATCGAGCGGTTCCGTCGGGACCCGGGGGGCGCGGACCCCGTCCTCGCGACGCTCTTCGCCCGGTTCCGGACCCTTCCGTTCGCGCCCCGTTGGGTGACCGGGTCCGAGGAGCTGGCCGCGCTGCACGCCGGCCGTCGCCACCTTCAGCGCTACCCCGTCTTCCTCGAGCGGGGAGGCGGGCACGTCGCCCAGGCGGAGCACACCGTGCTCGTCGGGCCGGATGCCGCCGAGATCTTGACGAAGCTCGCCTAGGCTCGAGCGTTCTCGAAATCAGCGCGCGCGATCGCGGCGCCTTCGCTCATGCGCTCGAGCTTCGCATAGGCGACATCGAGCGATCGGGTCCGCAGCCCGCAGTCCGGGTTCACCCAGATGCGTCGGGGGTCGCCCAGGATCTTCGCCGCGCGGCGGATCCGGTCGGCGATCTGCTTCGCGCTCTCGAGCTCGTCGCGGTGGACGTCGGTGACGCCGAGTCCGACCTCGCGCGGATCGTTGTACTCGCGCAGGACCTCGAGGATCTCGTAGCCGTCGCGCCCATCCCGGTCCCGGTTCGCGAACTCCCAGGCCCATTGGCGGCAGCGCTTCGCCTCCAAGAGGGCGGGGAAGAGATTGCGGTAGTCGGAGAAGCAAATGTGCATGCTGAACTCGGCGTCGAGGCCCTCGGTCGCGACATTGAACGCCTCGGCGACGAGATCCCCCTCGCCCGGATGGGTCCCGGCGGCCGGTTCATCGATCTGGATGACGGTGCAGCCGCGCTCGATAAGGGCGGCCAGCGTCGGCCGGAGCGCGTGTCGCGCGATCTCACCCACGAGCTCTTTCTGTGCGGCCCGTCGAGCGGTGCGGTCCTTCCATCCCGAGCGGCGCCCGAGGTAGTACTCGTTGAACGACCAGTCGGCGAGCGTGTAGGCGCCCGTGATCGGCAGCTTCGGCTCGCCGACCGCGTGCCGTCGGACGAACTCGAACTCCTCGACGTGATAGGGGTGGACCAGTCGGACCTCACCGGTATTCGCCGCCTTGAGGTAGTACTTGTTGTCGAAGGAGCGCACGTGGCCGACGAACTGGAACCCGCGCATCTGGCGGATCGGGTACTCGTACATCTCGATGCGGCGCGCTTCGCCATCGTAGACCCGGGTGAGCCCGGCGTGCTCGAAGAACCGGAGCGCGAAGAGCGCCCCGAGGTCGCGGATCCCTTCGGCCCCGATCTCTCGAGCGCGACCCTCCCGGAGCGCGTGGGCCTCGTCGGTGCGGTCGTGGGTGAAGTGGAGTTTCGCGTCCCACGCGTCGAACTCCGCCTTCGCCTTCTCATCGAGCGGGACCCCTCGCTGTGCCTGAAGCTGCCAGCGGGGCTTCATCAAGCTCCCGATCTCCTGACCCGGAAAGAGCGCACGCACCGTCACGAGCGCCTCCCCTCGGCCGCGGCGAGCGCGGAGCGCGCGGCCGCGAGCACATGCAGCTTCTTTGCGGCCGGTTCTGCGGGAAGGAGATCGAGCGGAGCTCCCGGTCCGAGCCAGAGTTCCGGGGGATGGGCGCGCTCCTGGATGCGCCGCGCGATCTGGGCGATCTGGCCGGGGTCCTCGCTCAGAGTGGTCCGCGGATCGATCACTCCGAGGCCGATCGAGTGGCCCGCGATGCCGCGCTCGAGTGCGGCCGGGTCGGTCTCGGAGAGATCGACGCCGATCGCCGAGACGGGAAGGCGACCCAGGAGCGCGAGCTGAGGGGCGGCGTCGCCGAAGTACGTCCACACGATCGTGGTCGCGCCGCTCGCTCCGGCCTGGATCGCGCGGTACGCGGCGAGCAGCGATTCGGAGGTCGGTCCCGACGGAGGGTGCGTGACGAGCAGAGGGTCGGCGAACTCGAAGGCTTCGTAGCCCAGTCCACGCAACTCTCGCAGCTCGTCGCCGAGGAGCCGGCCCAAGCGATGGACGAGCGCTTCGGACGTCTCGCCCGAGCGATTCTCGAGGAGGCCGGCTAGAGTGTACGGTCCCGGGAGAACGACGAGCGCCCTCCTCGCGGCCGGCCCGCGGATCGGAGGAGGCAGACGCTGCGCGATCGCTCCGGGGGTCCGCTCGGGTGGCGCGCGCAGGATCGGCTGCCGGTAGAACGTGTTCGTCTCGAACCAGCGCGTGACCGGCCCGACCGCGAACCCGCCCCAGCTCTCTGAGATCGGCCGAAAGAGATCGGCCCATCGCAGGTAGCCGGCGGTGATCCGGTCGGTGCCCAGACGCTCCTCGAGCTGGACGATCTCGGCCTCCGTACGGGCGTAGATCTCCTCGAGAGCGTCGGGGGTGGTGCGCCCGCGGTCGAGGTCGCGGGTCGCTCCGACCAGCTCCTCGGAGCGGGGGAACGGACCGGTCAGGGTCGTGCGCACGCTCATGGGGCCGTATCGACCCGGATGCGCGCTTAACGGTGACGCGCAAACTCAACGGTGCGAGGAGAGAAACCGCGTTGCGCGCGGGGCAACCGTCCGCTGCGAGGGTCTGCGGGACGCGGGCAGCGGTTCTTAATATCCGAACCCATACGAGACGTGGTCGTTGGGCCGGGAGGTTCGGGACGTTGCCGACAATCTGTCTACTTCGAGTTCGCCCCGCCCGCCCGAGCCGAGCCTAGACCTCGATCGAGCCCGCAGGGCGACGCCCCCCTGGCCGACCGCATCGCTCGGAAACCAGAACACAACCAACCCCATGCCCAACGACCCGTACCTCGATGCGAGCGTACGCTGGAAGATCGCGAGTGGCAACGCGGCCTTTCACGAGCTCCGCGAGTCGGAGTCCGTCGCCGCGCTCCTCGACGCCGGCCTCGTGACGGAGGTCCTCGCCCGTATCGGCTCCGGCA
>JBOGRR010000060.1:0-8083 GCA_050749765.1 Thermoplasmata archaeon | reverse complement strand
CGGCGCCATCGTATTTCCTCTCGCGACCCTGATCACTACCTTCGTCCAGGGCGTCACCTACGGAGGGATCGGCGACCCTTCTGCGGCGATCCGGGATATCCTCTACTTTCTCGTCATCCCTCTAGTGATCGGCGCGTTCTTGGGTGGCAACCTGCTCGCTCGGTTCGCCTACCGACCGGTCGTCCTCGCCGGGGTCCTCATTTCGGTCGTCGGGATGGTCTTCCTGATACCGGTGGGCGCGTCCACCCCGCTCTGGACCCTCTGGGCGGGGGTCCTCCCGGTCGGGGGACTCGCGTTGCCCTTGATCCCGATCGGGTTCGGGGTCGGGCTCACCTTCCCGGTCTTCTTGCTCGCGGTGCAGAATCAGGTCGCCGAAGCGGACGTTGGCGCAGCGAGCGGCCTCGTCCAGTTCTTCCAGTCGCTCGGGGGAGCCCTCGGGTTGACGTTGCTCTCCACGTATCAGCAGGCGGTCTACGGTCACCCCGCGAGCTTCTCGGTCGACGCGCTCGCCAGCTCCTACAGTGCCGTCTTCACGGTGATGCTCGCGCTCCTGGTGATCTCGGCGATCACCGCGCTCTTCATCGCCGGCCGGATGCCGACCAAGTCGGCGAAGTCTGCCGGGTTCGGGGCGGCCTGAGTCCGCTCGAGTCTATTCGACCCGCATGGAGCCGAGGGACTCCGCGCGGCCGGAGCTCGTACGCAGGCTCACCGGTACGCGTCGGTCCTCCTTCACTCGATTGAGGACGACCTGGGTATTCGTACGCTCGACGTGCGGGTTCTGAAGGGCGTGCTTGACGAACCGGTCGAGGTCCCGGCGGTCGCGGAACCGTGCGATCAGGAGGGCGTCGTACTCTCCCGTGAGATCGTAGATCGCATAGGCATGTGGATCGCGCGCGAGCTGCTCCTCGACCTCGCGCAGGCGTCCCTTCGAGATCCGGATGCCGACAGTCGCCCAGAGGTCCCAGCCGAGCTGCTCGTCGTCCAGGATCGGTACGTAGCCCTGAATGACCCCTTGGCTCTCGAGCCGGTCGACGCGAGCGCTGACGGTCGTCGGAGAAACCTTGAGTCGGTGAGCAATCTCCCGATGGCTCCGCCGAGCATCGACGTTCAGCTCCTCGAGGATCGCACGGTCGAGCTCGTCGAGCGTGGACGAACGTCCCATGTACTCGTAATGGTTCGTCGGATGATAACCCTTTCCACTATAGAATTGGACGTTCGTCCAATTTCGGCGACGCCACGTTGATGTACCTCGGTAGGCTCGGGAGGGCGGGGGCCGAGATTTTGATATCAGCGAAGGCGGGCGGCGGTCGGGCGGATGGCGGCCAGATCCTCGAGGAATTGCGCCACGCGGGCGTGCGCTGGGTCGAGCTGTTCTACACCGACGTCCCGGGTGGGTACAATCAGGTCGACGTCCCGCTCCATACCCTCGACGCCGACTCGTTCGTCTCCGGGGTTCCCAAACTCGACGGCTCGTCCGTCCGAGGGTTCCGCGAGATCCAGGATTCGGACATGCTGCTGGTCCCGGACGCGAGCACCCTCGCGCGGATCCCTTGGAACCCCGAAGCCGGGGGCACGGTCCGATTCATCTGCGACGTCCGGATCGGCGGGACCCAGACCCCGTACCCGCACGACCCGCGCGCCGTCGCCCGCAAGGCGGAACAGATCCTCGCGGACGCCGGCTACGACAACTCCTACTGGGGGCCCGAGGTCGAGTTCTGGATCTTCGACTCGGTCGAGTTGATCCCGTCGATGCAGGCCGTGCGCGATGCGTGGAGCGGCGCGGGCTACCTCATCAACCACGGCGAGGCGCCCTGGGGGTCCGGACCGCTCCAATCGCCGATCCGCTTCAAAGAGGGATACCACCGAACCGCGCCGCACGACGCCGATATCGCCCTGCGGGCGGAGATGGCGAACACGCTCGCCGACCACTTCCACGTCGTGATGGACGCCCATCATCACGAGGTCTCCACCGCGGGTCAAGGGGAGCTCAACGTGCGCTTCGACGAGCTCGTCCCGACGGCCGATCACATCCAAGACGTTCGCTACGTGATCAAGAACGTCGCGCACCGCCATGGGAAGGTCGGTTGCCTGATGCCGAAGCCGGTGTATGGCGACAACGCGATCGGCATGCACACGAACCAATCGCTCTGGACGAAGGAGACGAACGTCTTCTACGACGCGAACGACACCTACGCCGAAGTGAGCCAGATATGTCGGTACTACGTAGGAGGTCTCCTCGAGCACGCGCGCGCCCTCTGCGCCATCACGAACCCGATCACGAACTCCTACCGTCGGCTCGTTCCCGGCTACGAAGCCCCCGTCTTCATCGCATGGAGCCGCGGGAACCGCTCGGCGAGCGTGCGGATCCCCGCCTATCAGCGCGGTCACCCCGAGGCGAAACGGGTCGAGTACCGTACCCCGGATACGGCGGCGAACATCTATCTCACGGAGGCGGCCCTCGCCCTCGCGGGGCTCGACGGGATTCGACGGAAGATCGAGCCGTCCCCACCGGTGGACAAGGACATCTACCAGTTGACCCCCGCGCAGCGACGTGACCTGGGGGTGCGTGAGCTCCCCGGCAGCCTGGGCGAGGCCCTCGACTGCCTCGAGTCCGACCGCGAGTTCCTCAAACCGGCCTTCGCCCCCTCGCTGATCGACACATTCATCGAGCTCAAGCGCCAGGAGCAGCTCGAGCTCAACCTTCGGCCCCATCCCTACGAGTTCTATCGGTACCTCGACGTATAGCGCCGACGAGGACCGAGCGCGGACGTAAGTCGCCCCCGCCGTTCCCGACGTTCCGAGGACCCGTGGGGGACGCACATCTGTGGAGCGGTGGCCGGATCTTCACTGGGACCGGCTACTCGGAGGCCCTCCTCATCGAGGGAGGGCGGGTCCGATTCGTCGGCCGCCTCGCCGAAGCTCATCGGGCGACCCCCACGGGGGCGGAGCGTCACGATTTGGGCGGCGACCTGCTGATCCCAGGATTGATCGACGCTCACCTGCACCTCGCCGAAATGGCGATCGAGGCCCACGGGGTCGACGTCCGCACGGTGACGTCGACCGACGAGCTCCTCGAGCGCGTCGCGCAATGGGCCGGGGACCACGATGAGGGTCCCGTGGTCGGACGCGGGTGGAGCCTTCCATCCTGCACAGAGACCGAGTGGCCGACGCGTCGCGACCTCGACCGGGTCGCGGGTGGCCGGCCGGTCGTGCTCTTTCATGCCTCGGGCCACGCGGCGGTGGTGAACTCGGTCGCGCTCGACCGGTTGCACCTCGACCGCGCCGCTCGCGATCCGGAGGGCGGCCGGCTCGGGCGCGACTCGCGGGGGGAACCGAACGGCTTGCTGTTCGAGTCCGCGCTCTCGGGGGCGAGCGGGCTCGCGCGAGAGTCGCTCCGGGACGGTCCGGAGACGCTCGGGGGGGTGATCGCCGACCTTCCTCGGTGGGGGATCACGGCCGTCGGGACGATGAATACGAGCTCGGCCGAGCTCGAGGCGCTGCGCTCGCTCGACGCGCGAGGAGCGATGCCCGTTCGGGTCAGTGCCTACCTCGGGTTGCGATGGTTCGCTTCGCTCGACGAGGCCGCGATCGATGTGGAGATCCGTGAAGGGTCGCGCCTGACCGTTGCCGGTGTGAAGGGGTTCGCGGACGGCGCGTTCGGGACGCGGACCGCGCGGCTTTCGAGGCCCTACGCCGACAATCCGAGCACGAGCGGCATGGACGTCGATACGATCCGATCGATGACCGACGGGTTCACGCGCGCCCATCGACACGGTATCGGTGCGGCCGCGCACGCGCTCGGAGACCTCGGCCTAGAGCACGCGCTGGATGCGATCGAGCGATGCGACCCTGCGCCCACGGGCGTGCGGGATCGCATCGAGCACGCCGGCCTCGTCCCGCCCCCGCTTCGCTCCCGGCTGGAGCGCATGCAACCGGTGGTGGTCGTGCAGCCGATCTTCCTCTGGAGCGATGCCTGGCTGTCGGAGCGCCTCGGGCCCGAGCGCGTGCGCTCGGCCTACCCCTTCGGTTCGATGCTCCGCTCCGGGATCGTGCTGGCCGGCTCGAGCGATGCTCCGTTCGACGCACTCGACCCATGGACCGGCATGCACGCCGCGATCGAGAGGACCGACGGCGGCGGACGTTCCGCGAACCCACTCACCTCCGAGGCGCTGGACGCCGAATCCGCCGTGCGGATCTACACCGCCGGAGGTGCCGCCGCGCTGGGCCGACTCGAACTCGGTGTGCTGGCCCCGGGACGATCCGCGGACCTGGTCCGCCTGGACGCACCCTCGCTGGAGGGGGCGATCCGGCGGGGGGCTCAGGCGGTCCGAGAGACCTGGTCCGCCGGCGTGCAAACCTACGCGCGCCGATAGGTCATCCGAAAACGGTCTAACCCCGTGCGCGAACAGGAGGTCGTGGCGGACCGAGACCTTCCCGAGTTCCGATCGATCTCCCCGACGATGCGGGTCGACCTCTTCATCTCCGATTGGAGGGGGGAGCTCCTACCGGAGTGGACGGCCCAGGAGAAGGAGCGTCGGCTCTACGACCGGGCCTGGGCGTCGTACCTCGAGGGGGACTACGGCTTCGGTCTCTGGTGCTGGCACGAATGCGACCGGCTCACGATCGCGCTGGGAGGCAACGTGCGCGAGGCGAACCGGATCCTCGGCCCGGGACGCTACTTCGGCTTCTCTCACCGCAAGGCCGTCGCGGGCCGCGTCCCGTTCGAGAAGATCTATCGCCCTCGAAAGGGAGACATGAGCACCCCACGCACGGACGCCTATGTCCTCCCCCACTATCAGGCGCTGTGCGTGCACGCGCTGCGGGCCGCGAGCGGAGACTCGACGGCGAAGGCGCAATTCGAGATCGCGCTCGGGGAGCTCGAGCTCCTGCGGCGGGCCGACCCCTATCTACGGTTCTTCGACACCTTCCGTGACCTGCTTCAGCGCACCTCCGCGACGCCGGCGGCCACGCCGGGAGCCGTGAGCGAGGCGACTCCCCCCGAGCCTCCGGCGACCCCGGCGAGAACGCGACGGTCCGGTACTAAGTCGAAGCGGCGGACGTGACCCAATCGCTTCCGCGGGGTCAGCGCAGGGAGGGTGGGCGGTGTTCGAGCGCAGCACGGATTGCGGCCCGGGTCGATTCGAGCTCGGCTCCGATGAGCTCGCGTCGCGGAGCGCGTACCCGCGCCGATCCTAGTCCCACCTCGGCCTGAGCGAGCTTGATCTTCTGGACGAACTTCGGCTCCGCGTCCATCCGGAGCAAGGGGAGGAACCAGCGGTAGATCTCCGCGACCTCCTCAGCGCGGTGAGCTTGAGCCGCTTCGAACAGGCGCACCGACTCGCGGGGCAGCGCGTTCGCGAGCCCAGCGATCCAACCGATCGCCCCGAGGTGGATCCCCTCGACGATCTGGTCGTCGATCCCCACGAACCGGTCCAGCGGACGGCCGGCCGAGAGCTCGAGTTCGGTGAACCGCCGCAGGTCGCCGCTCGACTCCTTGACGGCGATGAGGTTCGGGTGCCGTTCGGCGAGCGCGCGCACGCCGGCGGGTGGGACGTCGGTCCCATAGGCGATGGGGTTGTTGTAGAGCATCACGGGTGCCCCCGTCGCGGCGAAGACGGCGTCGAAGTGGAGCGCGGTCTCGCGGGCGTCGCCCCGATAGACGTACGGTGGCAACACCATGAGGCCATCCGCCCCAAGTCGCACGGCCTCCTTCGCCCACGCTACGGCCTCGGCGGTCGCAGAGGCCGAGACCCCGGACAGCACCGGGACGCTCGAGCCGAGGGTCGCTTTCGCGGTCGTCAGGATGTCGACCTTCTCGGCTTGGCGGAGCGCCGGGGCCTCGGAGAGCGAGCCCAGCACGACGACGCCGGAGCACCCTCCAGCGACGAGCGCTCGAAGGTGATGCGTGAAGAAGTCGAGATCGACGTTCCCGGCTTCTGTGAACGCGGTCGTCACGGCCGGGAACACTCCCTTCCAGTGCATGGTTCACTCCCGAGACGCTCAGCCCCGGTGATGGAAGTCGGCATCGGTCGGGCCGAGGAGGCGCCCGTCGGGTCGGAACGGAGCGCTCGAGATCGCCGGTTCCCGCTCCGCGATCATGTCGGCGAGCAAGCGGCCGGTGCCGAGCGAGCACGTGATGCCGAGGCCTTCGTGGCCGGTGGCGACCCACAGGCCCGCCCGATCCGGCCAGCGACCGATGAACGGTCGGTGGTCCGGCGCCGCGGGGCGGAAGCCGGTCCAGCGGCGAAGGACCGGGTACCGACCGATGCCGGGAAGAAATTCGCGGGCGCGGGTGAACAGGAGCTGTACGATCCGCTCCTCGACGTCGGGGGAGGTCGCGTCATACTGGCGGGATGCGCCGACGTAGAGGCCCCCTCGCGGCGCCGGTTGGACGTTGAAGGAGACCGCCTCGTCCGCGTCCGAGGCCGCGCCCTGGGCGTAGCCGATCTCCCCGAGTTGGGCGTGGATGTATTCGGTCGGGGTCCCCACGTGGACGAGGTGACCCTTTCTCGGTCTCAGCCCAAGGGCGGGCAGGAGGCGAACGGAGTCGACTCCGGCCGCGACGACCAGCTCGTCCGCCTCGATCCACGAGCCATCCACCAGGAGGGCACCGTGCTCGCTCACTCGCTCGACGAGAGTACCGGTGCGCACTCTGGCCCCGTGTCGCTTCGCCTCCTCGACGAGGCGGTGGGTCGCGGCGACCGCGTCGACGACCAGATCGTCCGGCACCTTCAGGGCGACTTCGACCGTCTCCGCGAGATGAGGCTCTGCGGAGTGGATCTCCGTCGCTCCGTAGCGCTCCGAAGGGATATCGTTCGCCGACAGCTCCCGCTCCAGTCGATCGACCATCGTCATTTCCTCGGTGCGCTCGCGCGCGACCCAGAGGGTCCCGCACTGGCGCACCGGAACCCGGGCGTCCCAGCGCGACGCGTGCCGGATCCACTCCTGCTGAGAATAGCGCGTCAGCGCGAGGAGAGCGGGTGAGCTCGTGATGACGACCACGTGGCCCATCCCCGCCTGGGTCGTACCTCCGGCGATCTCCCCTCGATCCACCAGAGTGACCTCGTGCCCGTCCGATGCGAGCGCTTCGGCGCACGCAGCTCCCACGATACCGGCGCCGAGCACCAAGATCCGACGGGGATGGGACGTTCGCGTGGGGCTCATGCGCGACCCGGTCGAAGCGGGTCGGACGCATCGGCGATGAGCTCCCCGTCCGCGGTGATGTAGGCCCGTCCGCGGATCTGCGGGACGATCGACCGACCAACGCGCTCGTAGCGAGCTTCGAACTGGGTGCCGAGGATGCTCTCTTGGCGCCAGGACGCGCCCTCCTCCAAGAGACCGTCGGCGTGGAGACAGGCGACCTTGGCGCTCGTGCCGGTTCCGCACGGAGAGCGGTCGTACTCTCCACCCGGACAGAGGACGAAGTTGCGGCTGTCCGCGTCCGCTCGCTCCGGCGGGCCGAAGAGTTCGATGTGGTCGATCTCCTCACCCCGCTCGCCCGTGATGCCGTGGGCGGTGAGCGCGCGACGGATCGCCTTCGTGTGCTCCAGGAGGGCAGGGATCTCCTCCGTCTGCAGCCGGCGGGAGCCCACGTCGACCAAGAAGAACCAGTTCCCGCCCCAGGCGATGTCGCCGACGACCGTTCCGTACCCCGGGACCTCCACCGGGACTTTCGCGCGATACCGGTAGCTCGGAACGTTCGTGACCGAAACGTCGTTCGGTCCATGGAGCGTGGCGCTCACGGGTCCCACCGCCGTTTCCACGACCTGCGTTCCCATCGGTGGGATCTCCCCGAGGTAGGCGAGCGTAACGAGAAGGCCGATCGTTCCGTGACCGCACATGCCGAGGTAGCCGACGTTGTTGAAGAACACGACCGCGTGCGCGCCCGACCGTTCCGCGGGCAGCCTCAGGCCACCGACCAATTCGGCCGCGCCGCGGGGCGGGCCGATCACGAGACGGCGCAGATCGTCGTGTTCGCGAGCGAGCCGGTCGCGCCGCTCGGCGACGGACCCCCCGCCGAGATCCGGTCCCCCCGCGACGATGATGCGCGTTGGTTCCCCCTCGGTGTGACTATCTACGAAGC
>JBOGRR010000059.1:0-8193 GCA_050749765.1 Thermoplasmata archaeon | reverse complement strand
AGCTCGTCCTCCTCTACGACGACAACCAGGTTTCGCTCGAAGGTCCGACGAGCCTGTCGTTCATGGAGGACGTCGGTGCCCGCTTCCGAGCGTACGGCTGGCGGGTCCTCGACGTACCGGACGGGAATGACCTCACCGCGATCGACGCCGCACTGCGGGAGGCCCGAGGGCCACCGGAAGGGCCGACCCTTTTGCGGATCCACACGCACCTGGGCTACGGCAGCCCGCGGCAGGACACGCGCGAAGCGCATGGAGAGCCCCTCGGCCCCGAAGGAACGCGGGCCACGAAGGAAAAGCTGGGCTGGCCGGTGGACCGGACGTTCTACGTGCCCGAAGCCGCCGGGGCGCACTTCGGCCTTGCAAAGGACCGCGGGGCGGCGTGGGAGAGCGAGTGGAACGCGCTGCGGGACCGTTACCGAAGCGCCCATCCCGAGATCGCATCGGAGTTCGACCGCCTCGAGCGCGGCGAGTTGCCCGCGGGTTGGGACGCAGAACTTCCGACCTTCTCGGGCCCGGCCCCCATCGCCACGCGCGACGCCGGCGCCGCGGCCATGAACGCGCTCGCCCACCGGCTCCCCGGCCTCGTCGGCGGCTCGGCAGATCTCGCCCCGTCGACCAAGACGATCCTCGATGGGCTTGGGAACTGGTCCGCCGCGGGAGCGTGCGGCCGCAACCTGCATTTCGGCGTCCGGGAGAACGCCATGGTCGCGATGGTGAACGGCCTCGCGCTGCACGGAGGGCTGATCCCTTTCGGAGCGACGTTCCTCATCTTTTCGGACTACGCGCGCCCGGCGACCCGCATCTCGGCGCTCATGAGGTGCCACTCGATCACGGTCTTCACCCACGATAGCATCGGCCTCGGTGAGGACGGTCCGTCGCACCAACCTGTGGAACAGCTGGTCGCGCTGCGCGCCATCCCGGGCCTCACGGTCCTACGCCCCGCCGATGCGAACGAGGCCGTGGAGGCGTGGCGCATCGCGATCGAGCGCAAGGGGCCGGTGGCGCTGATCTTCACCCGACAGAAGCTCCCGGTGCTCGACCCGAAGCAGTATCCGCTCGCGGCCGGGGTCCGCCGCGGGGCGTATGTGCTTTCGCCCGGCACGGCCGCCGTGCCGTCGGTCGTGCTGATCGGTACTGGCTCCGAAGTCGCGCTGTGCCTCGCAGCCCAAGCGAAGCTCGCGGAGCAAGGGATCGCCGCACGCGTCGTCTCGATGCCCTCGTGGGAGCTGTTCGACGAGAGCCCCGCCTCGTACCGGGACTCGGTCCTTCCCCCAGGCATCCCCCGGGTCGCGGTCGAGGCCGCGAGTCCGGTGGGATGGGAGCGGTATGTCGCTACCCCCTTAGCGATCGTCGGGTTGGACCGGTTCGGCGCGTCGGCCCCGGGTCCGATCGTGCTCGAGAAGTTGGGATTCACCGTCGAGCATGTGGTCGAGGTCGTTCTCGCGAACCTGTCGGCGAGCGCACCGCAGGAGCGTCGATGAACCGCCTGCAAGAGCTCGGGGCCGAGGGTCAGGCGATCTGGCTCGATTACATCCGACGGGGACTCTTCTCGAGCGGGGAGTTCGAGGCATTCCTGAGGGACGACGGGATCTCGGGGGTCACTTCGAACCCGTCGATCTTCGAGAAGGCGATCGCCGGGAGCGCGGACTACGACGAAGGGTTGCGTCGGTTGATCGAGGCCGATCCGCATCGGCCGGTGAAGGAGCTCTACGAGGCCCTCGCGATCGAGGACATCCAGCGCGCGGCCGATCTGCTCCGGGCACGGTACGACGCGACGCACGGGACCGACGGGTTCGTGAGTCTCGAGGTTTCTCCGCTCCTCGCCCACGATACGCCGGCCACGATCGCCGAGGCGCGACGGCTCTGGGGCTCGGTCGCTCGTCCCAACCTCATGATCAAGGTCCCCGCGACGACCGAGGGGGTCCCCGCGATCGAGTCGCTCCTCGCCGAGGGGATCAACGTCAACGTGACGCTCATGTTCTCGGCTCGGGACTACGAGGCCATTGCCCACGCCTACCTGCGAGGGATCGCGCGCACCAAGGAGCCCGAGAAGGTCGCGTCGATCGCCTCGTTCTTCGTGAGCCGGGTCGACTCCTACGTCGACCGCGCCCTGAAGACGCTCGGCACTCCGGAGGCAACGGCGCTCCAGGGCCAGGCGGCGATCGCGAACAGCCGGCTGGCGTACGCGAGGTTCCAGGAGATCTTTGGCGGAGCCGAGTTCGCGCAGCTGCGCGACCGTGGAGCCCACCCGCAGAAGGTCCTGTGGGCGAGCACGAGCGTCAAGGACCCGCGCTACCGCGACACGATGTACGCCGAGGAGCTGATCGGACCCGAGACCGTCGATACGATGCCCCCTGTCCTGATCCAAGCCTACCGCGATCACGGCACCACCCGCGGACCGACGGTCACCGTGGAGGTCGAGAAGGCCCGCGAGGTCGTCGCCCGCCTCGCGAAGCTTGGGATCGATCTCGACGAGGTCGGCGTCGCCCTGCAGGTCGATGGGTTGAAGGCGTTCGCCGACGCGTTCCGCCAGCTCTTCGAAGCGATCGAGACGAAGCGCAGCAAGCTGCTCTCCGGCGTGATCGACCCGGAGCGTGAACAGCTCGGGGCGTACGGGGCGTCCGTCACGGCCCGTCTCCAGGCGTGGGAAGCCGCGAGCGCGGGGCGCCGCATCTGGCGCAAGGATCCGACCTTCTGGCCGCGGGCCGACCCGAAGAGCGTCGAGACCCGGCTCGGCTGGCTCTCCCTTCCAGAAGGGATGCACGGGGAGAGCGCGGAGTTCGAGGAGTTCGCACGGGAGATCCGCGACGCCGGGTTCGTCCATATCGCACTCCTCGGGATGGGCGGGTCGAGCCTCGCCGCCCAAGTCTATGCGTCGACCTTCGGCCGAAGAGCCGGATTTCCCGAGCTACGCGGGCTCGACAGCACGCACCCGGATGCCGTCCGCGCGTTTCTCGGCGCCCTCGACCTTCCGCACACGCTGTTTGTGGTCTCGAGCAAATCCGGCACGACCCTCGAACCGAACTCGTTCTTCCGGTTCTTCCATGAGCAGGTTCGAGGCACGCGCCCCGATCCGGGCGCGCAGTTCATCGCGATCACCGACCCCGGCACGCCGCTCGAGGCACTCGCGCACCAACAGGGGTTCCGACGCTGCTTCCTCGCGACACCCGATGTTGGCGGGCGCTACAGCGCCCTCACGGCGTTCGGTCTCGTCCCGGCCGCGCTCATCGGCGTCGATATCGGCGGAGTGCTCGACCGTGCCTGGCGGATGGCGGAAGGATGCGCCTCGGTCGTCGCGGTCAGCGCGAATCCCGGCCTCGAGCTCGGCGCGACGCTCGGGGAGCTGGGCCGCGCTGGCCGCGACAAGGTGACGATCGTGACGTCCCCGGGTCTCGCCGAGTTCCCCGCCTGGGCGGAGCAGCTGATCGCGGAGAGCACGGGGAAGTCGGGGACCGGGATCGTGCCGATCGCCGGCGAGGTCCGCCCGTTCGATCCGGCGCTCGGTCACGACCGAGTCGCCGTGCTCCTCAGATTGGCGTCCGAGCCGGTGCCTGTGCTCGAGGCGGCGCTGCGGGCCCTGGCGGACGCCGGCGAGCCGACCATCCACATCGAGCTCAGCGACCCGCTCGACATCGGCCAAGAGTTCTTCCGGTGGGAGATGGGCGTCGCGAGCGCGGGCGCGGTCCTCGGGATCGATCCGTTCGACCAGCCGGATGTCGAGATCGCGAAGGAGCTCGCCCGACGTGCGATGGGGTCGTCGGCGGGGAGCGCCAGTACCGAGGCCCCAGTGCCGTCCTCCGTAAGCTCGGTCCATGCGCTCGGCGAAGCCCTCCGACGGTGGATGGGGTTCGCGGGGCCCGGCGACTACGTCGCGATCCAGGCGTACCTCGCCCCGACCGTCGCCACGCAGAAGGGCCTGGACGCGGTTCGCGCCGCGCTCCGGGCCAAGCTCGGGCTCTCCACGACGCTCGGGTTCGGTCCGCGCTTCCTCCACTCTACCGGCCAGCTCCACAAGGGCGGTCCGGCAACCGGACTCTTCTTCCAGCTCATCGATCACCCCTCGGCGGATCTCGCCGTTCCCGAGTCCGGGTCCACGTTCGGTCGGATTATCCGGGCTCAGGCGGTCGGGGACGCCGCGGCGCTCCGGGCGAAGGGTCGCCGGGTCCTGACCGTCGACCTCGAGCGGGACGCTTCAGCGGGCCTCGCCCTCGTGCGTCAGGTGATCGATGGTTGAGCCCCCCTTGCTCGCGTGGGACATCGGCGGAGTGCTCCTCTCGAACGCCTGGGATCGGGACGAGCGGCACACGGCCTGCGAGCACTTCGGGGTGAACAGCGCGGCGTTCGAGGTGCGCCACGAGGCCGTCGTCGACGATTTCGAACGAGGTCGCCTCTCGCTCGAGGGCTACCTCGAGCGCACCGTCGGACGGGAGGGGCCTGCGGTCGATCGGACCGAGTTCCGGCGCTTCATGCTCGAGCGCTCGTTCGCGCATCCAGAGACGCTCGACCTCGTGCGCGCGTTGGTGCGGACCGGAGCCTACCGGAGCATCGCGTTCAACAACGAGTCGCGCGAACTGAACCTCTACCGCATCGCGAGGTATCGGCTGGCCGAGCTCTTCGATACGTTCCTGTCGTCCTGCTTTACGGGCCTGAGAAAGCCGGCGCCCGAGGCCTTCGAGCGGATGCTCGAGATCGTTCAGCGCGAGCCGGCGTCCGTCGTCTTCATCGACGACCGCTCCGAGAACGTCACCGCCGCGACCCAGCTCGGATTTCGCGGAATTCACTATCAAGGCACGGGCCGGCTGATCCACGACCTCGCCGAGGTCGGCGTTCGTTCTTGATCGGAGGAAACGATGGAACTAGGGATGGTCGGACTGGGGCGGATGGGAGAGAACATGGCGGCTCGACTCGTGAAGGGGGGCCATCGAGCGGTCGGCTACTCGCGGACGCGCTCGACCGTCGACGCTGCCGTTCAGGATGGTATCGTGCCCGCCTACACGCTCCGGGGTCTCGTCGCGAAGCTCCACCGACCTCGGGCGATCTGGCTGATGGTCCCCGCCGGAGCGCCGACCGAAAGCGCGATCGACCGCCTGCTGCCGCGGCTCGCTAAGGGCGATCTGCTCATCGATGGGGGGAACTCCCACTACACGGACTCGATCCGCCACGCCCAGAAGGCTCGCGCCGCCGGGATCCATTTCTTGGACGTCGGTACGAGCGGGGGGATCTGGGGACGCAAGGAGGGATACAGCATGATGATCGGAGGCTCGAAGGCTGATGTCGCCCACCTGCGCCCGCTCTTCGAGACCCTCGCCCCCGCACCGGATGCGGGATGGGGACGGGTCGGGGGACCCGGGGCCGGGCACTTCGTCAAGATGGTGCACAACGGCATCGAGTACGGGATGATGGAGGCGCTCGGGGAGGGGTTCGCGATCCTCAAGGCGAAGACCGATTACGCGCTCGACCTCGCTCAGATCGCCGAGATCTGGCGCTACGGGAGCGTCGTGCGCTCCTGGCTGCTCGACCTGACCGCGGACGCCCTTCATCACCCGCGGGACCTCGCCCACATCGCACCGTTCGTCCAAGACTCCGGCGAGGGACGATGGACCGTGCAGGAATCGATCGACCTCAACGTGCCGGCGCCGATCATCACCCTCTCGCTCGAGCAGCGGATCCGATCGAGGGTCTCCGACCCGTTCGCCGACAAGCTCCTCGCGGCGATGCGCCAGGAGTTCGGTGGGCACGCGATCCACACCGAATGAGCGCGATCGATCCCCCGCCCGGCTCGCGGCAGCTCTTCGTCGCCTTCGGCGCGACCGGCGACCTGATGCGGCGCATGCTGCTCCCGTCGCTCTACTCCGCCACCTGGGACCTCCCGTCGCCGGCGTCGGCGACCTACGTTCTCGGGTGCTCGCGCCACGCGCTCTCCGATCGCGCGTTCCAGCAGCTCTGCACCGACGCGCTGGTGGAGGCGAGAGCGGCCCCGAGGGCCAAGGCCCGGATCTGGAGCCGGGAGTTCGCACAGTATCAGGCCTTGGGGGATGGAACGACGGCAGACTACCGCCGTCTCGCCGAGCGCGTCGCGACCATCGAGCGGCGCCGAAGCCTGTCGGGGAACCGGGTGATCTACCTGGCCCTCCCGGCGCCGGCGGTCTCAAAGGTCGTCGAGAGCTTGGGTCAAGCCGGCCTCCACCAAAGCCCCGGTTGGACGCGAGTTGTCATCGAGAAGCCGTTCGGCCGGGACCTGGTGAGCGCGCGTCGACTCAACCGGATCCTTCACCGATGGCTCGACGAACGCCAGATCTACCGCATCGATCACTACCTGGGAAAGGAAACGGTACAGAATCTGCTCGTCTTCCGCTTCGCGAACATGATCTTCGAGTCGCTCTGGAGCCGGGAGCGGATCGACGCGGTCGAGATCACGGTCGCCGAGGACTTGGGCGTCGAGGAACGCGCAGGGTACTACGACTCGGAAGGCGCGCTGCGCGACATGGTTCAGAGCCACCTCACCCAGCTGCTGACGCTGACCGCGATGGAGGTCCCTTCTTCGCTCGATGCGGACGAGATCCGCAATGAGAAGGTCAAGGTCCTGCGGTCCCTGGCCCCGCTGCGCCGCAAGGACGTCGTCCTAGGTCAGTACACCCGGGGCCGCTCCCGGGACCAGCCGGCGCGGGGGTACCGGCAGGAACCGGGCGTTCGACGCTCGAGTGCCACCGACACGTTCGTTGCGATGCGGGTCGAGGTCCGGAACTGGCGCTGGCAGGGAACCGACTTCTTTCTGCGCACGGGAAAGCGGCTGCCGACGAAGTCGACCCAGATCGTCGTGCGGTTCCGCAAGCCTCCGATCTGGTTCTTTCCGAAGGACCACCCCTCGGAACTCACCGCGAACACGCTCACGATCACCCTGCAGCCGGACGAGGGATTCGAGCTCGCGATGGAGATCAAGCGGCCGGGCCATGCGATCCGGCTCGCGACTCAGCGACTCCACTTCCGCTACTCCGAAGCGTTCGGACCGCTCCCGGATGCCTACCAGACGCTCCTGCTCGATGTGATGCGCGGTGACCAGACGCTCTTTGTACGGGCCGACGAGGTCGAGGAGTCATGGAGGTTCTACGAACGGATCCTGGCGCATCAGCCGCCGGTCCACCCGTACGCGGCCGGCAGCTGGGGGCCGAGGGCCGCGGACGCCCTTATCGCACGGCGGGGTCACGCATGGTCGGTCCCTTGAATCGAGAGGTCCTCGTCCACCCCGACCTAGAGACCGCGTGCCGGGCGCTTGCGACCGATGTGGTGGCGGCCGGCAAGCGCGCCTTCGAGCGCCAATCTCGATTCTCCCTCGTGATCCCCGGTGGGGAGACCCCCAAGACGCTCTTCCACCAGCTTACGACCGAGTTTCCCTCGGACCTCCCGTGGAAGCGGGTCGACGTCTTTTGGACCGACGAGCGGGCCGTAGGGCCGGACGACCCGTCGAGCAACTTCGGGCTCGCGCAGCGTACGCTGCTCGCTCCGCTCGGCCTCGGTCCGCCGAACGTCCACCGGATGCGGGGTGAGCGACGACCGCTCGGGTACGCGGCCCGGGAGTACGAGCAAGTTCTTCGCGAGTTCTTTCACGCCGAGCCCGGTGGCGTCATGCCTCCGACCTCATTCGATTTCGTGATCCTGGGGCTGGGCCGCGATGGCCACACGGCGTCGATATTCCCCGGGGCGTCCCCATCAGTGCGCGAGGGCCGGTGGGTCGAAGCGACGGCCTCCGCGCCGGGTCCGCCGAGGGTACCGCGGATCACGCTCACGCCGGAGGCACTCGACCGCGCGCGAGAGGTGGCGTTCCTCGTGGGGGGCCCCGAGAAGGCGGCGATCGTGAAGCGGGTGCTGGAAAGCCAACTTTCCGATTCCTCGGAGTTTCCGGCGGCACGGATCCGGGCCACGGAGCGACTGCGCTGGTATCTCGACGCTCAAGCCATGCGCTCAGTGTAGAGCCCAGCGGCGGACTCGATTCCGCGGTGGGGCCGGTGTCCCGGTAGTTCGCGACGCCGTTCGGACCCCACTTTGGAGGTTTGAGCCGATTCACCTCGGACCTGAGTTTGGCGGTAACTGACGATTCTCCTCGAGAAACTGTAGGGTGCAACCTGTTCTAATTCAGTCCAACCCAGTTCGCTGACGTAATGTCGAACACATAGTACTTATCGTAGGGGGCATTAT
>JBOGRR010000058.1:0-8202 GCA_050749765.1 Thermoplasmata archaeon | reverse complement strand
ACTCGGGCGTCGGGATCGCGGGTCGCCTCCTCGAGTCGCTGAGAGAGCGCCGAGAGGAGCTCCCGGCTGAGGACGTTCACCGGCGGATGGTTCAGGACGACGCCCGCGATCGCGCCCGTGCGCTCGTAGCGGACCAGCGCCTCGGTGGCCGGCTCTGCCATCGGGCCCGCGACGCCGCGCGCCGTATTAATCGGCCGCGCTCCGCAATCCTAAGGGCCCCCGGTGACTCGGGCCGGCATGCGCGTGCTCGTGACCGGATCCTCCCGCGGCATCGGCGCCGCGACCGTGCGTCGCCTGGCGTCGCCCGGCACGTCGCTCATCGTCCACTACGGTCAGCACCGCGCCGAAGCTGAAGCCGTCGCTTCCGATGCCCGGCGGGCCGGTGCCGAGGCCACGATCTTCGGCGCGGACCTCGGCGAGCCGGGGGCCGCGCTGCGCCTCGCGGAGCATGTCCTCGCGGGCGGGACGACCCTCGATGGGCTCGTGCACAACGCCGGAAGCTATCCGCGGCAGCGGTTCCTCGAGTCGGCCGCCGCCGATTTCGAGGACCTCTATCGCACGAACGTCGTCGGGCCCGCTGACCTGACGCGCGCGCTCCTGCCCGCGCTCGAGGCGGCCGAACCCGGGCACGTGGTGTTCATCTCGAGCATCCTCGCGTTCGACGGCGCGCGGCGAGGGGCGCCGTACGCCGCGGCGAAGGCCGGTCAGCTCGGCCTCGCGCGCTCTCTCGCGCGCGAGCTCGCTCCGCGGGTCGTCGTCAACGTGGTCGCCCCGGGATCGATCGACACGGCGATCCTCGCCGGGGACACTCCCGAGCTACGGTCGAAGCGCAACGCCGCGATACCTCTCGGCAGGATCGGCCGTCCCGAAGAGGTCGCCGACGCCGTCGCGTTCCTCGTTTCCGATCGGGCGAACTACCTCACGGGCGCGACCCTGCACATCAACGGCGGACTGCGGATGGAGTGAGCTCGATGGAACTCACGCTCGTGGCGACGTGGTTCGGGGTCTTCGTCGTGGATCCTCACGGAGCGGTCCGCGAGCGCTACCCGTCCCCGGGGCAGCCCGTCGAGATCGCGCAGCGGATCGCGGAGCGGCGCGCCGGTGCGTTGACCCCCGAGGAGCGGGCGGCCATCGCCGCCCATCCGGCGGGATCGCTGGTGACCTCGGACCGCCGGCTCGCGTCGCACGGACCGAGATGGGATCCCGCCGTGAGCGGGGTCGTCGATCGCGCGGAGACCCCGACCGAACTGGGGCCCCTGCGCGAGGGGGTCCTCGATGTGGCACGGCGGGAGCTCCGGGAGAGTTGGGACCCCTCGGTGCACGTCGAAGAGGCGGTGCGCGCGCTGCGCGACCTGGATCGCGCCCTCAACCTGCTCGGAGAGCGCGTCGGGAGCTGGGCGGCCCGCGATCGCCCGGACCTCGACCCGGGCGATGCGGCGGAAGCGGCCCGACTCGTACTCGATGAGGTCGCGACGGCCGAGCGCGGATCGACCTCGCCCGACCCCGACCTCAGCAGCGCGCGACGCTCGCTCGCCCGAACGTATCGCGCGCTCGAAGGGACCCGCGGAGAACTTGATCGTGCGATCCGTGCGAGCGCGCCGTCGAGCACCCCGAACCTCTCCGCGTTGCTCTCGCCGGAGCTCGCCGCCCGCCTCGTCGCGGCCGCCGGAGGGCTCGACCGGCTGAGCCGGCTGCCCGCGAGCACGGTCCAAGTCCTCGGCGCCGAGCGCGCCTTCTTCGAGCATCTGCGCGGGCGTGCTCCCCCTCCCCGCCACGGCCTATTGTTCCTGCACGCTCGGATCCAATCGGCGCCGCGGGTTGCCCGAGGACGGCTCGCCCGCGCCCTCGCGGGCAAGGCGGCGATCGCCGCGCGCCTCGACTCCGCCGGGCGGCCCCTCGACCCCCGCCTCGCCGAGCAGTTCGAGGTCCGGGCCCGTGCGATCCGAGCCCAACCGAACCGCGCCCGCTCCCCGCGAGGCTCACGCCGTCCACTTGACCGAGCACCCGCGGACCGGTAGTTCGGCGGGGGCGATCGGGCGCCCCGCGAGGGCGCTCTCGAGCGCCTCGGCGAGGTACGGGTGCTGGACCGCCTCGCGCCGTTCGTGATTGTCGTCGATCGCGCCCTGAAAAAGGAGCCGACGGTCCGGCCCGAAGAGCATCGGGTGGGGGGTTACGAGTGCCCCGTAGGCGTGGGCGACGCTCTGGCTCTCGTCGTAGAGGTACGGGAACGGGTAGCCCTTCTCCTTCGCGCGGGCCGCCATCTCCGACGGCCGATCCTGCGGATACGCCTTCCCGTCGTTGGAGTTGATGAGCACGACTCCGACCCCGCGCGGTCCGAAGCGATGGCCGAGCTCGATCATCCGTCCCTCCCAGGCCTGGACATACGGGCAGTGGTTACACCAAAAGACGACCAGCAGGAACGGCCGACCAGCGAACTCAGCGAGGGTGTGGCGCCGACCATCGACTCCGGGAAGGTCGAAGGGCGGTGCCGCGGCGCCCGGGTGCAGATGAAAACTCTCGATTTGGGCCATTAGCGGTCCACCCCGCGTGCGTTCATATCGTTTCGAGCGGCTCGGGTCGGCGGTCCATGAGCCGCGCACCGAGCCGGTCGGAGGCGACCCCCGTTGGCGAGGTCCTGCGGGAGGAGGCGCTCCATCTCGCCGCCGGACGAACGTGGGCGCGGGTCGTCCCCTTGTCGGACGCTTCGCTCTCCATCGGCGTTGCGGTCCGACCCGAGGATCCGCTCCTCGAGCGGGCACGGGCCGCCGGCGTCGCGATCGTCCGACGATCGACCGGGGGCACTGGGGTCCTTCACTCCGCAGGGGACCTCGCGTGGTCCATCGTACTGCCCCGGGGCGATCCGCGCATTGGGCCGACGCTCATGGGAGCCTACGCGCGCCTCGGGGAAGGCCCGGTGGCGTGGCTGGGCCACCACGGGCTAAGCGCTCGGTGGGAGGTCGCCCCCGCCACGTCGGTCGGCTGCTGCATGCTCAGTGCGCGAGGTCGGGTCCTCGCTATCGGAGATCGCGTGGTCGGCGGCGCCGCCCAGCATCGGACCGGGACCACGCTCCTCCACCACGGCGTCGTGCCCCGGACGATCGATCGCTCCCTCGCCCGATCGATCTTCGATTTCGAGCGACCGACCGCGCTCGACGCGCTCGTCGGAACGGACGATCTTGGGCTCGATGTACCGGCCGAACGTCTCGCGGCCGAGCTCGATGCGGCGCTGAGGACCACGCTCGCGATCGGACCGGAGGATTAGCGTCGCGCGGCCGGTCGTCGCGCCCACAGGGCGGCGGAGGCCTCGGTCGCCGCCTCGAGCGCCTCACCCCAGGAGCCACGGGTCGGCTGACGATGGCGCACGACGGGTGCTCCGTCGACATAGACGGAGTCGATCGCCTCCTCCCACGCGGAGTAGGCGAGGTGCGAGACGATCGTCTCGGGGCGCGCGGGCTGCACCGTCGGATGATCGAGCGCGACGAGGGAAAAGTCGGCGCGCTTTCCGACCTCGATCGAGCCGAGGTCGTGCGCGCGGCCGAGCATCGCCGCCCCGTGGACGGTCGCCATATCGAGCAGGCGCTGAGCGGGGAGGCTCGCCGCATCCCATCGCTGATTCTTCTGGGAGAGCCCCGCGAGATGCATCTCGCGCAGCAGGCTCAGTGAGTTGTTGCTGGCGACCGAATCGGTCCCGAGTCCGACGACGGCGCCGGCCTCGGCGAGCTCCACGATCGGTGCGAACCCCCCCGAGGCGAGTTTGAGGTTCGAGCTCGCGCAGTGGGCGACTCCGATCCGATGCCGACCCAGGATCTCGATCTCCCGGCCGGTGAGCCACACGCAGTGCGCAGCGACCTGATGCGGGCCGAGGAAGCCGATCTCCTCGAGCCAGATCGCGGGCCGGCGGCCGGTCGAGGCTTCGTGGTCGTGGACCTCCTTGCGGGTCTCGGACAAGTGGTAGTGGACGAGGCAGTCCGACTCCTCGGCGATCGCGCGCGCGCCGAGCCACGTCTCCTTCCCGCAGACGTACACCCCCTGCGGAGCGACGAGCGGGCGGATCATGGCATCGTCCTTCCAGCGCCCGATGAACCGGCGCGCGTTGTCGAGCGGAACCCCCTTCTGCGTCGTGAATGCGGGGTCGAGGACCGCCCAGCCGAGGAAGCCCCGGATCCCCCAGCGCTTCGCCGCCCGCGCGACGGCGTCCTCGGCGTAGTAGAGATCGAGGAACGACGTCGTGCCGCTGAGCAGCATCTCGACGATACCGGCCGCCGCGCCGGCCTCGACGTCCGCCTCCGTCCGCTCGGCGTCGACCGCGAAGAGCGTCTCCAGGAACCCCGCAAGGTCGCGGTCGTCGGCGATCGCACGCAGCGGGCTCATCGCGACGTGCCCGTGCGTGTTGATGAATCCCGGGACGACCGCGAAGCGATGCGCGTCGATGCGGGGCTCCCCGTGCGTCGGAGGCTCCGTGCCGACGTGCGTGAACCGGGCTCCTTCGACTCGGAGATGGCCGCGGAAGACCCGTCGCTCGGCGTCCTGGCTCACGATCAGCGCGTTCTCGAGCCAGAACGGCTCCGCGGAGGCGGTCACTTCGGGCCTCCCAACTTCGAGGGCGGGTGTCGAGCGCCGGAGGACGACACCGGGGCCCCCGAGCCGGTCGTTTCGGGGAGGTCCGTGAGTCCCTCCTGGCTGCGCGCCTCGTAGGAACCGAGGCCACGGAGAATCCGAACGAGCCACGGCCGGGTGAAGATGAGCACGATCGGGACGACGGTCGAGAGCGTGAGCACGAAGACGACCCAGTACCCCGAGACCCACGTCGCGCTCGGCATGGAGAGGATCGTCGAGACGGTCTCGGGAACGAGGAGCGCCGCGCCGACCAGCGCGACGACGAGGGCGAGGTAGGCGATGCCGAGCATGCGAATGTTCGAGTTATTGGCGAGCGAACCGATCCGATTCGAGGTCTCGCCCAGGTGGTTCGCGATCGCGCTGATCCGATTGCTCTCGGCGGCGGAGCGGATCATCACGATATCGCGGAGCGTCGCCTCAACGGACTGAGTGAACGCATGCAATCGGTCGACCTGCCGCGCCATCTCCTCGTGCACGAGCGCGAGGTCGGGGAACGGCGTCGCGAGCGGCCCGCTGAGCTCCGCGACGATCGCGGTGAGCCGGCCGACGTGACGGCGCAGGAGGAGCGCGCGTCGGTGAAGATTTTCGATCGAGAGCGGTGGCAAGCGAAGGTCCCCGATCGGGACCTCCGCGAGCGCCGCGTCGAGCTCGGCGACGCGCTCGAGGATGCTGACGGCGGAGGCGCTGAGCAGGTTCAGTAGCCCGGAGGTCGCCGGCGAGAGGGGCGGGTGGGGAACGACGGCCTCCGGGGAGACGGTCCCCAGGAAACCGACTCCGTGGGCATCGATCCACATCCCCCTCCAATCGATCCGAGCTTCATCGGTGAAGACCGCGATCGGAACGAAGTAGCCGCTCGATCCGGCCAGGACCACCGGGCGGAACGGGGGCTCGGGACCGGCGTGGCCGGTCGCCGCGAGGGCCTCCGCGACGCTCTTCACCACCGTCACAGGGCGGGGGTCGTCCTCCTCTCGACGTCAGATGTCGAGGTTCGTGACCTCGACGGCGTGCTTCTGGATGTAGGCCCGCCTCGGCTCGACCTCTTCACCCATGAGGATCGAGCAGAGGGCGTTCGCTTCCCCGGAGTCGTCGATCGTCACTCGCAGGAGCGTGCGGGCGCCCGGTTTCATCGTCGTGTCGCGGAGCTGCTCCGCGTTCATCTCCCCGAGCCCCTTGTAGCGCTGAACGACGACCCCTTTCATCCCGCCGAGGGCAGCGACCTCGCGGTCGCGCTCCGCGTCGGAGTACGCCCAAACGACCTTCGTGCCCTTCGCGATACGGTACAGCGGAGCCTGCGCGATGTACACATGCCCCTTCGTCAGGAGCGCGGGCATCTTCCGATAGAAGAGGGTGAGCAGGAGGGTCCGGATGTGAGCTCCGTCGACGTCCGCATCGGTCATCAAGATGATCTTGTGGTAACGGAGCTTCGAGAGGTCGTCTTCGCCCTCGCCGTTCGCGGTAGCCCCGTTCCCGTTGCCGATCCCGTAGCCGATCGCCGTGAGGAGGTTGCGGATCCCCTCGTTCTGCAGCATCTTGTCGAGTCGGGCCTTCTCGACGTTGAGGATCTTTCCGCGCAGCGGGAGGATCGCCTGGAATTCCCGATCACGGCCCTGTTTCGCGGTGCCGCCAGCGCTGTCACCCTCGACGATGAAGAGCTCGCACTGAGCAGGATCGCGGGAGTGGCAGTCGGCGAGCTTGCCGGGCAACCCTCCGCCCTCGAGGAGCCCTTTGCGTCGAGTGAGTTCCCTCGCTTTGCGTGCCGCTTCCCGCGCCTGAGAGGCCTGAACCGCCTTTTGGAGCAGCGACTGGGAGACCGATGGGTGCTCCTCGAGGTACTCTGCGAGCTTGTCGTGGACCGCGCTCTCGACCTGACCCTTCACCTCGGAGTTGCCGAGCTTCGCCTTGGTCTGCCCTTCGAACTGCGGCTCGAGGACCTTGACGCTCAGCACGCAACTGAGCCCTTCGCGCACGTCGTCGCCTGTGAGGCTCTCTTTGTCGCCCTTGAGATAGCCGTGGCCCCGAGCGTAGTCGTTGAGGGTGCGGGTCAGCGCCGCGCGCAGGCCGATGACGTGCGTGCCGCCGTCGACGGTGTGGATGTTGTTCACGAAGGCGAGCGTCGTATCGTTGTAGCCGTCGTTGTATTGGAGCGCCAGCTCGATGTCCGTCGTGTCCCGCTTCGCGTGGAGCGCGATCGGAGGGGCGAACAGGACGTTGGTCGCCCCGTTCAGATCGGCGACGAACTCCGAGAGTCCGCCCGCGTGATGGAACTTCTGTTCGCTCTCGTCCCGCTCGTCGCGGAAGTGGATCGTCACGCTGGGATTGAGGAACGAGAGCTCCTTCAGCCGCCGCTCAACCGTCGCCTTATCGAAAACGACGGTCTCGAAGATCTCGCGGTCGGGGAGGAACTTCGTCTCGGTCCCGGTCCCTTCTGCGGAGCCGAGGTCCTGTAGCGGGGCGACCGGAGCTCCGCGCTCGTAGCGCTGGAAATAGGTGTGCGAGTTGCGTCGTACCCGGACCTCGACCCACTCGGAGAGGGCGTTGACGACGTGGACCCCGACCCCGTGGAGCCCGCCCGAGACCTTGTAGGCCCCCTTGTCGAACTTCGAACCGGCGTGCAGGACCGTCATCACGATCTCGAGCGTCGGTCTGTGGTAGCGGGGGTGCTCCTCGACCGGTATGCCTCGACCGTTGTCGACGACCGTGACCGTGCCGTCCTTGCCGAGCGTGAGCTCGATGTCCGTGCACGCACCCGCGAGGACCTCGTCGATCGAGTTATCGACGACCTCATTGACGAGTTGGTGGAGCCCGCGGGGATCGGTCGATCCGATGTACATTCCGGGGCGTTTTCGAACGGCACTCAGGCCCTCCATGATCTGGATCGAACCCGCATTGTAGTCGGCGACCGACGCGCTCTGAGGACTCATGGAAGTGGCGCCGGCACGCGCCGGCAATTGACGAGCCGGACGTGCGTTATAACCCTTCGCGCACGGCGGAAAATCGACCTCTCGACCGTGCAGAAATCCGGTGCGGTCGGACCGAACTACGCGCCACAGTTTCTCACCCCGCGGGGGTGCTGCCTCCGCAGTGAATGTCGACAATTGACGAAGGGTGGACCGAGGGGCAACAAACCCCTAATAACTGCCCTTCGTGCACGCTCGCGATGGACGCCGAGCCGAGCGACGCCCCCGCGGCACCGGGGGCACCGGCCCCGGGCCCGAAGACCGAGGAAGAGTGGTCGGTCCGCTACAAGTACCTGCTCGCCGACTTCGAGAATTTCCGTCGACGCACCGAGCGAGAACGCGACGCGGTCGCCCGCCAAACCCGTGCCGACCTCCTGCGCGAGCTGATCCCGCTCTACGAATCGTTCCAGCACGCGCGCAAAGCCGCGGCCGGCACGAACCGGTCAATCGCCGAGGGCCTCGATCTGCTCGATCTCGAGTGGCAGCGTTTCCTCGCGCGGGAGGGAGTTCGGGCCGTGGCGGTGGTCGGCGAACCCTTCGCCCCAGAGGAAGAAGAGGCGGTCGCGGAGTCTGCCGCGGACGGCGAGCATCTCGACGGCTGCATCGTAGAGATCGTCCAGCAGGGGTA
>JBOGRR010000057.1:0-8263 GCA_050749765.1 Thermoplasmata archaeon | reverse complement strand
GGCTCCGGAGTGTCAGCCATGCTCCCCGATAGACGAGGCCGGCTAAAGTACCTCCGCTCAAGTTCACGTCGGAGATTACGTCAGGCGCGTGCCGGAGCTGTGCAACACGCTCCTAGTTGCGTTCGAGCCGTGGCGGCGGAGGCATGGTCTTTAAACCACGAACTCACCTCGCGGCGCGACAGGAGGTCCCTTCGATGAGCCGCAGCCGCTGATTCCGGCGGAGACATAGTGATTGGTTGAAAGAGTCCGGACTAATCAACCTTTGGACATAATAAATGGGCCCGTAGTATAGCTTGGACATCACGGGGGCCTCCGGAGCCTCAGACCCGGGTTCGAATCCCGGCGGGCCCGCCCTTCTCGAGCCAGCGCGGATGGCGCCGGGCGACCCCCCCGGCGCAACCACCTTAACGCGCGATCTACTGCGCCGCATCGTTGACCGCCGAGACCCCGCTCCTCGGGATGCTGGTCGTCGCTTTCCTGCTCGCGATCGGGCTCGGTTGGCTGTGTGAACGGATTCGAGTCCCCGGGTTCGTCGGAGGGATCATCGCGGGAATCCTGATCGCGAACGTCTACGTCGGCCCGTTCTCGCTGCTCAACGCGCTCGATCTCGGCAACCCCCACTCTGCGAATTTTGAAGCGCTCACCGCCTTCTTCGAGATTGGACTCATCTTCCTCGTGTTCACGGTTGGGATGCGGATCCGTCCCGCAGTGCTGCGGGCTGTGATGCGTCCGGCGCTGCGCACCTCCCTCGTCGGGGTCGCGGTGCCGTTCGCCCTCGGCGCGGCGTTCGTCCTCCTCGCCATCGGGGACCAGAACCTCTACGCCGTGCTCTTCATCGGGACGGCCCTCGCCGCGAGCTCGCTCGGCGTCGTCTCGCAGCTGCTGAACGATCACCAGCTGGTCGACCGGCCCGTGGGTCACCTGCTCCTCGGTGCGGCGGTCTTCGAGGATGTGATCGCCTTCGTTCTGCTCGCGATCATCGTCGCGCTCGATGGGCACAATAGTTCGTTGTCGACCGATTTCGGGATCCAGGTCGCCCTGGTCATCGGCCTCGCCATCGCATTCGTGGTCGTCTTCCTGTTCCTGGCCGAGCCGATCGTACGGCGCCTCCTCCACCCGGCCGGGGTCCCTGAACATCCGGACGCGGCGGCCAAGGCGGGAATGCTCTTGCTCGCGTTGCTCTTCTGCCTCGCCGTCGGCTACCTCGCTTCGAGTCTCCAACTCGCCGGAATCCTCGGCGCGTTTTTCGCGGGAATGGCCCTCAGCGAGATCGCCCCGCTCTACGGGATCGACAAGGCGTTCGATGCCCTGAATGCCTTTTTCGTCCCGTTCTTCTTCGTGTTCATCGGGCTCACGCTCAGTCTGACGGGTCTCGCCTCGATCTGGCTGCTCGCCGTGCTCATCACCGTCCTTGCGCTTCTGGGGAAGTTGCTCGCCGGCCTCGCCGAATGGAACTCCCTCGGTCGCCAAGGCGCCCTGAGCATCGGCACGGGTCTGATGGCTCGAGGCGAGGTCGCGCTCATCATCGCGATCGCGGCTCAACAAGCCCAACTGCTCTCGGATTCCTATCTCGGAGCGATCGTCGTGATGGCGATCGCGACCACGATCGTTGGCCCCACGCTGTTCCGACAGGTCCAACGACTCGTTGGCCCCGAGCCGACTTCACCCTCAGAGCCCCCCGCCCCCCCCGAGCTCCGAGCCAGGCCCGGGGACACCGGTGGGGCCGGGCCAACCTTGATGTAAGTTGAACCCGATAGGCACCTCGGTGGGACCATGGCCGATGAGGGCGCACCGATCGTCGAGGGTCCCGAGGGTCCCGGCGCGGTCGAGGGAGCTCGCCTCGCCGAACGAATCGCGGGGGAGCTCGAACTGCTCGCGCGCAATGTCGATCTCCTCGAACGCCTCGCGAACAGTCCGCCGATGGGGATCATCCGGCTGAGCGAGGCGATGCGTTTGCCGATCCACAAGGTCCGCTACTCGCTCCATCTGCTCGAGCGCGAAGGCGTGATCCAGCCGTCCGCCGATGGCGCTATCGTAACGGATCTCGCCGCAGAGTACTGGGCAACGCTCGACCGTTCCCTCGACCGGATGAGCGAGCAGATCCAACATCTCAAACTGCGGGCCGTCGAGCATCGTACGCACCCGGCTCCGCGTCGGAAAGGCTATTAGTGGGATGTCGGCTCGGACGCGCCGGTGCCGCCGTAGCTCAGTGGTAGAGCGATCGGCTGTTAACCGAAAGGTCAGCGGTTCGAAAGGTGGACCCGCCCTTCCGAGTCCTCCCCAAATCCCGCTCGGCGGCGCCTTTGGACCGTTCCTTCGGGCCCGTAGCTCAGTCCGGCCAAGAGCGACCGGCTCATAACCGGTTGGTCGACGGTTCAAATCCGTCCGGGCCCACGACGACCCTCCAACGGGCTCGCGAGCGCTCTATATCGGCGGCGCGCGTGCGGTCGACGGTGACGCAGAGCGAAGCGCTCGACGCGAACCCGGAGGGTAGCGGGCGTCGATTCGCGCGCTTCGCCGAGGGGCGCGCTTCCGCCGACGGCTACTGGCCTCTGCCGCCGGACGGTCTCTGCCTCTCGTCGTTCGTTCTTCTGTCGACGGCCGACGGACCGGATCGCGTACTCGTGGGCCGGATGGACCCGAGCGCCCCTTGGGCCGAGATCGGCGCCCTCGACCCGGTTCGCGTGCAGGCGCATTCCGCCGGTTGGATGCTTCCCTCCTGCCACCTGCGGTGGTTCGAGTCCCCCGCAGGGGCCGCGCGCCGGGTTTTGATCGAACAGCTCGGGCTCGAGCGCGTTGATCTTTCCGCGCCGGAGATCTATTCGGAGAGTTACGCTCCCCGACGCCACCCCGACCGCGGCACCCACTGGGACCTCGAGTTCCTCTTCCGCGGTCGTGCGCCCGACGGTTGGGTACCGGCGCATCGGGCCTGGAAGCGGCTCGAGTTCGTCCGTCCCGCCACCACCCCTCGGGTGGAGTTCGCCCGCGCGCACGACGAAGTGCTCGAGCTCGCGGGGTTCCGGATCGGGTAGCCGAGAGGCTCGAAGGAGCGTCGCTCGGGAGTCGGCGGCCCCCGGAGGGACTGGAAAGGGTTGGTCGGGAGCGGACCTATCCGCAGCCACATCCGCCGGCGCCGCAACCGCAGCCCCCGGCTTCCTCCGCGGAGGAGGAATCGCTCGGTGGAGCCGCTGGAAGCTTCGGGGCGGAGATCTTGAAACCGGTCGCGTCGAGGCTCTGAACGAAGTCGATGTGGGCTCCGTCCAGGAGTTCCGCGCTCAGATCGTCGACGACGAGGGAGAACCCGTCGACCTGTACGACCTGGTCGCCGGCGCGCGGATGATCGAACGCCATGCCGAAGCGCGGGCCACCGTGCTCGCCGCCTCCGCTACCGCATCCGCACCCACCGCCACCGCTGCCGCACCCGCAGCCCCCGCCACCGTCCTCGGTCTCGAGGTAGACGCGGACCGCCGTGCCCGGCTGTTGCGAGCGGATCAGTTCCCGAACCTGGTTCTGGGCTTCTGCTGTGACATCGACCTTGATACTCATTTACCGCGGGCCCTCCTCGAACGCCCAACCACTAGAGTCGGGGCGAGGTATATAACGCGCGCCGCTGCACGACGTGACTACGCCGAGAACGACTTGCCGCACGAGCAGGTCTGCTTCGCGTTCGGGTTGTAGATCTTGAACCCGGACTCTTCGAGGCTCATCAGGAAATCGACCTTGACTCCGTCCAAGAGCGGAGCGCTGGCGTGGTCGACGACGACCTTGAGCGACCCGCCATCGTAGGCGATCTCGTCCCCGGTTTCCTGGCGATCGAACGACATTCCGTAGCTGAGCCCGGAGCACCCGCCCCCCTGCACGTAGAGGCGCAGCGCGGTCCCAGGCTTCCCTTGACGCGCCATGACCTTGAGCACCTGGTCCTGCGCCGCCGGGGTCACTTCGACATGCACCATAGGTCGTCCTACCGGTAGTACGTGGGCCCCGGGGGTAAAACGCTTACGTTACTCTCGCGCCGCCTCCGGACGTAGCCAGGCGAGCTCGGCCGCACCCTTATCAAGCGGTGTCGGCTCGCGACGAACATGTGCCGCCTCTTCGGTCTCCTCGGCGCGGCCCCTCGCCCGGCCGAGACGTGGCTCGTCTCGAGCGATCGCAGTCTCCTGCGCCAGGCGAACGTTACCGAGACGACACGGCAAGGGGATGGATGGGGCGTCGCATGGTACGACGAGCGACGCCGCCCTCATCTCACGAAAGGAACTGGCTGCGCCGCCGATCCCGTTGAGCGCGAAGCGTTCTCCCGAGCCGCTCAGGCGGCCGGGAGCCCTCTCGTGCTCGGTCATTTGCGCCGTGCCTCCAATCCGCTCGGTCTCCCCCACGAGAAGCTCATCGATCTCTCGAACAGCCAACCGTTCGCGTACGGCAGCACCATCTTCGCGCACAATGGCTCGATCCCGCTCCCCGTGGAGACGCGCGCGCTCACCGGGCGCTACCACACCGCGATCGAAGGGGTGAATGATAGCGAGGTCCTCTTCTACCTCCTCTTGCGCCACCTCGATAGCGAGCCCGATCCGGCGCGCGCCTATGCGCGGACCGTCGCCGACCTCTCCACCGTATGGGAGGCGCACGGTCGTCCGACGCCGTTCCCATACTCCGGTCTCAACGTCCTGCTCGCCCGGGGGCCGCACGAGCTCTGGGCGTTCTGCCTCGCGCTCGGGGACCACGGCACCAGCCTCCTCGACTCGAGCTGCCCGTACTACGAGATGACGTTCGCGGCCGACTCCGATCACCTGCTGGTCGCGAGCGAGCGGCTCGACTCTCGCCGAACCGACTGGCGCCCGTTGCCCAACGGGAGCTACCTCGTGGGACAGGACGATCGCGGGAACGTAAAGTGGCGGACGGGAACGATCCCCGCGCTCGCGCCCTCGGCGCCGATCGCGCGTGCCGCGTAGCGCGGACGGCGGAGAACGGCGCGATGCCGGCCGAGATGCTCAGCGGACCGGATCTGGGCGGGGGGTATCTCCACCAGCTCACGCTCGACGCGACGAAGAGCCCGAACGTGTTCACCTACCACGCGCAAACCGGAGGGGCCGATGCGAACGGCCCGCCGCTCGGACCGCTCGAGCCGCTCGACTTCCGTCACCCGAATTCGCCGTGCGCGTTCGGGGGCCCCCGCTGCTGGCACCGGGAATTCGAGCTGCCCATGACCTACCAGGGCCGGGTCCGCCAGGCCTACAACCGTTTCCGTTTCGTCCTCGTGACCCAGCTCGAGCAGATCTACGGCTCGCACCGTCCGACGGTCGCCGACGCGCTGGCCGAGGTCGCCGGCCGGCTCGGAGAGGCCTCGCTCAGCAACGACGAGCGACTGTGGTACGTCGGCGGTTCCACAGCAGCGTGGCTCCAGGGCGCCGACCTCGAGCCGAACGACATCGACCTCGGCACCAACCGGGACGGGGTCGACCGGATCGGTGGCGCGCTCACCGAGTACCTGATCGAGCCGATCGGACCGACGACCTGGGGTGGGGACCGAGCCGTGTACGCGGGACGCGCGTTCGTGGGATCGATGAAGGACGGAGCCAAGGTCGAGTGGGCGAGCGATCGCCGCTCGCGCAGTGATTCCCTCGACCTCGAGTGGTCGGGCGACGTGCGCCACCTCGCGCTGACGAGCGTCGAGTATCGCGGCCACCGAGTCCTCGCGACACGACCCGAGTACGCGTTGGTGCGAGCGCTCGAACACGCCGACGGCGAGCGGGTCGATCGGATCACCGCGGCGATCGAGCACGCGGGGGTCGATCGGACGCTCCTCGAGCACCTGTTGTCACGTTCGGCGGCGCCCGCCGCGGCGCAAGAACGCCTGCGCACTCGCCTCGAGGGTGCACCGAGTTCCACTGCGGAGCTAGGTTCTTAGCCCAGGACGCGCGGCATCGCCCGATGCCCGAAGTTGCGAGCGCAGCCCCGACCGAGCACCTGACCCCGCACGACTTGATCGCCTACTTCCACTGCCCGCACGAGATGGAGCTCACGCGCGCAGAGCACAGCGCTCATGTGCTGGGGACGCCGATCGCGCCGCGCACTCCCGAGCACGTCGTGCCGCTGCGGCACTCCCCGCTCTTCACGCCCCCGCTCAGCTCGATCGAGGTCGTCCCGGGTCGACTCGACCTCGGTCCGGACGATCTCCTCGTCTACGAGGACGAGGGGGAGGACGACCTTCCCGTCCTGTTTCCGCCCGAACGCGTGCGCAAGGACCCGCGGTTCACGACGCGCCCGGGCACCCTCCACGACCCCGAGCTCAACTTCGCGGGACGCCCCGACCTCGTGATCGCGCGGCGCGGAGGCGAGCTCGTCCCGCTCGAGTACAAGACGACGCACCTCTACACCGGCTACCACGACGCCCACGGCCGTCTCTTCGACACCGTCCAGGCGATCGCGGAGTGCCGCCTCGTCGAGGCGGCGTTCGGCCGGCGACCGCCGTACGCGATCGTCCTCTACGGGGATCTCGCCGGCGACGGGACCCACGAAGGGTGGGTGAAGATCCCCTACACGGACGCCGACGTCCACTGGCTGCGCGCCGCGTTGATCCAGGTGCGCACGGACTCGGAACGCGCGCCCGTGCCGGCCGAACGCAACTGCGGGGGCTGCGAGCCGAACGCGCTCGGGCTGTGTCGGTTCGCGGCAGCGCGCTATGAGGGTCCGCATCATCGAACGAACTGGCATCCGAGCCCTGGTCCCGACCTCAGCGCAGCTCTGCGCGTCCCTAGTCTTAAATAGGGTCCTCGAGTGCCACGCGAGCCGCCTCGTGCTCAACGCACGGAGTGGCGCGTGCACTCGCAGAGGCCGGGGCCTCTTCGGGGAAGGGCCGAAGGGCCGGCCCGTCCATGGGGCGGGGGCCGATGACGCCGATCACACGCGTTCTGGACGCTTGTCAAATTGTCATTAGTGTAGCTGACTCCTGTCAGTTGAGGAATGGCTGGGCTCAGGCGCCGATGAAGGTCGTGCCAAGCTGCGATAAGCGGTGGGTAGGCGCAAGGAACCTGTGATCCACCGATCACCGAATCGGAACTCCGGTCCCGCAAGGGACATTCCGCAAGGAAGGGGAACCCCCCGAAGTAAAGCATTCTAGTAGGGGGAGGACAAGAAATCAAATGAGATGCCGTAAGTAAAGGCGATCGAAAGCGGCAGAGGACAAACCGAATCCCCGCCCGGCGAGGGTGGGGAGATGTGGAGTAGTGGACCCTCGTACCCGCAGGCTTCTCGAGCCGAATGTGCCTGGAACGTCAGACCATAGAGGGTGATAGTCCCGTAGGCGAAGAGAAGAGGCGGGATTGGGGGTATCCCGAGTACCGTGCGTTGGATATCGCGCGGGAAGCTGGGAGGTACAGACTTCCGATCCTAAATACGTCCTGAGACCGATAGTGCAATAGTAGCGCGAGCGAAAGCTGAAAAGTACCTCGGAAGGGAGGTGAAAAGAGCCTGAAATCAACTGACGATAAGCCGCATGTGGCCCCCAAGGAACGAAGCGGCCGAAAGGCTGTGGACACAGGGTCCATGCGTCCGTTTTGAATAACGGGCCAGGGAGTTTCGATCCATGGCGAGGCCAAGGCCCATCAACGGCCCAAGCCGAAGGGAAACCGACAGTCCGCAGCCCCGCAAGGGGTCAGGGACGGGATGTGTTCGTCCGTAGTCATGGGTGGAATACCCGAAGCCAATCGATCTAAGCGTGGGTAGGTTGAAGCCTGCCGAAAGGCGGGTGGAGGACCGAACCGGTGTTGACGTGCAAATCACTCGGATGACCTGTGCTTAGGGGTGAAAGGCCAATCTAGACTGGGAATGGCTGGTTCCTCCTGAAACTACTCGCAGGTAGGTCTCGGCCGAGCTGGCGCGGGATGTAGAGCACCGATTATGGGAAGCGGGACCGAAAGGTCTCGGCCTGTTGTCGAACTCCGAAGTCCCGCGCGGCGTAGACGCCGGGAGTGAGCGCGGCAGGGGTAAGCCCGCCGTGCGAAAGGGAATGCAACCCAGCCCTGCATTAAGGGCCCCAAGTGCCGGTTCAGTGTCATGCAAAGGGCGTCCGTGCCCCAAAACAACTGGGAGGTGGGCTCAGAAGCAGCCATCCTTCAAAGAGTGCGTAACAGCTCACCAGTCGAGGGCATGGGCACCGAAAATGGACGGGGCTAAACCGGCCCCCGATATGCAGGCGCGCCGCTAACGCGGCGATCGTGTAAGGAGGCGTGGTGCTCGGGCAGAAGTAGGGGCGTGAGTTCCTATGGAC
>JBOGRR010000056.1:0-8283 GCA_050749765.1 Thermoplasmata archaeon | reverse complement strand
GATACATCCCGTACCCGGGCCCTCCGGTGGTCGAGGCGAACCGGATCTGCGCCCCGGTCTTCTCGGCGGCCCGGGGGGGGATCGGGAACATCGCGATCCCGCAGCGGACCGGCGAGGCCCACCGGATGCTCGCGAAGACCATCGCGGGGGCGTCCTTCTTCACCACCCAGATCCTCTTCGACGCGGTCGCCCCCCTTGCGACGGTCGAGGCGTACGACCACTTGTGCATCGAGGCACACCGAGCCCCCGCGCCGGTGCTGCTGAGCGTCGCGCCCCTCATCGACGAGTCGGACGTCGAGTTCGTGCGGTGGCTCGGAGCCGACGTTCCGGAGGCCGTCGAGCATCGCATCCTCGCCGGCGGGGAAAGTGATTTCGAGGGAGCTGCGCAGCGCTCTACGGAGCGCGCGCTCGATGTGTGGCGCGCCGTAGAAGCTGGGGCGATTCGGGGCCATCTCTCCGTTCCCATCGGCGTCAACGTCGAACAGCTCTCGATCCGCCACCTGGCTCACGCAGGTCGAATGGCGGAGTCGATCGCCGCGGTCCTCCCGCCCGTGCGATCCGAATCGCCCACCTAGGCGAGCACGTTCGCGAGCGAGTCGATCGCCCTCGGCATGTCCTCCCGATCGAGGACGAAGATCGTGTCCGTGTAGCAGCTCACGGCTTGCACGATATTGATCCCTCGGGTCGCGAGCACCGACGAGAGCCGCGCGAGCAAGCCCGAGGTCTCCTCGATGGTCACGGGGCTCGTGACCGCAAGTTCAACGAGGCCCCGTCGCACGGAGACGATCTGCGACTCGCGGAAGCGCTTGACGAAACGGCTCACCGAGTCCTCGTCGACGACGATGACCGTCCCCCGGGAGACCTGGATGAGCCGGCACATGAGGTTCTCGTCGAGGATCTCCTCCACCACGTCGCCGAGTCGCTGGAGTACATCGAGTCCTTGAACGACGGTGATCGTTGCGACTTTGGTGCGCGTCTCGACCCGGCTCTTGTCCAGCAGGCGCTGGACCGACTTCTCGCGGAAGGCGCCGTCGCCCGTGAGCGGGTAACGTCGGCACGCCGCGATGATCGCGGGAAGATGCTCCGCTCCCAGGTCCTCCGCGATCCGACGCGCGAGTGCCGAATGGTTCGAGATTCCGAGGCGGAGCGCCTCGACGACGACAGGGCGGGTGTCGATCCAATCACGCACGGAGCGCGCTGTGGAACGGTCGTTTTGCACCATGTTCAAAATCGAACCAATATGTCCGTTATTGTCCAAAGATGGTCACATCCTACAAATAGCTGGCGGCAGTCGCTTAGCTTGTCTTCGGTCGGACCACGATGAGTTCGCGCAAGGTAGTGCTCGCCTACTCCGGCGGTCTAGATACTTCGGTCGCCATCCCATGGCTCAAGGAGCGCGGGTACGAGGTCATCGCGCTCACGGTTCACGTCGGTCAACCGGTCGATCTGAATGCGGTACGCCGCAAAGCCCTCGCGGTAGGAGCTCGTCGCGCCTACGTCGTTGATGCCCGGGACGAGTATGCCGAGGAGTTCGTCCGGCCGGCGATCGCCGCGAACGCGCTGTACGAGGGCCAGTACCCCCTGAGTACCGCGCTCGCTCGGCCGCTCATCGGGCGCCACTTGGTGGAGGTCGCCCGCAAGGAGGGCGCGACCCACATCGCCCACGGCTGCACGGGAAAGGGCAACGATCAGGTCCGTTTCGACCTCTGCGCGGCCGCGCTCGCTCCCGATCTCACGGTGATCGCCCCCGCACGCGAGTGGAAGATGACTCGCGAGGAGGAGATCTCCTTCGCGGAGGAGCACCAAGTGCCCGTGCCGGTGCGCAAGGGCTCGGCCTACAGCACCGACGAAAATCTCTGGGGTCGATCGATCGAGTGCGGCGTCCTCGAGGACCCGGCGATCGAGCCTCCCGAAGAGGTGTACGGCTGGACCGCGTCCCCTCGCGATGCACCGGACGAGCCGGAGTACGTGCGGATCGGATTCGAGGCGGGGGCGCCCACCACGCTCAACGGAGAGCGAACAGCGCTGCGAGCGTTGATCGAGGAGATCAATCGGATCGCCGGCTCGCACGGGGTGGGACGGATCGATCACCTCGAGTCCCGATTGGTCGGGATCAAGTCGCGCGAGGTGTATGAGTGTCCTGCGGCGACGGTGATACTGGCGGCCCACCAGGCGCTCGAGTCGCTCGTGTTGCCGCGCGACCTACTCGACTTCAAGCGGACGATCGAGCAGCGATACTCGCAGCTCATCTACGACGGCCTATGGTTCTCGCCACTACGGAGCGCCCTCGACGCGTTCGTCGCTTCGACGCAGGAGCGAATCTCGGGCGAGGTCGCCATGAAGCTCTTCAAAGGCTCGGCGCGCGTTGCCGGCCGCACGAGCCCGTACGCGCTCTATCAGCACGCTCTCGCGACGTACTCCAAGGGCGATCGCTTCCGCGCGGAGAGCGCGGAGGGATTCATCTACGTCTGGGGACTCCCCTCGCGCACGTGGGCCGCGATCGGTGAGCAGGCGCGCCCGACCACCCCCGCAAGAGCCCGTCCTTCCGAGCCAGCCGCCGCGCGAGTCGAGCGTCGGGACCGCTAGGCACCGATGGCCATGGCCGCCGATGCACCGCCACCCGGCCCGCCGAGCTACGTTCGCACCGGTGCGAGCGACTACCTCCGTTCGCTCGCCGTCGATCGGACCCTCGCGCGATGCGACCTCGCCGGCAGCATCGCGCACGTCGAGATGCTCTCGCACGCAGGACTGATCGACCCCTTGGAGGCTCAAAGTATCGTCTCGGGCCTGCGCCGCATCGCACGCGAGATCGAGACGGGTGCGTTCGCTTGGCGCGAGGATCTCGAGGACGTGCACACGAACGTGGAGGTTCGGCTCACCGAACTCATCGGCGCGGCCGGCGGCCGGATGCACACCGGGCGCAGCCGCAACGACCAGATCGCCCTCGACGAACGACTCTACTTGCGGCAGGCCGTCACCGCGCTTGCGTTAGGGCTCGACCGCTTCCAATCCGAGCTCCTGAGACGGGCCGAGACGGAACGCTCGACGATCCTCCCCGGTTACACCCACTTGCAGCGGGCCCAGCCCGTGAGCCTCGCCCACCACCTGCTCGCGCACTTCTGGAGGCTCGAGCGGGACTTCGACCGCCTCCTCGCGACCGAGCGTCGTGCGAACGTGTCGCCGCTCGGCGCCGGGGCGCTCGCGGGCTCAACTTTGCCGCTCGATCCCGCGTGGGTCGCGACACGCCTCGGCTTCGATCGCGCCTTCGACAACTCTCTAGACGCCGTCAGCGACCGCGACCCGCTCGCCGAGCTCCTCTTCGACGTCGCGTTGCTCGCCGTGCACTTGAGTGGGATCGGTGAGGAGTGGGTCCTGTGGACCTCCTCCGAGTTCGGCTTTGCGCGAGCCGGCGCCCTGCTCGGGTCGGGAAGCAGCCTCATGCCCCAGAAGCGCAACCCGGACGTAGCGGAGCTCGCACGGGCGAAGGCCGGGGGCGCGATCGGGGACCTCGTCGCCCTCCTGGCGACCCTAAAGGCGCTCCCGCTTGCCTATGACCGCGATCTCCAGGAGGATAAGGCACCCGCATTCCACGCGGTACGGGAAGCGACCGCGACCCTCGACGCCCTTCGCGCGGCGCTCGGGGAGCTCGAGTTCCTGCGAGATCGGATGGATCAAGCGGCCCGGGACCCGTCGCTGCGCGCGACCGACCTCGCCGAGCACCTCGTCCGGCAAGGGATGCCGTTCCGCGAGGCGCACGAGTCGGTCGCTGCGTTCGTGCGCGCATCGAACGCTCCGATCTCGGTCGCCGCCGTCGAGGCGCGATGGCCGAAGGCGGGCGTCGCGTGGGACCCCGATCACCTGCTCGACCGCCGGGCGTCACCCGGCGGACCCTCTCCGGCGGCCGTGGGCCGCCAAATCGAAAGGGCCCATGCGGCTCTCGGGGCGCATACCCCGTCCCTCTCCTCGCTCGGCCGACGCGCCGGGCTCGTCGAGGAGCTCTTGAAGGAGGAAACGAAATGACGAACTGCCCAGAGTGTGACGCCTCGGTCGAATGCGGCGCGATGATCGCGGGGGAGGTCTTCCCGTGCCGGGACTGTGGGACCGAACTCGAGGTCCGCGCGACGACTCCGATCGCCGTCGAACGCGCCCCCAAGGAAGCGGAAGACTGGGGTGAGTGACCCTCCCCGCTTGGGCCTGTTCTACACGATCCTCAGGCCCGAGGAGAAGTGGATCCTCGGTGCGGCGAGCGCCCGGGGGATCCCGGTCGAAACCCTCCACGACGACGCGATGCTCTTCGGCCTGGACGGACCTCGGCCCGCAGTCGACTTGGTGATCAATCGCTCGGTGAGCCACCTGCGAGGGCTCTACGCGCTCCGATTCTTCGAGCATTACGGCTTGCGCACGATCAACTCCGCCCAGGTCGTCGAGTGCGCGGGCGACAAGATCCTTGGCTCGCTTCGCCTACAGGCCGCCGGGATCCCGACGCCGAGGACGATCGTCGCGCTCACGGAGGATGCGGCGCTCCGAGCCCTCGATACCGTGGGCTACCCGGCCGTGCTCAAGCCGCCCGTCGGTTCCTGGGGCCGGCTGATCGCTCGCGTGCACGACCGCGAGGAGGCGGAGCAGATCCTCGAGCACAAGAGCGCGCTACCCTCGCCGACCCAATCGATCTTCTACGTCCAAGAGCACGTCCCAAAGCCCGACCGAGACCTCCGGCTCTTCGTGGTGGGAGAGGAGGTCGTCGCGGGCATGGTCCGCAGCGGCCCCGAGTGGCGCACGAACGCGGCGCGCGGCGCTCAGACCGAGCCGCTCCGAGTCACCCCCGAGCTGCGCGAGCTCGCGCTCCGCTCGGCCCGCGCGATGGGCGGAGGGGTGCTCGCCGTCGATGCGATGGAGTCCCCGCACGGGCTCGTCGTCCACGAGGTCAATCCAACGCCCGAGTTCAAGGCCTTGCAAACCACGACAGGGATCGATGTCGCCGAGCGGATCGTCGTCTACGCCACCGAGGTCGCCCGCGCATGAAGGCGGCGATCGTCGGCGCATCGGGGTACACGGGTGGGGAACTGCTCCGTCTCCTCCTCTCCCATCCTGAGGTCGAGGTGCAGCAGGTCAGCTCCGATACGCACGCCGGTGCTGCGGTCGGACGGGTCCATCCGAACCTCCGCAAGCGCACCGAGTTACGGTTCGTTCGCCACGAGGAGATCCGGGCCGCGGACGCGACGTTCGTCTGCGTTCCGCACCGCCGCTCGATGGACCAGATGCCTCGACGCCTCGAGACCGGGGGTCTCGTCATCGACCTCTCGGCGGACTTTCGCCTGAAGGACCCCTCGCTGTACGATCGATACTACGGGGTCACGCACCCCCATCCCGACCTGCTCCAACGGGCCGTCTACGGGGTCCCCGAACTGCGACGAGCGGAGCTGCGCTCCGCTCGCCTCATCGCGAACCCGGGATGCATTGCGATCGCGACGATCCTCGCGCTCCACCCGCTCGTCCGCGCGGGACTCATCGATCCCGAGCGCGCGGTGATCGTCGACGCGAAGAGCGGGTCCTCCGCCGGCGGTAGCGACGCCGGAGCCGCCGCTGCTCACCCCGAACGATCGGGTGCGATCCGACCATACGCCCCGATGGGCCACCGCCACACGGCCGAGATCGAGCAGGAGACTGGTCTGCGCATTGGGCTGAGCGCCCATGCGACCGAGCCAGTGCGCGGAGTGCTGGCGACCTGCCACCTGAGCGTGCCAGCCGAGCCTCCCGCGGAGAAGGAGCTCTGGCGGGTCTATCGAGCGGCCTATGGGGAGGAGCCATTCGTGCGACTCGTCCACGAGGTGGAAGGGATCCACCGAGCCCCGGATCCGAAGGTGCTCCTCGGATCGAACTACGCCGACCTCGGGTTCGCCGCCGACCCGCACGCTCGGAGGATCGTCGCCCTTTCGGCGATCGACAATCTCATGAAAGGGGCCGCCGGAAACGCCGTCCAGTGCTTCAACATCGCGAGCGGGTTCGCCGAGACCGCCGGGCTCGAGTTCGCGGGTCTACATCCGGTGTAGGGCCATGACGATCGTGGTGAAGGTCGGAGGAGCGGCGGGCAACGAGCTCGGCCCCGTCCTCGACGAGATCGCGCTGCGTCCGGACGCGGTGCTCGTGCACGGCGGATCCGAGGAGATCGACCGCATCGGGTCGGCGCTCGGTCGACCCCCGCGCTATTACACGAGCCCGAGCGGGGCGGTTTCGCGATTCACCGACGCGGCGCACCTCGAGATCGTGATCCTCGCGCTCGCCGGCTCGGTGCAGACGCGCATCGTGCGAGAGCTCGCGGTGCGGGGCGCGCGCGCGGTCGGCCTCTCGGGCGTAGACGGAGGCCTGGTCGTCGCGCGACGCAAGGAGGGGGTCCGCGCCATCGAGGGCGATCGGGTGGTGCACCTCACCGACGACCGATCGGGGTCGATCGAGTCGATTCGGACCGACCTGCTCGAGCGCCTCCGCGAGGGCGGATACACCCCGGTGATCGGTCCCCCCGCCATCACACCGGAAGGCGAGGTCGTCAACGTCGATGCCGATCGCATCGCCGCGCGGGTGGCCACCGCGCTCCGCGCCGAGAGCCTGGTCCTTCTCACGAACGTCGGCGGCCTCCGCCGGGTCGCCGACGACCCTTTGAGCGTGATGGCGCGGATCGATCGGGGGAGCGAAGCGGCCGCGCTGTCCGCTGCCCAGGGCCGGATGCACAAGAAGGTCCGGGCGGCGATCGAAGCCGTGCACGCGGGCGTGCCGCGGGCGATCATCGCCGCCTCCTCCGGTCCCGGTCCGATCGCGCGGGCGCTCGCCGGCGAGGGGACGGTGTTCGCGTGATCGAGGGGGATCTCGCGCGGGCGGAGTTCGGAGCCGGGGGAACGGATCGCCGGACGATCGTGCGCGGGGAAGGTGCCTTCCTCTGGGACGCGCAGGGTCGCAAGTACGTCGATCTCGGCGCGTCGCTCGGAGTCGCGAACGTTGGCCACGCGCATCCGCGCGTCGTGGCCGCGATCCGGGCGCAGGCGGAGGCCCTCCTCTACGTCTCCTCGGCCTACTCGACGCGACCGCGCCTCGAGTTCGTCGATCGACTGCTGTCGTTGTTCCCCCCCGCGCTCGACCGTGTCTTCCTCTCGAACTCGGGGACCGAGGCGATGGAGACCGCGCTCAAGCTCGCCCGGTCGAGCACGGGCCGCGGCGAGTTCGTCGCGATGATGCGCGGGTTCCACGGACGCACAATGGGCGCGCTCTCAGCGACGTGGCGCCCGGAACTGCGCGAACCCTTCGGTCCCCTCGTGCCGGGGATGATCCACGTGCCGTTCAACGACGTGGCTCGCCTCGACGCCGCGGTGACCGATCGCACGGCCGCGGTCGTCCTCGAGATCGTCCAGGGGGAGGGCGGCGTGCACGTCGCATCCCCCGGCTTCATCGCGGAGGTGCGCCGGATCTGCGATGCTCGCGGAGCGTTGCTCGTGATCGACGAGGTCCAGACCGGGGTGGGTCGGACGGGCCGCAACTGGGCCTTCGAACGCTACGAGACCGTCCCGGACATCGTCGCGCTCGCCAAGTCACTCGGCGGAGGCCTACCGATCGGGGCGACCGTGACGACCTCGGAGGTCGAGCGTAGATTTCGAGGAACGTTGCACTCGACGTTCGGAGGCAACCCGGTTGCGTGCGCCGCCGGGATCGCCGCGCTCGACGTGCTCGTGAGCGAACGCCTCTCCGAACGCGCCGAACGGCTCGGCGGGCGGACGCTCGAGGAGCTGGTCGGCCTCGCGTCGCCTCAGGTCCGCGAGGTACGAGGCCTCGGTCTCATGATCGGCATCGAGCTGCGCACGCGCGCGGCGCCGATCCTTGAGGCGCTGCGGGCCCGTGGCTATCTCGCGAGCGCCGCGGGAGCTGAGGTGATCCGGCTCTTGCCCCCACTGACGATCGCCGACTCCGACCTCTCGGCTGGCATCGCAACCCTCGGCGAGGTCCTCGCCCATGGATGAGTCCGCCGATCTCGTCGAGCTTCTCGAAGCCTACAGTCCGTCCGGCGTCGAAGGCCCGGGGACCGCGGCGTTCGAGAAGATCGCTCATCGGCTCGGATACTCGGTCGAGATCGACGAGGTCGGTAACGGGATCGCCTCTCTCGGATCCGGCCGCCCGCAGATCCTGTTCCTCGGCCACGTCGACACGGTTCCGGGGGAGCTCCCGGTACGGAGGGATGAGCACCGGGTCTATGGACGGGGCGCGTGCGACGCCAAGGGTCCGCTCGTCGCGGCGCTCCAT
>JBOGRR010000055.1:0-8612 GCA_050749765.1 Thermoplasmata archaeon | reverse complement strand
CGAGCCCCGCCGAGCCGGCCGAGAGCGCGGCCCCTTGCGCCACGCTGCTGTCCGAGCACGAGATCGATTGGACCCCGCCGTTGTACATCACTGCGCCGGTCGTTGCGTTCACCGTGGCGTTGTACTGGGTCCCCACGCCGGAGCCCGTCCCGGACAAGGGGCAGGTCGCGTACGTCACTTCCCAGTCGCCGGCGGAGTAGTACGTGTAGTTCTCGAAGGTGAACGTGACCGACGGGCTGAGCGTCAGGCTCGCGTTCGCGCTCGGGTAGTCGGAGATGAACGCGGCGGCGTCGCTCTGGACGGCTGCGGTCGCGGCGGAGCTGTCGATGGGGGCGGAGGGGACCGCCGCATACTCAAAGTCGGCGAGACACGAGCCCGTGAAGCCACCGAGGACGGAGGCCGTACCGCTCGTGACCGCCACGGTGAGGAGCTCCGCCGGAGAGCTCACGTAGTACTCGAAGAGCCATAGCGGGGTCGCTCCCGAATAGTAGCCCGACGGGTTCGCTGGCACCGTGAAGCTCGTCGCACCTGACCAGGTGCAGCCCGTGAAGTTCAGGTCGGTGGCGTCCTCCTCATAGGTGACCGTGGAGCTCCCGCCCGCCCCGATCACCAGTTGGGCCGAGGAGCTCTGGCCCTGGGCGACCGAGTTCGCGAGGGGCAGCGCTTGCGCGTAGGTCAAAGCGCTCGAACTGGTGGATGTAAAGGTGATCGACTGGTTCGTGGTACCCGAGACCGTCAGGATCCCCGAGCTCGGGGAGGCCGCGAAGCCACTGACGGCTCCCACGGTGTAGGAGAAGGCACCGCTCGCACTCACGAAAGCGATCGACGCGGTCGTCGAGCTCTCGGCGACGCCGCCGAACGTGACCGACCAGCTCGTCCCTCCCGGGAGTCCCGACTCGGTGAATGTCACGGCGTACGTCGCCGCGGCGGTGAAGAGCACCGAGACATTGGCGCCCCGACCGAGGATAGTCAGCGAGCCGGAGGAGGGGACCGCGAGGTAACCGACCGCCGAGATCACGTAGGGGTAACTGCCGTTCTTAACGGAGAAGTTGAGCCCAGCGGACGTCGAGCTCTGGGAGGTCCCGTTCAGATTCACGGACCACGCCGCACCGCTCGCTAGGCCCGTCTGCTGGAACGCGACCGGGTACGTCGGTGAGGACGGTCCGCCGCCCCCGCCACTGCCCGGGAGCTTGAGAACCCCCAGAGCGAAGAGCGTGCCGACCGAGGCAGCGACCACGACGATGACGACGACCACCGCAATAACGACCGGCCCGATCCCGCGCCGGCTCCGGCGCATCGAACTTCGGCGTTCGATCTCGGCGCACCGGAGCGCGACGGACGCACCCTTGCTTGGGCCGCGGTTGGGGGCTCGGAAATCGTTCGCAGCCACCTTCCACGCCCCCACGCACGAACTCGGTCCGCGCGCTCGGGGCGACTCTCGACGTGGAACGCGGAGGCAGTATTTCAACCTCTGCGAGCCGCGACCTCCCTCGTCTCGCGGCACTCGAGCGCGTCGCCGGGGGCCGGGGCCGCTGAGGCGCAACGTCTTTAACCGGAGCGTCTGAAAGCCCTGCGATGGCGGACGAGGACCTCGATCCGATCCTGATCCAGATCACCGTTCCGCTCCCGACGCCGATGATCTATTCCGCGTGGGTCGAGAGCCGGCAGCTCGAAGGCTGGCTCTGCGACTCCGCGAAGGTCGAGGCGAAGGTCGGTGGCGCCTACGAGCTGACCTGGACCACCCCCACGGCGTTCACGAGCCGGGGGACGGTGCGCTCGATGACCCCGAACGTCGACCTCGAGTTCGGCTGGACCGCACCGGCGGATTTTGCGAAGTGGATGAACGAACCGACGCCGGCGACGCACGTCTACCTCCGGCTCCAGGACTCCCCGGAGGGGATCGACATCACGCTCGAGCACGTCGGCTGGAAGTCGGGAGAGCCGTGGGAGCTCGCCCGCTCCTGGCACTTCCACCTGTGGGCGGAACGCCTCGAGCGGCTGCGCGCCTACCTCATCAAGCAGGCGTACGGATAGCGAACCCCACGCTCCCGTAAGGGCTCGAGAGTACGCGCGCCGACCCTCCCAACCCCTCCGGGGCCGCCGGCACGCGGGCCGCCGAGGCGCTCCAGGTCGGCAGTGTCCCCGAGGTCGGAGAGAAGGCGACCGTCAGCGTCTCGCCGGCTCCGCTCAGGTTGAGCACGCCGCCGGAGGGAGACGCCGTGTACGAGGCGTTCACCTCGATCGACCACGTGTAGTTGCCATTGGGGAGATCGACGACAATCGGGCCCGAGCCTCCAAAGCCGAGCGCGGTGGGGATCGAGGTCCCTCCATCCAAGGTCGAGCGGACGGTGAGGTTCCATGGGACCCCGTTCGGCAGTCCCGATTCGTCGACCGTCACCACGTTGCTCCAAAGGACCGGATAAGGCCGGGCCGGCCCCCAGCGGGTCGGCACCGTCGCGCCGAAGGCGGCGACGGTCTGATTCTGCGCGTAGTTCACGGAGTCGCGGACCGCCCACACGTAGCCGGTCGCCCCGCCCGCCCACGACGGTGCGTGGGGGAGCAGGTCGTACTCTTGCGTCCAGTTCGCCCCGGGGCCCGTGGGATGTGACTGCTGGAACGCGAAGCCACCGGCGGCGTCGGCCGCTACGACCGCGGTGGAGGAATCGATGGCCAGCGGCGAAATACCGGAGAGCGAATCGGAGCAGTCGCCCGGGACCGACTGATTCCACAGCGGGACCACGACCGCGTCGGCGACTGCTACCTCGACCTCGGTCGTTCCCGAGAGCAGCGCGACGATCCAGGTCGACGCCGTCCCGGGGGGAGCGCCGGACGGCGTCGCGGGCAGGACGAGCGAATCCGGACCGATCCACGTCGGTCCGGGACAGGTCGCATTCCCTCCGCTCTCGAACGCCCCTGAGTAGATCGTTGGGCTCGAGGCGCTCGCGACGCCGCTCAGCGCGACCGCGGTCCAGTTCCCACCGAGCGTAGAGCCCACCGACGCCTCCGCGAGGTCCATCGCGATCGTCGAGCTGACGTATCCGCTCGAAGGTTGTTCCGGAACGAACGAGAGGTTGAGCGAATTCTGGGTGAGCCCGATCTGGCCCGCGAACGGCGTCGCGATGTACCCGCTCGCGGACGCTTCGAACGGTACCGACCCTGTGACCGCGCCGATCGAAGCGACCGTGAGGTTCGAGGTCGTGGTCTGATCGCCGAGCGCCACGTACCATGAGGTGCCGTTGGGCAGTCCGGCCTCCGTCACGGTCACCGTTCGAGGGGGCGGGCTGAACTGGATCGACTGCGCGACGTCGCTCCCCGAGACGTTCACGGTGCCGCTCGCGGGGCTGGCGAGATACCCTACCGAAGAGGCCGAGAAGGCGTAGACTCCGTTCGGTACGGCGAACGTGATCAGCGTCGCGCTCGAAGAGACCGACGAGTCGTTGAACTCGACCGTCCAGGCGTCTCCGGCCGGAAGGCCGCTCTCGCGGAAGGCGACGATATGGCCGGCCGGGGTGAAGGTCAGCGGGACGCTCAAGTTCGCCCCCGAGACGTTGGCGAACCCGCTCGACGGCGAGACGAGGGTCGTGCCGGCGTAGATGGTGTACGCGTAGGAGCCGTTCGGTTCGCTGAACGAGACCGAGCTCGCGGTCGACGTCGTGTTCGTCCCGGCGAGGTTGACCGACCAGCTCCCGTCGCTCGGGAGGCCGCTCGCGACGAATTGGATCGAGTACGACGGGAGGAGTCCTCCACCCCCGTGGGCGCCGGCCGTGAGCTTCCCGGCCGCATAGAGCCCACCGACGATGCCGGCGGCGACGACGAGGACCACGATCCCGACGACGGTGAGCGCTCCGACCGCGCGCCGGCTCGATCGCAGTCGCCGACCCCGACGCGGGTGCGGAGAGGGAGTCGGGTGGCGCCAGGGCTCACGGACCGCGCGGGTCACCGAGGACTCGGGTTCACCGGCCATAGCCCGACTTTGTCCGGCCGTGCGGCGCGCCTCGGGCGCCGTGGGTGGGCGAAGGGCGAGGTCTCTATTTACACTAGGTCCGCGAGCGCTCGCTCATCGGGGGCTCGGGGCGTACGCCGAGCAGAGCCCGGGCCCGCAGAGCTCGCACCCTCCGCTCGGGACGAGCCGAAAATTCCCCGATCGGTCGATCGGGTCGACGTCCATGTGCTGGCTGGGAAGATGGCCACAGCGGCAACGGAATCGCCGGGGCGGAGCGCTCGGTTGCGCTCCCCGCGTCCCGGCCATCGCGGGGCCATTCGCCGCCCCTCCAAAGGCTCTGCGGTCGCCCACCGCGCAATCGGTAAGACGGCCGGGCCGCTGTACTCTCGATGGACCTCGATGGCTGCCTACTACCCGACGGGTTCCTCTACGACCTCGAGCAGAACGTTTGGGCCGTCCCCGACGGCGACCACGGGGAGTACAAGGTCGGGGTGATCGCGGCGTTCGCGGCGTTCATCGGGCTCGCGCAGCAGATGACGTACCGGCCGCTCACCGCCACGGTCGATCGGGGGCGCTCGCTCGGGCTGCTCGAGACGGTTCGATTCACGGGCGCGGTGCGAGCCCCGCTGACCGGGGTCGTCCTCGAGCAGAACCCGGGTCTCCTCGACCGGCCCCGCTGGATCAACGACGAGCCGTACGGCAAGGGATGGGTCGCCCGCATCCGAGCGTCCGGCGGCGTCCCACCCGAGCTCGAGTCCGCCGAGCGGGTCCGAGCGCGCCTGACGACGTGGATCCGCGAGCACCGGGTCCGCTGCTGGCCGGCGACGCCGGATTACCAGATGTTCGAGATCGGCCTCGAATGCTCGGCGATCCTCGCTCAGCTCAACGACGAGCTCGCGCGACGCCCCGCGGGCACCGCGGTGATGATCGTCACCGACGATCCGACGAGCCCGATCGAGATGGAGCGATGGTCGGATCAGACCGGCCACGCGTTGCTCGCCAAGCGACGTGAAGCGGGGCTCTTCGAGTTCCTCGTGCGCAAGGAGGAGCACCCGGTACCCCGGGTGCCCCGACGGGGTTAGCGGAAAGGGTCCGGTGGGCCGCCTACGGCTTCTCGATCGGCGTGCGGACGAGGTTGCCCCACTCCGTCCACGACCCGTCGTAGTTGCGGATGTTCTCGCGTCCGAGCAGGTAGGTCAGCACGAACCACGTGTGGCTCGAGCGCTCGCCGATCCGGCAGTAGGTGATCGTCGGCACGCCGGCGTTGACCCCCTTGCCCGAGTACAGTGCCTCGAGCTCGTCGCGCGACTTGAAGGTCCCATCGTCCTTGACCGCCTGGGACCACGGTACGTTCTTCGCGCCGGGGATGTGACCGCCGCGCTGGGCGTGTTCGGTCGGGTACTCCGGCGGGGCCGTGATCTCTCCCGAGAACTCCTTCGGCCCGCGGACGTCGACGAGCGCCGAGCCGCCCGCCTTCACCGAGGCGAGCTCCTTGCGGACGTCGTCGAGGTAGGCGCGGATCTTCGGGTTCGGAGCGCCGGGGCTGAAGTGGCCCGCCGGGTGCGCGGGGGCGTCCTTCGTGAGAGGACGGTCCTCGGCGATCCACTTCTTGCGGCCGCCGTTGATCAGCCGGACGTCCTTCACGCCGTAGTACTTGAAGACCCAGAACGCGAACGCGGCGAACCAGTTGTTGAAGTCGCCGTAGAGGAGCAGCGTCGTGTCGTCGTTGATCCCGGCCCCGCGGAAGAGGGCGGTCAGCGCCTCCTTCGACAGGAGGTCGCGGGCGACCGGGTCGTTGATGTCCTTCCTCCAGTCGAAGAGGACGGCGCCCGGCAGGTGACCTTGCTCGTAGTTCGCGGCGGGGTCGTAATCGACCTCCGCGATGCGGACCCTCGGGTCCTTGTGATGCTCCTGCACCCAGTCGTTCTCCACCAGCACCTCGGGATGCGCGTAGTTCGCCATATTCGGCTCCGAACGGTTCTACGCTGGGGGGATATTAGAGTCAACGACGCACGTAGCCCCCGCCGTTCGGCGCAGATTTTGCGTGCTAAGTCGTAGGATGGGCGCCGACCGATTCACCCTCGGCGTCCCCGCTTCGGCAGCGCCGCGTCGGAGACCTCGATCGTCTCGGGGTCGAAGCCGAGGCGGGCGAGCTCGTCGCGGATGCGGGTGCGGTGGTCCCCCTGAAGGTAGACCTCTCCGTCGACCACGCTGCCGCCGGTCGCTAGGCGGTTCTTGAGGGAACGAGCTGTCTCGGCTAGGTCGACCCCCGGGGGGAATCCCGAGATCACCGTGGCCGGCTTGTTGTAGCGACGCGGCTCCGCGCGCACGCGGATGCGGGCGGTCTCTCGGTCGAGGGCGCTCAGTATCTCGTCGAACTCGTCCGGACACATCGTTCGGTGCTTCCTATCCTCCGCCCTCCAGATAAGGGTGGAATGGGAGACCCCATACCATGGGCGCAGCGGGGACCCCGGACGGTCTCCGGGACGGCAGTGGAAGGAGGTGGTTCGCCAGGGGCACTAATCCACCTACACCGACGGGGTGTTTGAACGTTTGCTCGGATCCGGGGGCGCCGGATTGACACCGACCAATGGCGGCCGGGCCCCGATGCCCAGATTTCACCGGCTACACAATCGATAACTACACCCGATGTGTAGATTGAGCCGTGGCCGCAAAGACCGTCGCCTTGGACGCCGAAGCTTACCGTGTCCTCGCGCGCGCGAAGCGACCGGGCGAGACCTTCAGCGACGTGGTAAAGCGTACGCTCCGCCCCCGGCGTCCGTTGACCGACTTTGCCGGGCTGTGGGCCGACATGAGCGATGCCGATGCCTCCGAGTTCGCTCGGGCCCGCGCCGAGGATCGTCGACGAGATCGCGTCCGCGCGCAACGGATCGCAAACGTCGGGCAGTGAGTTTGAGAGCTCTCGACACGACGTTCCTGGTCGACCTATTGAGAGGTCGCCCGGCGGCCGTGGCTGCCGCTAAGAGGTTTCAAGCTTCGGGCGATGAACTCGTGATCCCCGCCCCGTGTGTGGCGGAACTGTACCGTGGATCGACTCCGACCTCGAAGGGTCGCACCAGCGTCGAGGCCCTGCTCGTGGACTACGAGGTCGCGGTGCTCGATCGAGCCGCGGCCGAACTGGCCGGGAACCTCGTCGGAGAGGCGCGGCGACGTGGAGTCACCATCGCGCTCCCCGATGCGCTGATCGCCGGGATTGCGATGCGCCGATCGGCCACGCTCGTTTCGCTCGACTCCGACTTTGCACGCATCCCCGGGCTAACGTTGGAGACCTACTAGTGGGGTGTAACTGAAATGGATATGTATATATCCGGCCCCGCCTTCGCTGCTGCATGCGCGTCGCGCCGACCATAGTTCTTGCTCCCGAGGAACGACAACAACTCCAGCAGTGGTCCCGAGGTCGCTCCGTTGAGCAGCGACTCGTGCTCCGGTCCCGGATCGTCCTCCGAGCCGCCGAAGGAATGACCAACAAGGCCATCGTCGAGGAGCTCGACACGAACCCCATCACGGTGGGCCTCTGGAGGTCCCGATTCGCGCTGCTCCGGATCGAGGGGATCCGACAAGATGCCCCGCGCCCAGGTGCGCCATCCGTTCCGGAATCGCTGGTCCATAAGATCGTGGAGACCACGCTCCACGAGAAACCTCCCGGCGAGACCCACTGGTCCACCCGAACCCTGGCCGATCACCTCGGAGTCAGCCACATGACGGTCCATCGGATCTGGAGAGCTCGTCATCTCCAGCCGCACCGAGTCCAGTCCTTCGAATTGAGTCCCGACCCTCGCTTCGAGGAGAAACTGGTCGATGTGGTGGGGCTTTACGTCAATCCACCGGAGAGGGCCATTGTCTTCAGCGTGGACGAAAAGCCCCAAATGCAGGCGCTCGAACGGACCCAGACGGTCCTTCCAGTGAGGGGGAAGTTCCCCGAAGGAAGAGCCCACGAATACAAGCGCAACGGCACGGTAGATCTGTTCGCCGCCCTCGAGATACTCACCGGCGATGTCGTCGTCGAGTTTCACCGTCGCCATCGCAACCAGGAGTTCCGGTCATTTCTGTCCACGCTCGATCGTCAGGCTCCGAAGGGCTACGAGGTCCACGTGATCGTGGACAACTTGAGTGCGCACATGACGGAGGAAGTGGACCGGTGGCTGCATGCGCATCCTCGATTCCGAATGCACTTCACGCCGACCCACTCCTCGTGGTTGAATGCCGTCGAGGGATGGTTCTCGAAGCTCACGAACAAGGCGCTGAAGCGAGGGAGCTTCTCGAGCGTAGGGGACCTCGAGAGAGCGGTCCGGGAATACGTGGCGGTGCACAACGAAGTGGCGATGCCATTCGTGTGGACGAAGAGCTCGGATGAAATCCTACGGAAGGTCCGCAAAATACAACGTCTGTCTGTTACAGCCCACTAGGAGCCTGTGGCACAGCTCCGAATTGACGTAATCTCGGACCGGTCCATCCCTCGGGGGGATTCCCTCGCTCTCACCCCTCGGTCTTCGCTCAGCCGACTTGAGCTCGATACAGCTTCCCGAGGTTATGGGTGAGCGACCAGAGGTGCCATTCCCCTCGAACCTTCGCTAGGCCCCTCGTCAGGAACTGCCTCAGTCCCCGCCCTTGCTTCACCTGGCCGAAGACGGGTTCGACGATGCACTTC
>JBOGRR010000054.1:0-8791 GCA_050749765.1 Thermoplasmata archaeon | reverse complement strand
GCACTGGGCTCAGCGTGATCGCCGGCGTCGTGATCGTGAAGGTCGTGCCCGCCGTGTCGTTCGGCACCGCTGCAATGTCAGAACCCGTCGCCGTGATCGTGTAGGCTGCCGCTACTCCGCTCACCGCTACTGACGAACACGTGAACGTTCCGTCCGAAGCCACCGTCGCACTGCAGCTTCCCGTCAGAGTCCCGCCCGCACTGATCGTTAGCGCTACCGTCACCGACGGACTGAACCCAGTCCCCGTGGCCACCGTCGAGATCCCCGTCGGGCCCTGCACTGGGCTCAGCGTGATCGCTGGCACGGTCACCGTGAACGTCCCGGTCCCCGTCCGACCGCCCGCGTCCGTCGCCGTCACCGTCGTCCCGCTCGTCGCCGCCGGGACCGCGAACGTGCACGTGAATGCGCCCGACGCGTCACTCGTCAGCGAGCCGCTCGTGCAACTCGCCACTAGGATCGTCACGCTGTCAAAGACCAGCGATGCGAGCGGCGTGCTCACCGAGAACCCGGTCCCCGCCACGACCACCTTCGCTCCGTGCGGGCCCTGGCCCGGAGTCACCGTGATCGCTGGCACGGTTACTGTAAACGGCCCCGAGCCTACGAGAGGGGTGGTTGACCCGAAGGCGTATAGATCGATGAATTGGGCACCCGCCGAAACGCTGCCCGGGACAGTGAGAGTGCACGTGAAGGCACCCGCTCCGTCCGAGGTTACTTCGGTCGCGCTGTTAAGAGTGCCCGCCGAGCATGCCGAGAAGGTGGCGACTATGTTTAGGGCCGTTCCCGATGTAGTGTCGAAATAGGCAGAATAGGCCGTCGTTGGAGTCTCGCCGGTCGCCACGAGCGAAACGGTCGCACCGATTGGACCCTGTGCGACAGATGGCGTGACACCGAAACCACAAGTGAGGCATGGAGCAAATCCATCGGACCCGCTCCCGGACAATTGGCCAGTAGTTGGTTCAATGGCGTTTGAGCCTACCGAAGCCGAAGGAGAATTCGAACTGGTGGGAAGAAGAGAATTGCCCGAACTAGAAGGGGAAACGCCGATGTTGACCGAAGAGCCGCCGATCGTCACCGAGAGAGGCTGGCCCCCGGAGTTCGATGCGGCCGCCGGCGTGGACGTCGGTGCGACGCTCGCGGCGCTAGACGGCGAGCCTCCCCCTGCGGGAGAAGCAATCGGAGCTCCGATCAGGGCCGGAGCGAGGGCAAAGCCCCCGATTGCGATCACTGCTACGGCGATGGCCCACCATGCAACGCGGCGGTCGGCGGTCATAGAGTGCTCGCGCGACCTCTTGCTCTCTCTTAAAGCTATGCGGTCGTCAAAACGGCCCATGGGCACCCGATGGGCGCTCTGCGCCGTTCCGGTCGCTTGGGCCCGAGGGAGGTCGGCGGCCGATCGACCCCGCCGCGCTGGAGCGCCCTCGGAGTAGGGGGTGGCCCGGCGTTCCGCCCTCGGTATCTGCAACTGCAACGTGCGGCCGGCGCCGCAACAAGGTGAGACGAGGTCCCTGAAACCGTACCGACGATCGCGAGGAGGCTCACCACCGCGCCGTGGTGACGACCGCGATCGCCCGGGTCGACCGCGCCCCGGCAGGGCGGTCACGGGGTCGGATCGATCCGAGAACGGAGCTCGCGCACGCGCTCATGCGCGTTCGATCGGCGGGCCCGGCGTCGGGGGGCGGACCGGAGCGGTCCCGAGAGAGGCCGGCTCGCTTCCGGCCTCCGGGGGCGGGGGAGGCATCGTAGAGGCCATGGGTCCGTGATCGCTCGCCGCTTGCTCGATCTCCCTGCCTATCTTCCGCCCGATCCGGATGAGCACGCCCAGGAACGCACCCACGACGAGCCCGATGAGGACGGCCCACGCCCAGCCGGGGCGGCCCGGGGCCGGACCGATGGCCTCGACGGTCACCGGGGCCTTCGTCGATCCCGCGCTCACGTTGAGCGAACCGGTCTCCGACACGCCTCCGGGCGCGGAGAGCGCGTACTCGTACGTCCGTTGGGCAGATAGAAATCGCCGAGCGGACCGGTGACGCTCAGCGACCACGCTTCGCCAACCTCGAGCCCGACGGTCCCGCTCGAGAGCTGAGTGAGCGTGACCACGACCTCCCACAGAGGAAGTCGCTCGGGATTCCGACCTGCGCGAGCCCGACATCGTAGACGGTGAGCGCGAAGTCGAGCGTCCGGTGGAATCCGGTCGGCCCCTGGATCGCGCTCTGGGGCGAGTAGGGGGGCGTCGACTGCCGCCAGCCGAGGACGTTCTCGATCGTGAATACGAACGTTCCGTTCGGGAGCTCGGCGACGATCGGTGCGGCCCCCGCGACCGCGTCGAAGACGGTGTGGACGATCTCGACGGAGTAGCTCACTCCACTCGTGACAAGTTAACGGACCTCATGTCGACCACTCCTCTCGGACACGATGACGATGGACGTTCCGGCTGAGAGCGTTCTCCGTGAGGCATGGGTCGACGGTCCGCCGTTCCTTCTCCGCGAACGACTCGAGCCCGAGGTAGCCCACTACGAGGCCGCGGAGGTACATGCTCGCCTCCCGGAACTGGATCGCCCAGAGCATCTGCGTGTATCGCGGCCGCAGCTCGGGAGCCGCTCGCCGTCGGACGAGGTTGTGACGACGGCGGCGGGCCACCAGCGCCAGCAGCGCCGACCAGATCAGCGCCTCGACGACGTTCGCGTTCGTCGTGCGGAACTCGTCCAGCGCCTACGGAGACTTCAACTCGCGGAAACAGAGTTCGATCGCCCATCTCATCGAGTATAGGCCCGCCACCTCCTCCGCGCTCAGCACCTCGGAGCCGATGTTCGTCACGTAGAGATGGTAGCGCCGCTTCTCCCCGTTCCAGACGGCCACCCAGCGGCAGCGGAGGGTGTCGGAGGAGCGCTGGCCGGCGCAGACCCTCCGCTTGAACGACCGCTCGACCTCGGCGTCGAGCAGCCCGCGGTGGAGGCGGGGCAACCCATCGGCGAGGCGCTTCCCCTCGAGGTCGATCGACCGCCCTCGGTGGACGGTGAGCGAGCGTACGAACAGCGGGTCCGCGCTCTCCTTCAACCTGGAGGCGAACGAGCCGCCCCACTCGCCGATCTTCGCGAACAGGCGGTCGGAGGAGTAACCCAGGTCGAAGGGCAGGATGCGACTCCTCGCCCCACCGCCAACCTTCAGGAGCTGGATGTCGGCAGTTCGCTCGTCGACCAGCGCGATGGACCTCGGGCGGTAGGCCTGGACGCTTACCAGAGTGTCGACCTTCACGCCGGCCGTGACCTTGCGAGATCCGTGACCTTGCGAGATCGAGTCGCCGGCCACTGGGTGGCGAGCGAAGCATGGAGGCGCACCACCGAGGAGTCCTTGATGAGGATGTCTTCGAAGGCGGCGAGCCTCGGGTCGAGCTCGCGACCGTGGTCGTGGGCGAGCTCGCCGAGCGCGTGCTCGAGGCAACGCTGGAGGAACGCCGCCAGCTCGGGAGTGAAACGGAGGTAGAACGCAGGGTAAGCTGACCGGGGGGAGCTTCGTCCGGCGATCGTATCCCTCCTTGAGGGCACGGAGACTCCGCTGGAGCTGGACCCCGAAGCTGAGGACCATGGCCCAGAGGACGGCGACCGGCTGGACCGGGCGTTCTCTTCGGACGAAGCCACTCTCGCGAGCGAACGGTTCGATCTTCTCGGAGGGGAGAAGGCGGACGAGCGCCTCCTCGACCTCGCCAGGCTTCAGTCGGGCCGACGGCACCGAGCGGGCGGGATGTTTCGGCATCCCATGAGGGTGGGCACCGAGAGATGAACACAATCGGCTCGACGAGAAGTGGTCCGGCTGCCGCCGAGAAGGGCGTTCTGAACTTATCACCGGTGAAAGCTCCTCCGCCCGATCGAACGAAGACGCAAGCGCTGGAAGGTCGGCGCCGTTCGACGCGCGGTGCGCGTATTTCGCGCCACGCAAACGTGCGGCGTGCGCCCCACGATAGCCGAATCGCGCAACCCTTAAACCCCCATCCGACTCCGCCGACCCGATGCCAACGATGGGAGCCAATATCCAGGTCGAGCCGCTCCGAACGATCCACATCGAAGAGCAGAAGATCGAGTTGGTCGAGCGCAAAGGGCTCGGTCACCCGGACTCGATCGCGGATGGGGTCTCGGAGTCGGTGAGTCGCGCCCTGTGCCGTCTCTACCTCGATGAGTTCGGGAAGATCCTCCATCACAACACCGACGAGACCCAGGTCGTCGGGGGAGGCTCGGAACCGAAGTTCGGCGGCGGGAAGATCACGGCCCCGATCTATGTCCTCCTCGTCGGCCGCGCCACGACCGAGGTCAACGGCGAGAAGCTCCCGTTCCGCCAGGTCGCGATCGACGCGGCCCGCAAGTACATCGGCGGTGTCGCGGCCCACCTCGACATCGACAAACACCTCGAGATCGACTGCCGCATCGGCCAGGGATCGGTCGACCTGCGCGGGGTCTTCGACACCAGCGCGAAGGCGGTCCTCGCGAACGACACGAGCTTCGGGGTGGGCTTCGCGCCGTACTCCGACACGGAGCGGCTCGTCCTCGAGAGCGAGAAATTCCTCACGCTCAAGCTCAAGAAGAAGCTCCCCGCGCTCGGCGAGGACGTCAAGGTGATGGCGTTCCGCTCGAAGGACGACATCCACTTGACCGTCGCCGCCGCGCTCGTCGATCGCGAGATCAAGAACGCCGCCGAGTACGCGAACGTCTGCGAGGAGATCCACGACAAGCTCGCCGACCAGGCGGCGAAGCTCACGAACCGCAAGGTCGTCATCGACGTCAACACCGCCGACGACCCCGAGCTCGGCCGCTACTACCTCACGGTCACGGGCCTCTCGATGGAGGCCGGGGACGACGGGTCGGTCGGACGCGGGAACCGCGCGAACGGCCTCATCACCCCGTGCCGTCCGATGAGCCTCGAGGCGACCGCCGGCAAGAACCCGGTGAACCACGTCGGGAAGATCTACAACCTGCTCGGCAACCTGATCGCGGCCGACATCGTGAAGGAGACCGGCGGGAACGTCAAGGAGGTCCACGTCAAGATCCTCTCGCAGATCGGTAAGCCGGTCGATCGGCCGCAGATCGCTTCGCTCCAGATCCTGCCCGCGGACGGCGTCAAGCTCGCCCAGGTGCACGGCAAGGCGAACGCCGTCGCGGAGCGCTGGTTCGAACAGATCGACACGATCCCGGAGCGCCTGCTCACCGGGAAGCTGAACGTCTTCTAAGCCGCGGGTCGCTCGGTCGTCGGCGGGCGATCCGCCGGCGCCCGGTACGGAGGGGCGAAGACCACGAGGAGCACGGGCTCCTCGGTGATGGAGTGGAACCGGTGGACCTCGTGCGCGGGTACGAGCAGGAGCTCGCCCTCCGCCACCGGTTCGTCCCGGTCCCCGTGCCGGAACCGCGCGCGGCCGCGAACGACGTAGTAGATCTCCTCCTCGGTCTGAGGGCCCCGAGCGTCCGACCCGCCGGCCCTCAGAACGTAGACGCCCGCGCTGAGCGATCGCCCCCGGAGGAATTCGCCGAATCCCTCGCTCCGTGCGCGCGCCTTCGCGACCTCGGCCTCGAACTCGATCCCCGCGGTCATCGGGGGCGCCGACGGGCTCGAGCCGGATAGCCCTTGCGTGGGGTCTCCGCGCACTCGGCTCCCGCTCACGTCCCGTCGGGTCGGTCGAACTCCTCGAGGCGGCGTTGCGTGCGGGCGGAGTCGAGGAGCGAGCTCTGGTGCATCCAGCGCGCCGCCGGGATCGTGAAGGTCGATGCGACGACCTCGGCGAGCGCGTCGAGCGTCGCGACGGTGCGTGGTCGTTCGACGAGGGCGGCGCGCACGTGCTCGCGGACGTTCCAGACCCCGAGCGGAAGGATCTCCCCGGGGTGGACCTCGCGGAGCACCACGACCCCCGCTTGCCGTCCGCGGCGCAGCAGCGCCTCCGAGGTCGCGAGGCGCGCCGCGTAGTAGCAGCCGCCGATCGAGGCGTACGTCGTGCGCCCCCGGTGCCCTTCGTGGTCGCCGATCATCACGACCTGCGCCGAGTTCGGATTCCACAGGGTGTTCGGGTACCACGCCTCGATCGATTCGTACCGATACGCCCCCGGCAGGAAGATCAAGAGCCACCGATTGTCGAGAGCGGTATAGCTCACGTACTCGATCTCGGAGAGCTCCGGGAGCAGCCGGACCCGAGCGAGGTTCTCCTTTGAGAGGAGGTCGTCGACGGCGGTGATGCTCCAGCGCGTCGGCACGAGCTTGCGACGCCCGTGGCGACCGAGCGTCCCGACGCTGAACGCACGCTGGATGCGGCTGACGCGCACGCCCCGGTCGTAGAGCTCGGAGACCGCGGTCCGGGCGTTCGCGTGCGTGTCGGAGGTCAGCCGGTCGAGGTGCTGGTCGACCCTGCGGACGTTGAGGTCGATCCGCTCGATCCGCGCCGTCGGGCCGAACGGCGGCGAGGCGTCCGACAGCGAGAGATGTCCTCGCGGAGGACGGCGGAACTCGGCTTCGGCGTCGGCCGAGTCGGCGGAGATCGATAGGAGCTGCAGGTCCTCGAGGTAGGGGATCGGGCGCTCGGCGTCGTCGACGCGGAGCGGCCGGGTCCCCCGCACGAGGCTCGTTCGGAAGCGAACGACCTCTTGAACGGACCGTCCGACCCACTCCTCCGGCGAGTCGAGGAGCGCGGTGTCTCCCGGGGTCGGGCTCAAGAGAGGTCCGACGGAGACGCGGGGGTAGCCGAACCTCCCGACGAAGACCCCGGGGGGTGAAGAGCCATCGAGCTCGCGGCCCTCGAGGAGCGGCAGGGTCTTCGCGAACGCGTCGTAGCGCAGCAGGATCGGGCAGATCGGCTTGCCGCAGAGCAGTTGCGCGGAGCGGCACTTGAGGCAGAGCGCGGGGTCCTCCGCGAGCCCCGGGACGCCGACCCGCAGCGTCGGAAGCGCTCGCCCGGCCGGGACCGGGAACGTCGAGTAGAACGAAGAGCTGTCCATCGCGCCCATCCTACGGTGGGTCGACACTTGAATGAAGGCCCCGAGGTCGTGAAACGCTCTGCTCGGCCGAGCGACCGCGAGGCGCCCGTCGCGCCGGGCTTAGGCGATTCCCCCGGGGCCGCCGACGGGGCGCCGGAACGCTCACCCTCAAATACCACGGGACGCGTGCCGCGCTCCGAGACCGGCATCGTGGGACTGTGGGGTAGCTTGGTCCATCCTTCGGGGTTCGGGACTCCGAAACGCCAGTTCAAATCTGGCCAGTCCCACTCTTCGCCCCCGGGGCGGCCGCGGGCGGCGATCTCTCGGCGAAACGGACCTCCGCACGCGAGAGCTTCTCGAGCGCGCGGAGCCGGAGCGTGAGCATCTGGGCGTCGTAGACGAGCATCTCGATCGCGTCCCACATCAACACCCAGATGACGACGACGAGCAGGAACTCGAAAAGGTAGAACGGGTCCCCGTACTACCAGCGGAGCGGGAGCGCGATCGCGAGGGCGAGCGCCGAGGCGACCGTCCCGGTGAGGAGGGCCCGGCGACCCTCGACGCGGTTGAGATGGCGGTCGTCCCGCGCTCGGGAGGCCTCCACTTCGAAGTAGGCGCGGATCTCCGCGCGCACCGACGCCTGCTCGGTCGCGCCGAGCGGCAGGCCGTCGATCCTCAGCTCGAGTAGCGCGTCGGTCGAGTGGATGGAGCGCCGCACCGCGTCGACCGCGTGACGGGCCGTCGCCGCCTTGAGGACCCGGCCTCGATCGGGGAACCCCGCCACGCCGGTCTCGAAGAGATCGTCCGGGCTCCCGGCCTCGATCGGGACCTCGACCGTCCGCCGGGCCGGGAGCATCGAGGCCGTCCTCAGAGCGATGCCGCGAACGCGCGCATCGCCGCGGCCGCGCCGTCGAGGATCGGCCCGCCGTGATACGTCAGGATCGCTTCGACGGAGAGCTGGCTCACCCGGCGTGCGGACAGGCGCATCGTGGGGGGATCGATGGAGTAGGCCGCAGGTCCGAGCTGGAGCTGGCCCTCGTGGGCGCTGAGGAGGTCGCCGGGAAACAGGAGCTTGCGCTCGGGTTGGTAGTAGACGGTGTGCCCGGGAGTGTGTCCGGGGGTGTGGTAGGCGATCAGGCCCCCTCCGCCGTCGATCCGTTCGGCGTCGTGGATCGGCTCGTCGATGCGGATCGGCTCCTTCGGGACGGCTCCCGGTCCACCATAGTGGACCTCCCCTGAGAGGTACCCGGACTCGATCCAGTGGGCGAAGGTACGCCCCTTCGTGAGGGCCGCGACGGCGGCGAGCGCCCCGGTGTGGTCGGCGTGCAGGTGCGTGATGAGGATCCGACGCACCGCCGTCGGGGCGATCCCGAGCCGCTCGAGGTACGCCGAGATCGCGACCTCGCTCCCGGGGATCCCGGTGTCGACGAGCGTGTAGGTCGGCCCCGAGTCTCGGAGCAGATAGACGTGCGTCGTGAACCCGGGAGGGTCGACGCCTTCGACCTCGAAGAGACCGGGCCGGACCTCCACGGAACGCCGCCTCGGTCCCCCCGAGGCGAGCGGCCCATTAACCTAGCGCGGGCGGGAAGACCGGGGTTTCCCGCGCGCGGGACGCGGCGGGATCGCGCGAAGTCCGTCGGGTCCGAAAGCGAGGAATTCGTTCCCGTCCGGGTCGGCGAACCGGATCGCCCACTCGCCCCACGGTTCCGCGTACGGCCCCTGGGTGATCGTCGCGTGGCCGTTCTTCAGCCGCAGCGCGAGCGCTCGCACGCTATCGGTCTGGAAGACGATCCCCGTCGCTCGGCCGATCCGGGAGGAGGCGTCGTCGTACGCTTCGCGCCCCCACG
>JBOGRR010000053.1:0-8947 GCA_050749765.1 Thermoplasmata archaeon | reverse complement strand
GTCAATGCGTAGTGACCCACCCCACTGATTGGCGGATTTCTTGCGGTGATGACAATCATCATCATTCTCATCGACCGAACTATCTACCAAGCAGATGGGCTAGGCTCGCTGCTTAGCGCCATGTCCGCAGAAGGGGAAGTCGCGACCGCTATAGCCATCATAACCGCCGGTGTATTGGGAGTCCGCAAATTCTTGGAGGACGCTCAAAGCGAAGTGGACTAGTTCGGGACCCGCGAAGGGGCAAGGGGTTTACTGGCCCGGGAAGTAGGACAGGACCGGGCGACGAAGCTCGTGTTTGGACCTCAAAGTGTGCCATTATAGCGGAAGACTGTGGTGGATAGTCCCTAGCACCGATCCGCACTTGGCGCACGACACGAACTCAAGCCTGCTAAACGAGGCCAGCGTGGAGACTTTCACGTCGGTTTTCGTCCTTAGTAGCAAGTTACATCTCGGACACCGAGGACCTTCGTCTTCCTCGACTTCTTGCGTATCGTTCATAATGAACGGACATGACGGGAACGATAAGTAGGCGCGCCCACCGACTTGATACGATGTTGTGAAGGTGAAGGAGCGTCCACCGGGATGGGACAGAACCCTTCGGCCCGGCCGGCGATGACCGCCGGCGCCTACCCGAAACGACCCGGTAGCTCGGGCAGACTGGCCCGCTCGAGCCCCAAGGCGTTGGGGGCACCGGCCGGACCGAAGGCCACTCCGAGCGAGCCGAGCGACAGGTTCCCGGTGCAACCGCTGGTCACGGCTCCGGCGCTCGCGGCCCCCGTGAGCGCGTCCACCGAGTCGGAGAACGTCGAACCGACGGAGCTGTTCTCGCCGATCCCGCATGTGGTGTAGCCGACGTCCCACGTCGGCTGGGTCAGGACGGACGCGCTCAGGGCGAAGACCCGAGTCGCGACCGTCTGATTGCCGAGGAACTCGCTGCCACCGGCGTTGTTCGCGGCGAGGACTGCGGTCGTAGAATTCGCTAGCCCCGTAAAGGACGTCAGCGGATCGAATGCGATGCCGGCGAGGGCGCAGTCCCCCGCGGTCAACAAGAGGATCGACTGCGCCGACCCGTTCGTTACCGCCACGACGAGTACGCTCGTGGGGTACGTTGCGGGCGAGCTGAGATACGCCACGAGCCACGCGGCCGCGGTCCCGTCGGCAGAAAGCGGAGGCGTCGCGGGGAGGACCAGGCTCTCCGCTCCCCTGCCGATCCACGTCGCGGTGCATCCGGTGATCGCGATAGCCGAGACGAGGGCCGACTCGGGAAGAAGGGTCCCCACGGCGCTCGCGAGCCCTACTAACGCGAACGGCTCCCACGGACCACCGGAGGTCCCGGCGGCGGCACCGTTCGCCTGATCGAGAGCCGAACTCGACGCCGGGACCAACTCCCCCGCTGTCCCGGAATTCGTCCCGGTCGAGAGCTTGATCGCACCGCTCGCGAAGAGCGAGGCGACGACCACGATCACGACCACGGCGACCAGCGAACCGACCAGGACGCCCGTCCGCCGGCGTGAGCGGCCGGGAGGCTTTGACGGACCCGGGGGTAGCTGCCATCGAACTTCGGTGTCCGCCGGGGTCGCTCCGACCAACGACGGAGCGCCCTGAGACGACGATGGACCGCTCATTTGAGAAGAGAGGCACGGCAGGGATTATGAGGACTACGTGCGGCCGCCGAGCGCGTTCTTCCATTCCGCCCGCGGTTTATAGGGAGAGGCCCGCGTGATGGGAAAGGGAGCGTACCGGCCCACGACCGAATCGACCAGCCTCTTCGCGATGGGCATCCTCCTCCTGGGCCTAGGATTCGCGGCCGCGGTCGATCTCCGCCTCCGCGAGGTTCCCGACTGGGTCTGGCAGTTCCTCGGGGGCGTGGGAGCGATCCTCGGATTCCTGTCGATCGGGCTCAGCAGTGGTCCGCTCGGGATCGCCCTTTGGGCCCTGGCGAGCGGCTTCGTCCTTCAGCACTTTTTCGACTGGGGGCGATACACGGTGCGGCGATCCACCAGCTGGGCACCTGCGATCGACGTCGCGATGTACGCGCTCGTCATCAGCGTCGTGATCTTCGCCATCGGGGTCGACGGACTCGGGAGCCCCGGCGTCCCAGTGATCGTGGTCGCTACGGTCGCGAACGCCATCCTCGTACGATGCCTGTTCGAGGCACGCGCGCTCTGGGGTGGTGCCGACGCGAAGGCGCTGATGGCGGCCGGCCTCGTCGTGCCGCTGTTCGGGGCGACCTTGCTCGGAGTTCCAAGTGTCGCCGCCGGTCTGTCCGCGGTGACGCCGTTCGCGATCAGCATCCTGGTGAACGGTCTCGTGCTCTCGATCGGAGTCCCCGTCGGAATCGCCGTGTGGAACCTCCGACGGGGTGAATTCTCTTGGCGGACGGGGTTCACGACCTACCGCATCCCGGTCGCGGCGTTGCCGTCCCATCACGTTTGGGTCCGTGATCCGATCGTCCCGGGGGAGGACGAGGTGCCTCTCGAGGAAGGCGCGCGGGAGGACGCTCAGTATCGGGCGGAACTCTCCGATCGGCTGGAGGCTCGGGGGATTCGGTCGATCCGGGTCTCCCCCCAGGTGCCGCTCGTCGCGTTCTTCGCGGCCGGCGCCGTCGTGGCTCTCCTCGCCGGCAATCTCGCGTGGGATATTGCCGCCGTGCTCTAGGTCGGGGCCGCCGGTCAACCTTTTGGGGAGACCCCGGCTCGCCGATGAGGGAGTCGCATGCCCAAGGCGAAGAAGCAGCCACCGATCCGCGTCCTGATCGCGAAGCCCGGCCTCGACGGCCACGATCGCGGCGCCAAGATCGTCGCGCGTGCACTGCGCGATGCGGGGATGGAGGTCATCTACGCGGGGCTCCGCCAGACCCCGGAGGCGATCGTGCAAGCGGCGGTCGAGGAAGATGTCGACCTCATCGGGCTCTCGATCCTATCGGGAGCCCACATGGCGCTCGTCCCCAAGATCCTCACGCTCCTTCGCAAGGAGCACGAGAAGATCCCGCTCTTCGTAGGCGGGATCATCCCGGACGAAGACGTCCGGCAGCTCCGCCGGCTCGGGGTCGGCGAGATCTTCGGCCCGGGGGCAACGCTCGAAGAGATCGTCGCCAGCGCGCGCCGGCTCACCGGCCGGGCCTCATGAGTCGTCCGCTCGCGGCGATCGCGAAGCGGCTCGCGTCGGGCGACCGGCGCGAGCTTGCGCATCTGATCACGGAGGTCGAGAACCGTTCGGCGCGCGGTCGTGCGGTCCTCCGTGCGATCTATCCGGTGACGGGCAAGGCGTGGGTGATCGGGCTCGCGGGCCCGCTCGGAGTCGGAAAGTCGTCGCTGCTCAACGCCCTCATCGCTCACCTACGGGATCTCGGCCGCACCGTGGCGGTCGTCGCGGTCGATCCGTCGAGCCCCTTCTCTGGAGGTTCGGTCCTCGGAGACCGGATCCGCCTCGACCGGGCCCCGGACGATCCGGGGATCTTCATCCGATCGATGGCGAGTCGAGGGCACGCGGGGGGCCTCGCCCGCGCGACGCGGGAGGTCGTGCGGCTCGTCGAAGCGGCCGGCTTCGGCATCGTCCTCGTGGAGACGGTGGGCAGCGGGCAGGTCGACGTCGAGATCCGCGAGGTCGCCACCACGAGCGTCGTCGTGCTCGTCCCGCATCTCGGCGATGAGGTCCAGACGCTCAAGGCCGGCCTCTTCGAGATCGCCGACGTCTTCTGCGTGAACAAGTCCGATCTTCCCGGGGCCGACCGTGCGCGGCGTGATCTCGGTGAACTGGTCTCCCTCGGGACCGCTGAACCTGGTTGGACCCCGCCGGTCCTCGCGACCTCGACCCTAGTACCGTCAGGGATCCGCGAGCTCTGGGAGGCGATCGCGGGACACGAGGCGTACCTCGACGCGAGCGGCCGGCGCAAGGAAGGGGAGCGTCGACGACTCCTCCTCGAGATCCGATCGATCGCACGCGACCGGTTCGAGTCGGAGCTCGACCGAGACCCCGCGCTCGGTCGTCTCATCGAGCCGGTCCTCGAACACCGGCTCGATCCCGAACGCGCGGCCGACCGATGGTGGTCCCAGCGTGGACGCTCGCGCCGTCGGTCCTCTACAGCGGATGGAACCAGAACCAGATCGAGCCCATCACGGCGAAAATGAGCAGGACGATCACGCCACCCGCGATCCATCCCAGGTAGGGGTTGTAGGAATCGGCAGATTGAGGCTGCGGCACGTCCCGTACGAGCCTCGGCCGGTATATTTGGGGTCGATTCGTACCTGGCCTAAGGGATCCCCGATCCGATGTAGCCGTAGATGCCGAGAACGGAGATCAGGACCGCGAGGAAGATCCCTACCGCGAAGATCCCGATCAGGAACGCTCGCGGGACCTCGGCAGACGGGGCGGCGTCCATCGGCTCGATGAGCCCGGACCAGTTCAAGAGGGCGAGGTTCGTTCCGGCGCCAGCCTACGTCGAGTGGGGCTTGGGCCGGGACGCCTTCTTCTCCGTTGCCGCGGGGGTCGGCTGAGGCGTCGGCGGAGCCTCGGAAGCGGTCGCCGTCACGGCCCCCGGGTCGGCCGGTGGAGCCGCGTCCGCATCGCCCTTCTCCGCGACCGGGGTCACGTACTCCTCCACGAACTTGATCGACTTAGGGTGGAGTTGGGTGCGGATTCGATCGACGATCCGCGGCTTGTCCGTGAACCATGCTGGATCGAACTTGGCCCGATCCGGGACCTTGACGGTCACGACGTGCTCGTGAAGTTCCACGTGGAACTCTTGGGCTCGCCCATACTCGATCTCGATCAGGGCGCGGACTTGGTCGACCGGCTCGGTGATCCGCTCGGTGAAACGGAACTTACCGCGGACCTTACGGCCCGCGAAGGGGGGGTTGAAGTCGACGCGAACGCGCGCCTGGGTGAGCGTGACGACCCGACCCTCGCGACCTCGGATGCTCAGGACCGTCCCAATATCGAGGTGCGCGTCCTCCCGCCGCATCTCGGGGAGACGCTCGACCTCGTGCATCGAGAACAGTTCGATGAGCTTCGGGTCTCGCTCGCCGAAAGCATCGGCGGGTGCGAACTCCTTCGTGATCTCCTCACCGATCGGAGCTCCGATGAGCGATTGCTCGATCCCATCCGGGAAGAAAGAACCCCCGAGAAGATGGGCTCGAGGACCGAACTTGCGGCCCGCGGGGATCTGCCCCAGCGCTTCCTGGGCGACCTCCTCGCGCGAAGTGCCGATGAGCTCGGACTTGCCAACGCTCTCGGCCCACAGCTCGAACTCGAGGCGGGCAAGCTCGCCGTTCACGGTCGGCCCCGCCGGATGCGACGTCATCGCCGCGCCGAACCCAGGTTCGGTTTAAGGTTTGCCGGACGCTCCCCCCGAAGACCCTCGGCGGCCGCTCCAGCCGTAGCGTAGCAGGCCTCGAAGTGCGCCGACGAGGGTCGCCCAACGCCGGAGGATCTCGAAGCTCCGGTAGCGCATTCCCGGGTATTGGGGCTCCCATCGGCGGCCCTCGACCGTGAGCGCGAGGGCGAGGGCCCCAAGCCCCCCGAGTCCGATGGCGAGCAAGGCCGCGGCGATGAGGGTGAGTCCGGGCACGGCGAGGAGGATCGCCCCGGCGACGGCGATCGCCGGCAGCGCGACGTAGGGGGCGAGTCGCCCCGAGCTCGCTTCGTAGGTGGTGTGTAGTCGGCGGTAGGCGACCCAGCCTCCCAGGGCATAGCGACTCTGTTTCGCTAGGATCGATGTGGTGGAAAGGTCCGAGAAATCGTGTCCAACCGAGGCCCGCGGAGCATACCGACCGACCCATCCCGCGCGCTCCGCGCGCACGGCGATGTCCTGGTCCTCGTTACCGATCGATCCGCGCGAATAGAGCGCGGCGTCCAAGGTCCCGACTCGGTCGAAGACCTCCATACGCCACGCGGAGTTCCCCATCGGGAGCGACGTAGGGTGCTGACTCGCGACCGCGTCGTAGAACCGTCGAAGGTACGCATCGTAGTAGCGGACCCCTCGAGAGCGCGAAGTTCCGGGGAGGGCAGGGGTCGGGCCACCGACGAACCCGACCGTTGGGTCCGCGAGCGGAGCCAGGATCTCGTCGAGCCACTCGGGCGGGGCGATCTCGTCCGCATCCAGAAAGGCGACGAATTGGGTATCGACGAGAGCGAGAGCGAGATTTCGGCTCTCGGCAATAGTCCCGGGGGCGTCGAGCCAGATAAACCTTGGATCCCGTCGCTCGAACTCGCCAGCGATCGGACGGACCGGGGTCTCGGGCCCTCCGCCGTCGTCCACGATCACCCGCTCGGGTAGGCGATGTTGCCCCGCGAGGCTCTCGAGCGTCCGCCGCACTCGAGCATCGCGGAGGACGGTGACGATCACGGTCACGGCGCCGGGTCGGCGTCGAACCGGCTCCATCGGTTGGGCCTACGCAGAGCCCGGCGGTGGGCCCCGGAGCTCCTCGATCGTACGGTCGATCGCGTCGGCGCTGGTGTGCGCCGGGGACCAACCGAGCCGCTCGAGCCGGTCGATCGCGAGCAGCTGCTGGGGGACATCGCCCGCCCACCCCTGCGAGCCCCCGGTGTACACGATCTTGGCGCGGTCGCCCATCGAGTGCACGACCTTTTCCGCGATCTCACGCACGCTGATGCGGTCGCGGGTCCCGAGGTTGTAGATGTTCACGGCGTCGGTCGCGTGGTCGGCGACCCATAACATGGCGGCGACGCAGTCCTCCGTACGGAGGTAGCTCTTCGCCTGTCGACCGTCGCCCAGCACCTCGAGCGTCGTCGGGTCGTGCGCGAGCTTTTGGTAGAGATCGTAGAGGATCCCGTGGGTCATGTACGGCCCGATGATGTTCGCGAACCGGAAGAGGTGCACCCGCATCCCGTAGCACGACGAGTAGGCGGTAAGCAGACCCTCACTCGCCAACTTAGAGGCTCCGTAGAGCGACTGAGGCGCGAGCGGGCCGTAGTCCTCGGGGGTCGGGAACTGGGTCGGATAGCCGTAGACGACGCTCGAGGAGGAGAAGTAGATCTTTGGCACCGAGTAACGTCGCGCGGCCTCGAGCATGCGGAACGTTGCGATGGTCCCGTGCTCGAGATCGAGCCGCGGGTTCTCCGTGCCGGCGCGGATATTCGGATTCGCCGCGAGGTGCCAGACCGCCTCGGCGCCGCGAAACTGCTCCGCCCACGGACCATCCTCGCGGAGATCTCCGACCGTCAGGCGAAGCGAGGTCGGGTGGGCGAGGAGATCGAGATGATCGGCTCGCCCGGAGGAAAGATTGTCAACGACACGGACCTCGTGGCCGCGCTGGAGGAGTTGACCGACCAGGATTGCGCCGATCGCTCCCGCTCCGCCGGTGACGACGACCGGGCCACGAGGGCGCTCCGCGGACATGGGTGGCGTTGGACGCATGCCTCGATATATAAACCGCGAGTCACTCTCGAGGGTCATCGGGGCGGTGGAGCGCAGATCGATGTCGGAAACCACGCTCCGCGGCGCGAGGGTCGATCTCGCCCCCGTAGGGCCCGAGGGCCTCGAGACGCTCTACCGGTGGTACCAAGACCCCGAACTCGTCGCGCCGTTCGATCGCTACGAGACCGACACGTTCGACGCGTTCTCCGAGTCTGTACGGACGGCGGATGGCGATCCTCGATCCCTCGCTCCGCGCTTCGCGATCGAGCGGCGCGAGGACCACCAGCTACTCGGGTGTGTGGGCCACTATCTCGCCCACCCCGTGCTCGAGTACGTGGACGTCTGGTATGTCCTCGGTCGGTCGAGCGAACGCGGCCACGGCTACGGGACCGAGGCGGTCGAACTCCTGATCGACCACGTCTTTGCGCGCTCGAACATCGAGCGGGTCGGGGCCACGTGCGACGTTGAGAACATCGGGTCGAAGCGGCTCATGGAAAAGCTCGGTCTCCTACCGGAGGGCCGACTCGCCCGCGCGCTCCTCCATCACGGGAGTTGGCACGACGTGTTCGTCTACGGGATCACGCGTTCGCGCTGGGCGGAAGTCCGTCCGTCAACGCGAAAGTGAGGCGACCTCCCCCGGCCGCCGGGGCGACCGGCGCGTGGATCGCCACGGCGCCGAGCTCGAGGGTCGAACGCACATGCGTGCCGCCACACGGGCACCGGTCGACGTCCGCGATCTCGATCAGTCGGACCGGGTCGACCCCCGGGGCGAGCGGGACGAGCCCGGAACGAGCGCCGGGGGCTCGGTCCCACTCGGCGCGAGAGAGGCTGAGGACGGAGACCGCGCGTGGGGGTTCGGCCCATCGGCGAGCGACCTCCGCGAGCTCCGGAAGCGCCCCCTCGGGGAGCGGGGACTCGAGATCCAGCGTCGCCTCCCGCTCGCGCATGGTCGCGTGGCGCGTCCGAATGCCGTAGAGGGCGTAGATCCTCGCGCTGAGGTAGTGCTGGCCGGTGTGCAGTCGCATGTGACGGTGGCGAGGCTCCCAGTCGATGCGCCCGATGACGTCCACCCCCACCTGGAGCCCGGCGAGAGCTTCGGGAGGACCCCGAAGTCGGTGGACGACGCTGCCGGCCCGCTTCGCGACGTCGACGACCTCGACGGCCCTCCCTCCCGCGATGGCGATCGTGCCCCGGTCGCACGCTTGGCCGCCCCCCGTCGGGTAGAAGTACGTCCGGTCGAGGACGACGCCCCCCGGGGGCCGCGCGAGGATGCGCGCGCGGAACTCGCGGACATAGGCGTCCTCGATCGTGGGGAGATAGGCGAGTTCGGTCACCGTGGCGCCGAAGCGAGCTGCGGCAAAAGCCCGCCGGTAGCCGCCGAGGTAGGCACCTTTTTAGAGGGGGGGGGCGTAGGCGCGCGCCGAGGCACTTCGATGTTCAAGGCTCGGATCCGCACGGAGGTCCTTCGGGAGCTCGTCGAGGTCGTTTCGACGCTCGTTTCGGAGGTCAAGCTCACCGTCTCCAAGGACGGGATCGAGGTGAAGGCGGTGGATCCCTCCCATGTCGCGA
>JBOGRR010000052.1:0-9132 GCA_050749765.1 Thermoplasmata archaeon | reverse complement strand
GAGAGCTCGAGATGCGTCCGACGGAGCGCCATGAGGAGAAGTTTGGGAGCGTCGCCCGCCAAAAAGGTACGCTCGACTCAGGGTCGAAGCTGACGCGGGACGGTAAATCATGGTGATTTGGTAACTTGAGGCCACCTAATACCACACAGTAACTATATGAGGTCCGCGCGCCCTGCTAGGGAGAGGGACCCATGGAACGTTCTCGATCCCGGATCACCCCCACGGTCGCTTCCCCCGAAATCGAGGTCTGCGACAGCCAGGGCCGCTCCCTGTGCCCGGTCCTTGCGGCGGTCGGCGTGATCGGGACCGAGTGGCGGCTCGCGATCATCCACCGTCTGCTCGATGGACCGCAGCGCTTCAGCGAGATCCTCCGCTCGAACCCTCGTCTCAACGCAAAGACGCTCAGCGCGACCCTCAAGTTCCTGGAGGGTCAAGGGGTCGTACAGCGCCACGTCATCAGCACTCGTCCGTTCTCGGTCACCTACTCGCTCACCGAGATGGGGCTGAGCCTGTCGCCGGCAGCCCGCGAACTGCGGATCTGGGGAGAGCGCTGGCTCGTGCCACGCACCCAGGCACAAGCACGTGCGAACGCGACCCGTCGCTCCGCGACGCCCGTGATCCAAGGGGAGCTCCCTCGGGTCGGGCTGCCGGATCCCGAAGCGCACCGCGCGCGTTGAACGCGACACCCCTCGAGGAGGCGTTTCGCGACCTCCCCCTGGGCGGTTGAAATAGCGCGACGCCCCCTCTTCGGTTGCAACCACCCCGAAGGACCCTTCCACATCGCCACCAGGGGACGGCACCACGTCTCAGGCGTGCGAGGGGTCCTTCAACCCACCCCCTCGCGCGTCTCCGTGACGAGTTTTTTCCATAGGTAGACGGTTGCGTAGCTCCCCCATCCCGGGTAGTGTTCCTCGGCCCACGCCCGCGCCGCTTCTTCCGGAGCGTGGCGAGGCAGAACGCCGTACTCGGCGAGCGCGACGCGCAACCCGAGGTCGCCCGCCACGAAGAGGTCGGTCCGTCCCACTCCACGCAGGAGCGCGTTCTCCGCGGTCCATCGCCCGATCCCGGGCTCGACATCGAGCCGCTCGATCGCCGCTTCGCTCGAGAGGTCTCGGAATTCGAGTGAGGAGAACCGACCCTCGGCTTGCCCCTTCGCAAGGTGGAGCAGCGCCGCCGACTTCGCTCGGCTGAGCCCGACCCGGCGCATCCCGTCGACCCCGAGACGGTTAAGCGATCTCGGGGACGGTGCATGGGGGAGCCGCATCCCCTCGAACTGGAGGAACGCATCGGTCGCCTCGAGCAGGCGGGCTCTCAGCGAGTTCGCCGCGCTCACGGAAAGTTGCTGGCCAATGACCGCATTCAGGAGCGCATCGTAGAGCGTCGGGTCGCGGGGAAGCCTTAGGCCGCGAAAACGCCGCTCGCATCCGCGTAGCACGGGTTCGTTGCGGACCTGGCGATAGAACGACGGTAGATCGTGCTCGAGGCTGAAGAGTTGGCGTGCGGCTTCTCGGGCCGTGGCCCGGTCGACCCCCTCGGCCTCGACGCGCCACCGCGTCCCCCGCACCGCGACGCCGAGCGGCCATGGATTTTCGGGCGGACCCCACGCGCGCCAGATGCTCTCCCCCCGGGGAGCCCGGATCATCGAGCGCGTCGCATATTCGAGACCGTCCTTTCGGCGCGGGAAGCGCACCGGATTCGTGGGTCGAAGCGAGGTCGCGACCCGGTCGTCGACCGCCCTTCGCCGCTTCCCCATCGGTCGGAACGGAGCGGGCCCTGCACGATAACCCCTCCACCGCCCCGTGGAGGGTTCCTCATATTTGTCAATGAGACAGTGTATAAACATCGGGCCCGTCGCTAAGCTCGATGGTCGCTCTCGAGAACGACTCCGCCGCACGTGCGTTCGCCGGAGCGAAGCGGACGATCCTGCTCGAGCTCAAGCGCGCTCCGCGCTCGAGCCTCGAAGAGATCGCGAACGCCGCGGGGATCTCGAAAGCCGCGGCGCTCGTCCACCTCCAGCATCTCGAGTCGAACGGTTGGGTCGAGCGATCGTTCCGCCGCGGAGCGGTCGGGCGCCCCGCGGTCTGCTTCCGGCTCAGCGAGGGTTCCAGAGACCTGTTCCCGCAGAACTACGCGGAAGTGTCGCAGTGCGCGCTCGGTTTCATCGAGCAGCGTCTCGGTCGACCGGCGGTCGTAGAGCTCCTGCAGAGCCGCGCGCACGACGTCGCCGATCGCGATCGCCCCCGCCTCGACGCACCGAGCCTGGGCGGACGCGTCGAGCAGCTCGCCCACGTTCGCACGGAGGAGGGGTACATGGCCGAGGTCGGGGCGCGTCGTGCCTCCGGTATCGAGCTGCGCGAGCACAACTGCCCGATCCTCGCCCTCGCGGGCCGGTATCCGGAAGCGTGCGAGACCGAACGCCGGATGTTCGAGTCGCTCCTGCGCGCCCGGGTCAGCGTGAGCCATCGGGTCGTGGCGGGCGACGGGGTCTGCCGGTTCTGGATCCGAGGCCGCGAGGAGGGGCGCCCGTGACGCCCCGCGCGGTCGTGACGGGGGCGAGCCGGGGACTCGGGGCCGCCCTCACTCGATTCCTCGCCGGCTCGGGCTACGATCTCCTCCTGACCGCCCGCGGCGCGGACGATCTGAACGCGTTCGCCGACTCCGTGCGATCCTACGGCGTCCGGGTCCGCGCGCTCGCGGGAGACGTGAACGATCCGGTCCACCGCTCCGCGATCCGAGCGAGCGTCGAATCCGACGGCGCGCTCGATCTGCTGGTCAACAACGCGAGCGAGCTCGGTCCGTCCCCTCTCCCCGGGCTCGCGGGCTATCCCCTCGAAGCCCTCGCCCACGTCTACGCGACGAACGTCATCGCGCCGATCGCGATGGTCCAAGCGCTACGGCCCTCGCTCGCCCGGGCGCACGGCTGGATCGTCAACATATCGAGCGATGCCGCTCTCGGTGGGTACCCGGGTTGGGGCGGGTACGGCGCGAGCAAAGCGGCCCTCGACCTCGCCAGCCGCACGCTCGCGAACGAGCTCCGGGGCGAGGGGATCACCGTCGTGAGCGTCGACCCCGGCGATCTACGCACCGCCCTGAATCAGGCCGCGTACCCGGGCGAGGACATCTCCGACCGACCGGTCCCCGACGTGACTCTCCCGTTCTTTGCCTGGCTGCTCCATCAACCGGGCCCGGCCGTCAGCGGGCAGCGCTTTCGCGCCCAGGCGGAACGCTGGGAGGTCTCCCCGTGAACCTCTCTGAGCTCCTCTTCGATCGACCGCGAGACCTCGAAGCGACCCGGCCGCCGGAGGATCGAGGGCTCGCGCGAGACGAGGTGCGCTTGCTCGTCAGCACCCGAGCCGGAGACCATCACGCGCGCTTCCTCGACCTCGCGGAGTGGTTGCGTCCCCACGATCTCCTCGTCGTCAACGCGAGCGCGACGTTACCCGCCTCCCTTCCCGCGCGCTCCGCGGCGCTCGGGGAGTTCCGAGTACACCTCTCCACCGAGTATGCGCCGCGGCTGTGGCTCGCCGAGCCCCGACGCTCGGACGCGCTGCCGGGTCCGCTGCCGCTCGAGCCGGGCTCGATCGTCGATCTCGCCGGCGTCTCCGCCCGCGTCGTCGCCCACTATCCGGGCCTACCTCGGCTCCTCTTCCTCTCGCTCGCCTCGGAACTCGGCCCCGCGATGCGCTCCGCGGGCCGGCCGATCCGCTACGCCCACCTCGACCGGGAGTACCCGCCCGACCGGTATCAGACGATCTTCGCGACCTCTCCCGGGAGCGCGGAAATGCCCAGCGCGGCACGCCCGTTCAGCCCGCGCGTCCTCCGCGCGCTGCGCGCTCGAGGGGTCGGGCTCGCCTCGATCACCTTGCACACCGGGGTTTCGAGCCTGGACGTCGAACGCTCCCCGGTCGAATCGACCGCGCTCTATCCGGAACCGTTCGAGGTCCCGTCGATCGCCGCCGATGCGATCGAGCGTGTGCGATGCGCGGGCGGCCGAGTGATCGCGGTCGGGACCACCGTCGTTCGCGCGCTCGAGTCGGCCGTCCGCCACGGCCGGGTCGTCGCGGCGCGCGGGTTCACGCGGCTCTTCGTTCACCCGGGTCGACCGCCCGTATCCTTCGACGCCCTGCTGACCGGTTTTCACGACCCCGCGACCACGCACCTCGCACTCCTGTACTCGGTCGCGGGGCCCGACCTCGTGCGCCGGTCGTATCGCGTCGCTGTCGATGCGGGCTACCTCTGGCACGAGTTCGGCGACAGCCAACTCTGGCTTCCTGGGGAGAACTAGACCCACCTTCCATCCCCCACCAGTTGGGCATGGTTTTCCCCCTGAGCGTTCGGTGTCGGCGCGACCGCGCGTGCGGTCACCGAAGATGCCGCGAGGGAACGGAGGGGTCGCATGGAGCGTCGAAGGAGACGAGCTCGGGAAGCTCGCGGGCCCGCTCGCGCGCGCGCTGAGCTGCGCCGCGCCCCCGGCGGGAGTGGTCTTTGAACAAGAGTACGGCATCGATCGGGTGCGGGTCGTCGCCCGCCCTTCGAGCCTGATCGACGCCGCGGCGGCCCGGCGCAAGACCGGGAGTTCGACCGCGGAAGGGAGCGGTATGCCCCCCGCGGCCGATCCGACCGAGGCGTTCGGGGTCTTCATCTCCTCGGCGCGCGACGAGCGCGTACCCACGGTCGAGACGCTCGCTCCGATGCCGACGTTCGAGCTACCGCTCCTCTACTTACGTCGCGTCACCGTGCAGACGTTCTGGGTCCCGTTGCCTCGGCGGGGCGTAGCGGTCGCCCGTCGATTCCGTCTTCGGGGCATCGAGGCGGGCTCGCTCCGGCGCCGATTCGCCGAAGTCGGCGCACGGGTCGCCGAAGACTGGAGCGCGCGTATCGGCCGGTCGGGCCGCTCGGTTCTCACCCCTCGCTGGCGGTCCCGACGCCCCTGGGCGCGCGGCTCGACTCGAGGGGTTCCCCCCGGAGCGTGGGTCGAGCTGCCGGTCGATCGGCTCGCGGCCACCGTCGACATCCCCCGACCGCCGCGCCCCGCCCGGGGGATCGACTGGGGTGCGGGCCACGCCGCGGTCTTCGGCGCCTCGGGGTCCGGTAAGACCTCCTTCCTCGCGGAGGTCGGCAGTGCGGCGATCGCGCGCGGTCGCCCGGTCGTAGCGATCGACGTGCACGGGGACCTCGGTCCCGCGCTCGTCGCACGGCTCACCGCGGCCGACCGGTCACGCCTCGTCCTGGTCGATGTGACCGAACCACCGGTCCGGGGGTTCGATCTCCTCGGCGGAAGCGATGGTGGGATCGATGATCGCGCAGCGGCGCACCTCGTCGCCGCGCTCAAGCGCCTCACCGCGGACGGCGAGGAGATCTACTGGGGATTCCGCCTGGAGCGGATCTTCGACGCCTTCGTTCGCCTCGTCCAAGAGGATGGAGGATCGATCGTAGACCTCGCCGCGCTCCTCGGCTCGGCCGACCGGCGCGAGGCGGCGAGGGCGAAGACGCGTCGTCCCGAGCTCGCCCAATTCCTCGAGGAGCTCGCCCCGGTCGTGCGACGCCACCCCGACTTCCTCTGGCCCGCGGCGGCCCGCCTCGCGAAGGTGACCGTCGTTCCGGGACTGCGCGATCTGCTCGCCCCGCGCGCGGCCCCCCTCCCCATCGCACAGATCCTCTCCGAACGACGGTCGCTCGTCGTGCGTCTTCCGTTCGCGGAGATCGGCCCGGAAGGGGCGGCGTTCGCGGCGAGCCTGCTCTGGACACGGATCTATCTCGATGCCGCCGCGCGCTCGGTCCCCGGCGACGAGCCCCTCCTCTTCCTGATCGACGAAGCGCAAGCGATCTCCCCGCGTCTGCTCGCGGAGATCGTCACGGAGGGGCGAAAGTTCGGCATCCGCGCCCTCGTCGCTACGCAGTACCCCGGCCGCTTCGGACGCGAGGTCGAGTCGGCGCTCGCGGGGTCAGTCCGCACGCACGTGTGCTTTCGGGTCCCGCGGACGAACGCGCGATCGACCGCCGAGTGGCTGGGTCGCCGCTCCCCCGAGTTCGAGCGGGAGCTCTCCGAGATCCCCTTGGGGACCGGACTCTACTTCGGCGGGCGGTGCGAACGGATCACGCTCGCCGCGCCACCCACGACGGACCCGTCCTCGACGTGGAGATCTGCGATCGAGCGCGGTCGCCGGGAGTTCGCTGCGCAGAAAGAGGCGGCGGGCGAGCCACCGTCACCCGATCTCCTAGGGGAATCCCGACTGGTCCGCCTGCTCCTCGCGGCGCAGGGGCTCGAGGAGGGGGCGGAGGGGTTTGCGCCCCAGGCACTCCTCGAGCGCGCCGCGACGCTGACCGCGCCCGTCCTCGAGGTCGCCGAGATGGAGCCATGGCTCGCCGAAGCGATCCGTCGTCAGTGGATCGTGGGTCGAGCGCCGTCGCTCCGGCTCGGCACCCGAGGAGTTGAGACGCTCGGCTCGCACCGGGCGAGCGGCGCCGTGCGCGAGAGCGGAGAGCACCGCAACCTCATCGCCGTCGCCCAGCGACTGCTCGCCCGCCGCGGCTGCCGGTTGGAGATCGTTCGGCAGGGTCGCTTCGACACGACGCTCCCCGACGCGCGCATCGACCTCTGGCCGGCGGGCGGCCCGTCGGCGACCCCGCACGAGCGCGCGCGTCTGCTCGACGAGGTGCGCGCGGGATGGGCCTGGAGGTTCTTCGGGGGACGGAACGTCCACGTCGAGGCGGAGGTCAGCGGAGCGCAGCGTCCAGAGCGGATCCGTCATGGGCTCGCGAAGGCGCGCCAGGCGGACGCCTTCACCCTCTTCCTCGTGAGCGAACCGGCCCGGGCCCGACGCATCCGCGCGATCCTGCGAGCGAACGCTCTCGTTCCCGGGCGCGCTCAGGTCTGGACCCTCCCCGCCGCGAAGCCGCAGCGCATAGCATCCGCGGCGCCGTGAAGCTAAGGGCCGCGATCCCTTCGACCCTCGGGACCGGGGACCGTGCGGCTCTTCTACGCGGTGGAGACCCCCGAGCTCCCGCCGTGGGACGAGGAGGCGGCGACCAGCTCGAACCCGGAAGCGCCACCCCATCTCACGGTGCGCTTTCTCGGCGAGGTCGATCCCGCGCGCGTGCCGGAGCTCGAGCGAGCGGGGGCCGAAGCGGTCCGAGCGCTCGCGCCGTTCGAGCTCGCGCTCGATCGCGTCGGAGCGTTCCCGACCGAGAGCGCTCCGAGGATCGTGTGGATCGGGGTCGGCGACGGGTCGACGCAGCTCGAGGAGCTCCATCGTCGGCTCGACGCGGCGCTCGAGGAAGCCGGGGTCGCCCGAGACCCCCGCCCGTTCGTCGCGCACGTGACGTGGAGGCGCATCCGCTCGGCCCGAGACCGGGAACAGGCACGACGCCTGATCGAGGACGCACGACGACCCGCGACCCCGCGTTCGATCGTCGTCGGTGCCCTCCTCCTCCGGGAGAGCCGGCTCGGGCGAAACGGAGCGCTCCACCGGACGGTGCGGGAGTTCCGGCTCGGGGCTCAGCCCGGTTCCCGACCCACGAGATCGTAGTAGCGGTAGGCGGCTTCGCCGGCGCCAAAGCAGTACTGTACCGTCGTGAATCCGCGCTTGAGTTCTGCCGCCGCCTGGCGGGTCTCCTCGATGGACCGTCCCCGATGGAGGAGGCCGTCGAAGAGCTCCGCGATGCGGACCATCTCCTTCTCGCGCATGCCGACCCGCGTGACTTCGGGCGAGCCGAGCCGGATCCCTTGCGGATGCTTCGGGCTCGCGTCGCCCGGCAGGAGGTTCTTGTTCGAGATGATCCCGGCGTCCGCGAGCTTGCGGGCGACCGCTTCGCCCCCTCCTTCGTTCTGGACGCGAACGGCGATCGTGTGCGAGCGGGTGAACCCGAGCGGCTCCGCGAGCACGTTGAAGCCGCGCTCGTGCAGGGCCTGGGCGAGCGCTTGGGCGTTCGCGATCGTCTGTCGGGCATAGTCGCGGCCGAATTCGAGGTGCTCGGCGAGGCTCACCGCGAGGGCCGCCATCGTGTGGAGGTGGTGGTTGCTCGTCACCCCCGGAAAGGCGCCCGATTGGAGGCGCTTCGAGACCTCGGCGTCGAGGCCGTCACCGAGCAGGATTCCGTGCTGCGGACCGGGGAGCGTCTTGTGCGTCGAGGCGGAGATCACCTGGCACCCCTCGCGCAGCGGGTCCTGGAACTGCCCGCCCGCGATGAGCCCGAGGACGTGGGCCGCGTCGTACCACCCTCGCGCGCCGATCTCTTCGAGGGTCGGGCGAAGTTCCTCGATCGGCATCGGGAAGAGGAAGAGCGATAGCCCGAACAGGCAGAGCTTCGGGCGGGTCGCTCGCAGGATCTCGCGCGTGCGAGCGACGTCGATCGTCATCCGCTCCGCGTCCCACGCGTAATAGACCGGTTTCACGGCCCGCAGGCCGAACGCGCCGAACGCCGCGCTCGAGATGTGGGCGCCGTCCGCGAGTCGGCTCGTGCCGACAAGATCGTGCGGTTCGGCGAGCGCCTTGAGCACGGCGAGGTTCGCGACGGTCCCCGAGATCGGGCGTACGTCGGCGAACGAACATCGGAATAGTCGCCGCGCGAGATCGAGGCACTGGTTCTCGACTCGGTCGACGTCCTCGTTCCCCTCGTAGTACCTCTCGCCGGGCAGCCCCTCCGCGTAGCGCGAATGGAGATCGCTGATCAGCAGCTCCTTCGCGTAGGGGCTCAATAGATTCTCGCTCGCGATGAGCGGGATCGCGGATTCGAAGCGCTCGGAGTGATGACGCACCGTGGCGCGGATTTGGCGCACCACGTCGGCCATCTCACCGGGGCGCGCGAGTGTCGGGGTGGCCACCCCCACCCCTCCATTTCCAGTGGAAACTGCGGGCGCACGCGCTTCGGGGCGAGGTTCCGAGGGCATGGAAGGCCTACTGCCTCGGGCACCGCGAGCGTCCATATATGGCCCATCTCCGCTACCGGACCGATGCCGCCTGAGAGCCCCCCGCCTCCGGTCCACTGGCGCGTCCAACGCCGCTTTCCGATACCCTACCACGACATCGACGTGCTCGATCATCTCAACCACGCCTCCTACTTCGAATACATGGAGACCCTACGCTGCGACTACTACCTCCCTCTCCTCTCCTCCTCTGACCCTCGTACTCT
>JBOGRR010000051.1:0-9172 GCA_050749765.1 Thermoplasmata archaeon | reverse complement strand
GGACTGGGGGGAGATGGAGTCGGTCCGGCTCTACGTAGAGCGGGCGCTTGAACGAATTTCACGCGGTCTACGGGCCGACCTCGACACCGCCCTCGCGAAGGCGATGGCGACGGAGATCGCGCTGCGCGTGCTCGATCATGCGATCCAGTTCCACGGTGGCGCTGGATACTCGAACGCGCTACCGCACGAACAGCGGTGGCGCGACGTTCGAAGCGGATCGATCGCCCATGGCTCCTCCGAGACTCTCTATCGAGCCGCTGCGCGCCGCATCTGGCGCGGTCGGCCCGCGAGAGACCCCGGCTCGCCGCCGCGGGTCCCGTGAGGTCCGCTACGGGGTCATCGGACCCGGCGGGGCCGACATCGCGGGGGCAGGGGGGACCGTGCTCGCCTTACCCTTCGACCACGCCAAGAGCATCGCGATTAGCAGGAAGACCGCTCCCACGATAGCGAGGTACCACCCGGTACCTGCGGTCTGAGGGCTCGCGAAGAGGCCGCCGTCCCCGATCCAGTTCGAGTAGTAGCTGTAGCCAAGGAACAACAGCGGCGCACTGATGCCAAGGATGAATCCGAGGCCACCCAGCGCGACGGTCGCCGTGGACTTGCCACCGACGGCCGCAAATATGAAGGTGAGGACCCCGAGAGCGATTGCCGCGAAGAGAAGGTACTCGGCAACGGTGTTCGCGAGCGGCCACGTCGCACCGGAGCTACCGGCCGCTGCGCAGATGGTGGACCCTGAGAACGACACGCAAGCCCAGTTGTAGATCCAGATGTCTCCTGTCGCACCGTTCGCGCTGAGGTGGACCCAAGACAGAACGAAGGAAGCGCCGAAGATGAGCACCCCAACGAGGGCAAGGACGAACGATCCCCAGTAGCGTCGCGTTTTCGCTCCGACACTCGCTGCCATCGTTGGTACGGCCATAGGACTTTGGAACCTGGGACGAGGACCCCGTATTAGTATGTACGCGCATGACGGAAGGGCGGTTTACGCCGAGCGAATAGGGCCGGCTCTCTGGCGGCCCCGCGACTGGGCTAGGGCTCGGTGGGTCGGTTCCGATTACCATCGGGTCCCCGGGATGGTAGCAGAGCGCCCAAATACGGCCCCAGCACTCTCCCGACGGAGACCCGAGCTAGTAATGAAGTCCCCACCGCGAGAGTTCGGCCTGGTCGGCTACGATCATATCGATCTTCGAGTCAAGGATCTCGAAAAGGCACGGCGCTTCTTCGTCGAGCAATTGGGCATGGATCTCTTGGGAGACGGGACCGACCACTGCTACCTTCTCTTCGGCGACCAAGTGCTCGGCCTCCACCTCGCGAAAGAGGGGGAAGCTCTCGGCGGTATCGACCACATCGCCCTGCGCGTCAGTGAGTGGACCGGGCTCAAGAGCCGGGTCCAGCGCGCACGCGTGGTGATCACGGGGGAGAAGGAGCGCGAGGACTCCCGCTCGCTCTATCTCCGCGGACCCGCGGGGGTCAAGATCGAACTCGTGTGGCGACCGGATCCCTCCCAGCACGCCCCGAAGCACGCCGAATGCGCCCCGGGCTCGAAGACCTAGGCGCCCGTGTCCGGCGGGGGAACCCGTCGTTCGATGAAGTAGTGTACGCTCGAGGTCCCCGGCATGAACCGGAAACTGTGGGGAACTTGTGCCGGGATCAGGTGCGGCGCGCCCGGACCATGGGACTCGACGCGCCCGTCGATCGTCATGATGATCTCACCCTCGACGACGAAGCCCCACTCGACGTCGTGCGTGTGGGTCGGTACCTCGATCGGATCTCGACCTTTCGGAAGCTCCATGAAAAGTACCTGCGACTTTCCGTCGTCGTGAAGGTAGACGTCGATGCCGCGCAGCGTGGTTCGAGGTAGAGTGCGGACCGAGGGTGGGAACGGCACGGCGACCTCCAAGCGCTCGCTCAGCGCCGGGAGCGCGAAACGGGCGCCGCCAGCATCGGCACGGGCGTGAGCCACTTCTCGTAACGGGGCTCTTCCCCGTGCACGGCGCGGTAGAAGACCTTCGAGATCTCCTGAGTGATCGGGCCGACCTTGCCGGAACCGATCCCGTAGTGACTGACCTCGCGGATCGGCGCGATCTCGGCGTACGTCCCCGAGAAGAACGCTTCCTCCGCGCTCAATAGTTCGTTGACCGAGATCGGCTTTTCGACGACCGAGTGGCCCAGGTCCTTCGCGATCTCCATGATCGTGCTCCTTGTGACGCCGAGCAGGATGTCCGACTCGAGGCCCGGGGTGTAGACCGTACCGTCCCGGACCACGAAGATGTTCTCCCCGGTCCCCTCCGCGACGTGACCGGCCGAGTCGAGCAGGATCGCCTCGTCGTAGCCATCCTTCTGCGCGTCGACGCCGGCGAGGTAGCTATTGATGTAGTTCCCGCCTGCCTTCGCGAACGACGGGATCGCGATCGATGCGGCCTTCTGGAACGGGGAGAGTTTCGCGCGGACCCCTTCATCGGATCCCGACCCGAGGTATTTCGACGCGGGGATGGCTCCGATGGCGAGAGAGACCTTTCCGGTGAGGTTCTTCACACCGAGTCCGGGGTCCCCCCGGAAGAGGAGGGGTCGAATGTATGATGGAAGGATCTCGTTGGCCGCTTGGGTCTCCACGATCGCCGTCGCGATCTCTTCAGCGGACCAGCGGACGGGCATATGGTAGAAGCGGGCCGAGTCGAGGAACCGCCTGACGTGAGCGTCGAGTCGGAAGATCGCACCCCCCTTCGAAGTGGGGTACGCCCGGATGCCCTCGAAGACGCCGACCCCGTAGTGCAGGGTGTGCCCGAGGACGTGGACCTTCGCGTCGGCGAAGTCGACGAGCTTGCCGTCCATCCAGATCTTTTTGCCCTGCGTGCTCAGCATCGAAGTCCTCGTCCGAGCCCTGACAGACTCCCGGACATTGTGAGAATGACCGGGATGGAATATATGGCTCACTCCCGCGATGCGCAAGTGGGAACAAGGGGCCCTTCGGCCCGTTCCCCGAGAGAGCCGCGGAGTGCGAGGGTCTCGGGCATCAGCGAAACGCTGGACAGCCGTCCAGTCCGGGCATCGGTGGACGCCTTCGTGGAACCTACTTCTTGCGCCGACCGAAGTGCGTGGCCAGGCCGTCGATGCTCACGGAGTTCTTTTCGATCTTGTAATCGAGGAGCCCCGCTGGACCCTTTACCGTAGCCCACTTCGAGAGCATCTGACGCTCCTCCTTCAGTTCGTAGAACGGTACCGCGTACCCGCAGGACGTCTGGACCCGCTCGATTGCGAGCGAGATGATCTGCCGCGCTCCTGGCAGGTCGGGGAATCGCGGACGGAGCTCCGTCCAGCGCGCCGAGTCCGGGAGGTGAACGGTCCCCTTTCCGTAAATGCGAAGGACGTTCGGAGGACCCTGGAATGCGCAGACCATCAGCGTCATGCGGCCGTTCTCGAAGACATGAGCGCTCGTCTCGTTCCCGCTCCCTGTAAGGTCGAGGTACGCGACTTCGGCGAGTGAGATGACCCGGAGCGTATCGAGGCCCTTCGGCGAGACATTGATGTGATTCTGAGGACTTAGCGGCGCCGTTGCGACGAAGAAGATCTTCTGAGCTTCCAGGAACTTCTGTAGCGCGGGTGTCAGTTGCGAATGTAACTCGCCCATGGTCCGCGCAGGGTCGCCCCGTTGAAAACCTTGCTACGGACGCCGAGCAAGAGCGCGGGGGGTGGGGTAGGCCCCCGTCACCGACGACGGTTTCAAATCCCCGGAGGAGCTGCGTCCTCCGGGTCGAACGTGGTTGTTTCCAGCGACCCACCGACATCCCCCGCGGGGACGAACGAATCGGGCCCCGGGGCGGTGCCTCCCGAGCTGGCCACTCTCTCCGGCCCCTCCAATGCACCCCCGGCCACGAACGTCGGAGCGCTTCGCGAAGCGGGTGGGGCCACGCCTGCAGTCTACGTTCCTCTGGCCCCCGTCATTCCTCCGCCTTCGGGCATCCGAGTGCGAGACCGAGGTCGAGTGATCTCGACCGGGTTGGTCGGGGCAGGCTTTGCCCTTGCACTCGTGGCTCTGTGGACGCCATGGTGGGGCGAGACCGCCACAGGGACCGGTACGAGCGTCACGTTCAATTTTCTGGCCGGCACGCAATTGATGGCCGTCTGTACCTCGGGCTGCGACGGGGTCACTTCGCTCACCGCGGCGTACTCTTCGTTCAATCTCAACAACGTCGGCGCGTTGTATACCGCAATCCTCGGGGCGCTGATCGTCGCGATCGTTCTGGCCGCGGCGTGTGCTGCGTTCGTCGCATTAGGCGCCTTCGGCTATCCGATGCGATCCCGACACTTTCGATGGGTCGGGGCTTTGGGAGTTCCGTCAGCGTTCGTGCTGGTCGGGCTTGCGATTGGGACCTCGATCAGCCAGCCGACGCTTCTCGGGCGCGACACCGGCAGCACGCTGAACGAGTGTTTGAGCGGAGTCGCGAATCCCTGCTCATCATTCTGGGGATCCGCTTCCAACAACGGGGCCTCGATAACTTGGGGGGCCGGCGTCGGATGGTACGCCGCGCTCGGAGCGTGTGTAGTCCTGCTCGCAGGTACGATCCTCTACCTCTCGACACGTTCCGTGCCGTTCCGCACGACCCCTTCGGACCCCGAGCCGGGGTCGGTCTCGGCTCCGGTGGGCACTGGGAGCCCAGGCCCTGTATCGGCGAACCCAGTCGCAAGCTCGGATCCACGATCTTCGGCCGGCTATTGCAGTCGGTGCGGTGCAACGTTTGAGGAAGCGAGCGACATGAACTGTTCAAAGTGTGGCGCGGCTCGCGGCTGATACGGATAGGTCGCGCCAAGCCCGAGGGGTCGACTGTCCAGCGCGCAGCACGCAACGACCGCCCCTGACGGCGGCGGGTGGCAGGACCGCGACGAAACGGGGGCCGTGATAGAGTTCTGAACGACCGCCGGATATAGAGCTCGATTCGCCCCACTCCTGTTGGTTTCATGGGCAAGGGCGTTGCTCCCATCCCGAGTCCGAGGCAGATACCAAACGATACATATGTAGACGCATATGTATGTGTTGGATCGAAGACCTCTGACGCACTCGTTAAACGGCCTCTATAGACCGGTCCCATCCACACCCCGGGGAAGGGGAGCTCGTTGCAATTCTCAGGACCGTGAGTCACGTTTCTCCTATTACACAGTAGGGTGCGATACATGCCGGGCCGAAGTCAGGCTCCCGACTCGACCTGGTCGGCCCTCCACGACCTCATGGGGCGGGCTCGCTACGGGCGGCGTGCTTCCCTCCGGACCGCGACAAGTCCACGGGCTCCAAGTGACCCGGGGCTGGGATCAACGACTCCCGATCGGAGTTCTTGAGCCAAGTGAATCAAAGTGAGCAGGTTCAAGGTCACAGGAGACGGGAGAGACGGTCGTATAACTCCAGTTATACAGCTCTACGTCAGGAGCCTCGCCAAGTGTGGATCTGTTGACCCGACTAGGTGACGGTTATCTTAGTATTAGTAAATGTAGATACAATACTACATTTGCTTAGAAGTCAATGTTCGATAGACTCACCTGATCGGACCCGGAGGGCATGTTCCTGCGGGGCGTGCCTGAAAGTGGCCGTAGGAGCCCCTAATCGCTTCTCCGTCAGGGCCAACTACCTGCTGGGTCGTTGTAACAGAGTCTAAGATACATCAAAACTGTATTCACCGTTACTTAGTGTGTTTATTGCTGAGACGTCGCACTTTGAGTTTCCAATGACCTGGGGGAGTGGAGGACTTCGCCCCGGTGAGCACTTCTGCACACCCCGCGCCTTCGAGCGTCGCGTATGTGGTGATCAGGAGCAGATCTGCGGCCGATCGGGAAGGCGCACCCCGAGCGGCGAGGGAGGCTTGTGCCTTCGAGTCCACCGGCAGGACCGTCAGTCGGCGACGGAGGCGTCCCAGAGCCTCCAATCGCGCGGAGCGCCCCTTCGGCGATCCGCCGAGGGCGATCGCCGTGAGCTCGAGGAGGTTGAGCTCCGTCGTCGCGAGCTCCTCGCCGGCCCAGGAGCGGAGGATCGACTTCGTAGCACCCTCGCCGTGCAGGAGAGCGAGGAGGGCTGGCGTATCGAGGCCCTTCACGAGTGTCCTCCCGAGCGCAGCCCCGCGAGGACCCCTCGGTCGGCGCCGGTGGCTCGGGGACCCCACGCTCCCGATAGATCGGCGAGGGTCCCACGTTCGTGGAGGAGCCGGTCGAGGAGCCGAGTGAAGCTCTCCCCGGGCCGCCGCTCCTTCTTCAGTGCGTCGTAGACCGCCCGTTGCACGGCGATGTTATGGGAAGGCATACATATGAATGCGCATATGCTCTTTTATGCCTTCGCCTCCACTGCATCACATCGCGTCGACCGACCATGTTACGGCCCAGTGTAGTTTCGGCAGCCGCGTTCGATGCGGTGCGCCGTTTCACGCAAAGCTGGCTCTCGACCCGTAGACGCGCGCTCGACGAGGGCGATAGATGCGCTCAGGGCGGACTGTTCGGTCCGCGATGCGAGAAGCCACCTTCTCTGCTGGAGTCTCGGACGCGCCCGCACTCGGGCTCCCAATCGGACGAAAGTTGCTCGCGCTCCTGGGATCGGGGCCAATACTGCGCAGCTCGTGGCCTCGAAGAGTCCCGAGCTGTCCTGCGAGGTTCAGCCGTGGAATCCCTGCAACGTTGACCGAGGCAAAGGGAAACACGCGCGAACCGACCCGGGATCGCCGAGCACTCGGCCACGCCGGACCGCTGGCCCGCTGATGTATTGGCGGGGATTCTGACCCTCTAAGTCCGAAACCAGCGTATAGTTCATTGGTATGCGAACATTTTATGTGGTTCATCGGCTCACTTCTTGCTTCGAGGGGTCGATTGAACCATGAAGGCACGCGCTCGCGCTCCGGGGCCAACTGGGACGTTCTTCCCGAGCGAGATCGCAATTCCGGCTCGCCCGCGCACGTCGGGGATGACCCACGTGCTGGACCGCCTGCAGCGCCTCGCCGCCACGGACCTCGCCGACTTCGCGCCGTACATCGATGTCGCGAAGCTCGGGTGGGGCCTTCCGCTCCTCCTCTCGCGCGATCGAGTTCGAGAGCGGATCCGACTCTATCACGATCTTGGGGTCGAAGTCTCGACCGGGGGAACCCTGCTCGAGTACGCAGTGCTCCACGATCGGGCGACCGACTTCATCACCGAGGCGCGCGAGCTTGGTTTTGACATCGTCGAGATCTCGAACGGGATCCTCGACCTGTCGCGCGCCCAGATGGAGCAACTCGGAACGGAGATCCGCCGGCGGAGCCTCGACTTCTTCATTGAGGTCGGAAAGAAGGACATCCAGCAGCAGCTCTCGCTCAAGGAAACCCTCGACCAGATCGGGTGGGCTCGCGCGCAACACCCCCGTAAGGTCATCATCGAGAGCCGGGAGTCTGGTCGCTCGGTCGGGATCTACGACGGAGAGGGCCAGATCAAGTGGGATTGGGTGCGCGCGATCATCGGCGAGCACCCCCGCGAGGAGCTGATCCTCGAGGCGCCGATGGAGAGCCAGCAGATGGCGCTCCTCCGACAGCTCGGCGCCGATACCAACCTCGGGAACGTGGCGCTCACGTCCGTCGCCCCGCTCGCGTCCGAGCGGCAAGGCCTCCGAGGCGAGACCTTCGGCTCGATCCGATCCGGTCGCGCCGTCGACGGTCCTCCGGCGGCGAAATTCCTCTACTTCCTGCTCGAGTCCTACCGCGGGGTTGACCAGACGGAGCTCGTCCGCCTCTCCCGACTGCCCCGCCGGACGGTGCAGAGCGCCCTCGAGTCTCTCCGCCGACAGGGACTGGTCGAGGAGTCGGTGTCGCTCGGGGATTCGCGCCGTCGCGAGTACCGACTCGTCTAGACCTCGCACGGCGCGGACAACCGTCATATACCCCTATCGAAGTCGATACAGCGATGACCCGAGCCGTGCTCTCCGATTGGGAGCAGTTCCGCGTCGCCCTCGCCGCCCAGGTCCAGAGCTACTTCCGGACGTACCGCTTCTGGGTGATCTTCGGGATCGTGGTGCTCATCGGGGGCGGGATCTCGATCGCCCTGACGATCAAGGGGGCGGGCTGGGTCCAGACTTCATTCGGGATGACCGCGACCGACTACACGGGAGGGGTCATCGGGTTCATGCCGATCCTGGCGATCGTCGCCGCAGCGTTCTTCGGAGGCGACGCGATCTCGGCAGATTTCGGGTCGAAGACCGGCTACTTCATGCTGGCCCTGCCGATTCGCCGCAGTGTCCTGCTCTCGGGCCGATACGCGGCCGCGTTTCTGACGAGCGTGTTCGCGTTCGCGATCTTCTACCTCTTTGCGATCTACGGCGGACTCGCGTTCTACTCCTTCGGGTCCGTCCCCTGGTGGAGCCTCGGGCTCTCGTTCCTGCTCGGCGCGCTAATGATCGCAGGATTTCTCTCCTTCGCGTTCTGTTTGAGCTCGACCTCGCGGAGTCCCGCGATCGGCTTCGTCGTGACGTTCCTCGTGCTCCTGGTGGCGTTCCAGATCGCGAATGGGCTCATCGTAGGGTTCCTGCCCGGCTATCAGTTCTTCCTGATCTACCCGTTCGCCTCCAAAAACGTTGCAAACGTGATCACCGGCCCGTCGTCGGCGTTCGTGTTCTGGCAGGCCGTCTCGATCATGGCGATATGGGCGGCGAGCTTCTTCGCGATCGCGCTCACGCTCTACCATCGCGAGGAAACCTAAGGAGGAACGATGCCGAGTCTTGAGGCGAGTCACCTGACGAAGCGCTATGGGCCATTCACGGCGCTCGAGGACGCCACGTTCCAATTCGAGGGAGCGGGCGCGGTCGGCTATCTTGGCCCGAACGGTGCGGGGAAGACCACGACCCTCAAGCTGATGACCGGCCTCGCCCGCCCGACCGTGGGCCGGGCCTTGCTCAACGGGTTCGACGTGGCGTCGACCCCCAAGCGCGCCTTGTGGCCAGTGGGGACCGTCATCGAGTCACCGGAACCGTACGCATGGCAGTCGGGTCAGCAGACCCTCGATATGGTCGCTAAGTTCCGCGGGATCCCCCTGCGGGATGCTCGCCCGCGCATCAAGGAGCTCATCAGCGAACTCGACCTACCCCCGATGGAGCGCAAGACGGGTCGGCTCTCGAAGGGGCAACGCCAGCGCATCGTGATCGCCGCGGCGCTCCTAAGCGACCCCGAGATCATCATCC
>JBOGRR010000050.1:0-9320 GCA_050749765.1 Thermoplasmata archaeon | reverse complement strand
CCTCGAACCCTCGGCCCCGCGCGCGGAGGCGAACGCCTCGCGAGCGCATCCAGGCGACGGTCGCGTCGATGTACGGTCGAGAGGCGATGGGTCCCTCGAAAGCGAGCTCCGATACTCCCTCGAGACGTGCGAGGGCGAGCAGGAGCCCCGACACCGGTTGGGAAGAATCCTCCGTCGCGACGCGCACGCGCCCGGGCTGGATCGGCCCCTCGATGGTGTAGGGCAGCGCGTACTCATTCGCTTCGTAACGGATGCGCGCGCCGAGCGACTCGAGCGGACGGAGGAGCGCGGAGATCGGTCGGAGCGGAAGGCGCCCGCGGCCGACGAACCTCACGGGTCGATGCTCGGTCGCTGCGAGCGCGGTCATCAAACGGAGCGTCGTCCCGGACTCGCGACAGTCGATCGTCGTCCGCCGGGTCGACGATCCGCTCGGTGGTCGCACGTGCCAGGCTGAGGCCCGGCACGTGACGCGAGCCCCAAGCCGCTGAAGCGCCGCCGCGGTGGTCCGAGTGTCCTCCGCGTCGAGCGGATGGGCGATCGTGAGCGGAGCTCCCGCAACGAAGGCGAGGGCGAGCGCGCGATGCGTGTAGCTCTTCGATCCCGGCACGCGGACGCTCCCTCGGGCGATCCCTGGGGCGATCGTGCGGATCATCGCGCGACCTCCGGCCCGACGCCCGACGTTCGGGAACCGATCCGGCGGACTTCGGCTCCGTCGCGGGGGAGACCGTCCACGACCCGGCCGACCCGTGAGGAGGGCGTGAGGAACGCGACCGTCGGCCCCAGTCCCGAGACGCCGCACCCCGCCGCGCCCGCGCCGACGGCCCGCTCCCGCATGCGCTCGTACGGGTAGTCCATCACTCCTTCGACGAGGGCGGTGTTCCTCCGCATCGCTTCGAAGAGGTCACCGTCCAGCGCGGCCTCGACCGCCCGACAGCCCTCCGCCGCTCGGGCCCGGAAAGCGCTCGCCCACTTCGGGCTCGGGGCGTGCTCCTTCGAAGGGATCCAAAGCAGGACCTCGAGATCCGCGGGGAAGGGCCACCGTCGTAGGATGGTGCGCTGAGCGTTATCGGCGAGGATCACTTCGGAGCTCAGGCTCGCGCAGGCGTCGTCAAATGCTCCGGTCGCGCTCAGTCCTACGCGGGTGCTCACGTCCGCGGAGATCTGGGCCAGTTCGATCGGGTCGGGGTCGCATTGGAGCGCCCGCGCGGTCGCGCCGACCACGGCCGCGCTCACCGCCGAGGAGCTCTTGAGGCCTCGCGCGGCAGGGATGTGCGAGCGGATCTCGAGCTCGACCCCTAGAGCGCGTCCGCTCCCGTAGCGGCGAACGGCCTCTTCCGCCGCCGCCGACACGAGCGCCGTCGGCTCGCCGTCCCGCACGGTGATCGTTGGGGCGCGGCTTCGGGTCCGCTCCTCGACGCTCGCGTCCACGCGGACGGGCAGATCGACGCCCGCGGCCGCCCCGATCCCGCACGGCAGAGCGTTCACGAAGGTGATTGCGCCGAACGTCTCCATCACGCCGTGCATCCGACCCCCTCGAGCGCGCGATCGATGAGGGCCAGCGCCGGTCGCTCCCCCCACCAGCGTCGATGAGCCTCGACCGCCTGATAGACGAGCAACCGCCCTCCGTCCTCGTAGTGCGCTCCTCGGGCCCGGGAGCGGCGGGCGAGCTCGTCGTGGTCGGGACGATAGACGAAGTCGAGGAAGAACGTCCCCGGCCTAACATGGGGCTCCCAATCGACGCTGAGCGCATCGGTCCCGGAGCGCCCCGAGGGGGTCGCGTGGACGACCAGCGAAGCCGGGCGAGATCCCTCCGGCTCGACCTCGGCTCCGAATTCCCGCGCGAGACGCCTCGCTGCGCCCGGATCGCGGGCGAGGATCCGCGCGGGGACCTTCAGTTGGCGCGCCGCGAGCAACGTCGCCCGAGCCGCGCCGCCCGCGCCCAATACGAGCAGTTCGTCCCCGGCCCACCGGTGCGCCGCTCGGAGCTCGCTCGCTCGGCGGCGGCACGCCTCGACGTCGAAGTTGTCCGCGGCCCAGGCGCCGTCCTCGAACGTGAGAGCGTTCGCGCAGCCCGAGGCACGCGCGTCATCGCTCGCCCGAGCGGCCAGCTCGAGCGCCGCCTCCTTCCACGGGTGAGTGACGCTGAATCCGGCGAACCCATCGTCGTGGAGCGGGAGCAGGGAGTGACGCAGCTCCTCGAGCGTGGCGACGTCGAGCGCGACGAAGAGGGCCGGTCGCTCCTCCGCAAGATACCAGCGATTGTGAATGTCGGGCGAGGCGGAGTGTCCGACCGGGTGGCCGAGCACGCCGAAGAGGCGCCCGCGCTCCTCCTGGCGCCAATAGCTCGTGAGCGCGTCGACCGGGATCTGAGAGGGCTCCACGACCTCGGCAGGTTCGGGCGGGGCGGGAGAGAGCGGGGGGGCGGCGAAGACCAGCGGGAGTCCGAAGTGGCGCCCGAGCGCTCGCAGGATTGGTCCCGAGCCACCCGTGGTGAGCAGCGTGGATCGCGTCCCGCGAAGCCGGTCGTCCGCGACGAGGGGGCGGATCTCCGAGTAGAATCGGTCGATCGTCGCGGGGACCACGGCCTTGGTCAGCGAGCCGTCGGGAGGGGCGTCGGCGATCGCCGCTCGGATGTCGCCGAGCGAGGCCCCATCGGGAAGGTGAGCGGAAACGACGAACGCGAGCGGACCGGCCCGCGCCGCGACGCGGCCGATCCGCGTTGCATCCGCTCGACGTTCGAGATCGAGATATCGGAACGGCAGGGCCGAGAGCCGATCGAGCACCGCATCGCGCTCGGCACCGAGGTCGTTCCCCTCTCCGCCCTCGCTGCGCGAGCGATAGGTCCCAAGAAGAGCGACCGAGGACGGGAACAGCTCACCGAGCCGAGCTCGTTCGTCGGGGCGCAAGCGGTCGACCCGAATCTCCGCGAGGTCGACTCCCCGACCCGATAGGGTCGATAGGCGGGCGCGCGCCGCGTCGATCGTTCGATCCGGCAGGGTCACAATGACGAGCGGATTCGGCCCGCTCATCGCTCCTCGATCGACTCGTGGATCTCGACTCCGAGGTGGCGAGCCGCCGGTGCCCGGATCCCCCAGATCGAGGCTCCGGGAGCGATATCGGTCGTCGCGACCGGTCCCTGGGTCGTGCTCACGCGGACGGTCTCGGCCTCCTGGAGGAATGTCGTGAACCCACGGCCCTGCTCTTCGATCTCGATGAGCGTCATCGGGCGTCGCTCGATCTTGATGCGGCCGACGCGCACGCTGCGTGCCGGTCCGTTCGGTCGAGCGATGAGCACGGGGTCGCCGGCCGATAGCTCGGAGAGGTAGCGCGTCTCGCCACCGGCGAGTAGCGTGTAAAGGTGCGCCGCTCCCGCGTTGACGCGGAACGGGCGAGGTCGAGTGTAACGCGAGCCGATCGCTTCGCTCGCGACGTGCAGGAGCACGGCGGCCGAGCTCCCGACGAGCAGTCCCTCGTCCTGCGCCAGAAGCGACGTCGTGTCGACGATCACGCGATCGCCCATACCGGCGCTCACTACCCGCCGGATCGGGAATGAGGCCCACTCGAGAGAGAGTTCTGCGCGATCGAGGTACGCCTCGAGCTCGTCCAGCATTCCGGCGTGGGCGATCTCGACCACGACCTCATCCGCGCCGTGCTCGAGCGCACCTAGGAATCCCGGCAGGTCGCTCGGGCGATCGGTGATCACCCAGAGCGTGCCGGGCTGCCGACGCGCGGCGACCAGCGTCTCGAGCGGAATGACGCGTTCGCGCTTCCAACGGACCGCGACCGGGTCGCCGGCGCGGAGACGTGCCAGCGCGGGACCGACCTCCTTCGGGTCGTCAACCTCCACGATCGGGATCGACGGCAGCCCGGGTCCCCGTCTCAGCATTCCACTATCTCGTGACATCCAGTGGGCGGGCGGCGACGGCATGCGGGCGATCATCTCCTGATCGAGCAAGAATCGGTCGAATCCCCGACGTGCGGCCCGAGCGATGAGCGCCTCGACTTCGGCGAGGTCGTGGCTGGTCGGTGTCAGGACGACGCGCGGGTGGGACATCGCGAGTTCTCCTTACGACGCTCCGTGCAGGATCGATGCGACCTGGCGCGCGAGGGGGGCCACCGGGCGCCGCTGGAAGAGGTTCCGGCCGATGCAGATGCCGGCGGCATCGACGTTCACGGTCTCCTGAACGAGTCGAAGGAAATCCTCGTCGCGATCGAGCCGCGCTCCTCCACCGAGGAGGAGGGGAACGGGCGTCGTTCGTACGAGCTTTCGATACTCTTCGAGCGAGCCGGGATAGCTGGTTTTCACGATGTCGGCGCCGGTGTCCGCCGCGGCACGGCACGCGTGCCGGATCTCGGTGGGGGTCCCACCGCCGGACTTTTTGACGTAGGTCATGCACATCAACGGCAGTCCGATCGACCTGCATTGATCGGCGGCGATCCCCAGCGAGCGGAGCATCTCCCCCTCCCCCGCTACGCCAAAGTTCACTTGAATGGACAGAAGATCGGCACCGAGTGCCACCGCCTCTTCGGCGGTCCCGACGAGGAACTTGAGGTCGGAGTTCGGAGCGAGGCTGGTGGAGGCGGAGACGTGGATGCCGAGCAACGTGGAGGGTCGAAGCACCGGCACGATGGGACCGACCGCCCCCTTGGGGACCACGACCAGGTCGAGCCCTGCATCCTGGAGGTCACGAACTAGCGCCGGAGTCTCCTCCAGCCCCTCGATCGGACCCATCGAGACCGAATGATCGAGCGGGACGGAGAACAGGCGATGGCTCGCGCTCGGGAAGATCCGCTTCAGTCGAATCGCTTTTCCGTACATCGTTTCCTTCTCTCCGTCCTCGGGGAGGGAAAACGTCCGGCGGCCGACCCTGCGTCGGCGGTAGAAGCATGGGTCGCGCCGTCCGGGCGCTTCCCCATCACCAGAGCCAGATCATGGTCGCCCCGTAAGCGGGCGAGACCGAGCCTCGGTCACTCCCCTTCGCGACCATCGGGCGAGCGACGAGGGAGCGGTATTTAGCCTTGTGCGACGGGCGATGCAGTACCGATTCGGTGAAGGTTCGCGTTCGTGAGTGACGGTCGGACCTGACGATGGGCCGCCGAGGGTCGCCGCCCGACGGAGTCGGGGTTCCGCCGTGCGTTGCCCAAAGCGCCGCTACGGTGCACTCTTCGCGCCCGCGGGGCACGTGTCGCAGCACGCAGTCTCCGCCGAGCAGCACGCACAACAGTGACAGCATCCTTCCGAGCAGCTGCAACACGCGCAGGTCAATCTCATCGGCGCGGACATCAGAGGAGGTAGAGCGATGGTCGATTTATCCCCGACTCAGCTGGGGTGGAGTCCGAGACTCATGGAGTCGAACGCCCAGGCTCGATGTTCCCTCCCGCGCTCTCGGCCAATCCCGGCGGATTGCGAGCGAAAGAACGAACGCCGTGCATCGGCGCCGGCCCGGAGGTCTCCGGCTCGAAACGGATGTAGGGTCGAGTCAACCCCTCGGCTCGGCCGACAACTCCGAGTGCGCCCCTGGCCCGCACCACGGAGCGGCCCGAGCCGAGTCCGTCGAGTGAGGTGAGCTGCCGCTCAGACCCTTAGGTCCGGAATTCGAAACGTCGATGGTATGCCTTTTTATAGTCATGCTAACTCTCTGTTAGCGGAGAGAGGTTGGTCCGCCCCAGGGCGTGAACCGACTTCCTGGTAGAGGAAATGGCGAAAATCATCGGTATCGACCTAGGAACCAGCAATTCCGCCGCCTCGGTGTTGGAGGGGGGACGTCCGGCCATCATCCCGAGCGCGGAAGGGACGACCGTGGGCGGGGGCAAGGCGTTCCCCTCCTACGTCGCCTTCACCAAGGACGGCCAACTCATCGTCGGAGAGCCCGCGAGGCGCCAGGCGATATCGAACCCCGAAGGCACGGTCACCGCGTTCAAGCGGAAGATGGGGACCGACTTCAAGTACCGACTGCAAGGCAAGGAGTACACGCCGCAGCAGCTCTCCGCATTCCTACTTCAGAAGATCAAGCGCGACGCCGAGGCGTTCCTTGGGGACAAGGTCGAAAAGGCCGTGATCACCGTCCCCGCCTACTTCAACGATAACCAACGCCAAGCGACCAAGGACGCGGGCAAGATCGCGGGGCTCGACGTCGTGCGCATCATCAACGAACCGACCGCCGCGAGCCTCGCGTACGGGCTCGACAAGGCGGGAAAGACGCAGAAGATCCTCGTCTTCGACCTCGGGGGAGGGACGCTCGATGTCACGATCATGGACTTCGGGGAGGGTGTCTTCGAAGTGCTCTCGACGAGCGGGGACACTCAGCTCGGCGGCACCGACATGGACACCGCGGTCACCGAGTGGATCGTGGGCGAGTTCCGCAAGGACAGCGGCATCGACATCCACGCGGACAAGATGGCGATGCAGCGGGTACGCGACGCCGCGGAGAAGGCGAAGATCGAGCTCTCCTCGACGCTCGAGACTCAGGTGAACCTCCCCTTTCTCACCGCCACGCACGAAGGGCCGAAGCACCTCGCGCTCACCCTGTCTCGCGCGAAGCTCGAGGAGCTCCTCCATCCGATCGTCGAACGATGCCGAGCTCCCGTCGACCAGGCGATCCAAGACGCGAAGCTCACGAAGGACAAGATCGACCGGATCGTGCTCGTGGGCGGACCGACGCGCATGCCAATGGTCCAGAAGTTCCTCGAGGACGAGATCGGGCGACCGATCGAGCGAGGCGTCGACCCGATGGAATGCGTCGCCAACGGCGCCGCCGTGCAAGGGGGCGTGCTCGCGGGAGAGGTCAAGGACGTCCTGCTGCTCGACGTGACTCCCCTGTCGCTCGGGCTCAAGACGCTCGGTGGAGTGTTCACTCGGCTCATCGAGCGGAACACGACCATCCCAACGCGCAAGAGCCAGGTCTTCACGACCCCCTCCGACAATCAATCGACCGTAGAGATCGAGGTCTTCCAAGGCGAGCGGCCGATCGCCGACGACAATGTGAAGCTCGGCAGCTTCCTCCTGACGGGGATCCCGCCGGCGCCGCGGGGGACCCCTCAGATCGAGGTCGGGTTCGATATCGACGCGAACGGCATCCTCAACGTTTCCGCGAAGGACCAAGCGAGCGGCCGGAAACAGGGGATCACCATCAGCGCGTCGACCAAGCTCTCCAAAGAGGAAATCGACAAGATGGTGGGTCAAGCGGAGCAGTACGCGACGCAGGACCGCGAGCGTGCGGAGGCGATCGAGACGCGCAATCGAGCCGAGACGCTCGCCTACGAGGCCGAACGGCTGATCACCGACCAGAAGGAGAAGATCCCTGAAGCGGAAGCGAGCGAGGTCCGAGCGAAGATCACCGCGCTCCGCGAAGCGATCCAGGGGAGCACTCCTAGCCGGGAAACGATCCAAGCGCGGGTCGAGGAGCTGACCCGTGCGATGCACGCGGTCTCGCAACGGCTTTACGCGCAGCCCCCACCGGCCGACCCGGGCGCGGCTGAGGCGGCGGGACCCGAGACCGAGCCGACACCCCCGCCGTCCGACGATGCGCCGCCGCCCCCCTCCGATGGGAGCGTCGATGCGGACTTCAAGGTCGTCGATCCGAAGCCGGGCGACGGCGAATCCTCCTCGTAGAACGTTCAGCGGAGGTCTCGGTCCCACGGTAGGGCCCGACCGTAATCTGCGAGCGCGCGTCGCTGACGTGCCGGATTCCCTTGGAGGTAGCGCATCGTCGTCGCAAGGTCGTCGTGGCGTAGGAAGGCCTGCACCGCACGGTACACCCCGTCGAGCGTGGGGTGGGGGGAATCGAGCAGGACCTCCTCGAGGAGAGTGGCCCCGGAACGCCGGAGCATGTGCGACGCGAGTCGCCCGCGTGGGGCGCGGATCCGGCTCCGCGCTCCCATCCGTGCGACGATCCGGTCGAGTCCGGTGTCCGAGTACGCCCGAAGTCGGCCCTTCCATCGGTGGACGAGCGCCTCGGCCGGCTCCGCCTCTCCGGCGGCCCTCCCGACGCAGACCCGGGCTCGGTGGTCGAGAAATCGCTTCCAGATCCGAGAAAACGAGGGGTGGAGCGGGACCCACACCATCTTCGGGGCGCCGCGACCCTTGCCGCGGACGAGCAGTCTCCCTCCGGCGAGATCGACGTCGCCGACCTGGAGACGCTTCCACTCGACCCGTCGGAGTCCTTGCCCCAGTCCGAGGACCGCGATCAGTGCGAGGACGGGATCGCCGCGCGTCCGCATCACGAGTTCGCGCATCGTGGCACGATCGACCCAGCGGACTCGGCCGCTCGCGCTCGGGCGGCTCGGCCGGTCGATGTCGGCCGCGTGCCGGCTCCCCGCGAACCGCGCGAAGTCGATCAGGATACCGAACGCCCATCGCGACCGTACGACCTCACGCCGCAGGTGGTCGAAGTCCGCCTCGGTCCAGCGAGAGGGATCGAGCGGTCGGTCCCGGCGTCGCTGCTCGTGCATGGCCCGTTCCGCGATCTCCCGATATCGCGCGAGCGTCGCCGACACGCATCGGCGGTTCTCCTTGAGGTGGATCCAACGCTCGATGGGGGGCGCTCGAATTCGGGGCACGGGGATGAACGGGGACTCCCAGGGCGATGTTCGCTCGCGAGCGCGTGGTGGATGAAATCTGTCGCTCGCCCGCCCCGTCCGGGCGTTGGTACCGCCCGACCGCGCGCGAGGGGCGGCGAGCGAGCATAGCTCGAGATCCGGGGCGACCCGAACGTTTCATCTGGTCCTGAGCGATGAGCGGCTGCTCGTCGCCCGACGAGCTCGGAGGACAACGATGACCATGCGAGTGCACTCGCCGCAGTGGAAGAACGGAGAACGGATCCCGACCAAGTACACGGCCGATGGGGACGACGTCTCACCTCCGCTCGTGTTCGAGGGTGTTCCCGCGGGGACCAAAGCGTTCGCGCTCATCTGCGACGACCCGGACGCTCCGATGGGGACGTGGGTCCACTGGGTGCTCTACGACATCCCCGCGAGCGCGGTCGGCCTCCCGGAAGGCGTCGCCAAGAAGACCTCGCTCGAGGATGGCAGCCACCACGGCCGCAACAGTTGGAAGAAGCAGGAGTACGGGGGCCCGTCTCCCCCTCCGGGCAAGCCGCACCGCTACTATTTTCGGCTCTATGCCCTTCGCGAGCCGCTCGGCGCAAAACCCGGGTTGACCGCTCCGGAGGCCGAGGCCGCGGCCAAAGCTCGTTCGCTCGGTTCTGCCGAGTACATGGGCACCTACGGTCGGACCTAGGAGCTTGTGGCGCAGCTTGATTTGGGGAATGAGGAGGGCCACCTCGGTCCGGTCGATCAGGTCCTCTACCCGCCCCTCACCC
>JBOGRR010000049.1:0-9783 GCA_050749765.1 Thermoplasmata archaeon | reverse complement strand
ACGCTCCGACTTCGGGGTCAGCAGTTCATCAAAGACGGACCGGGATACCTCTCGACTCACGCATCGTAACCAAGCTCGGACAAGGCTGGATTACTGTCCGCACGCTTCAGACGAGTGACCTGTTACGGCGGGCGGGGCGCACCCGAGGGTCTACCCGTAGCCGCCCGGGGTCTGGGACGGATCCGAGGATTGGTTCCAGTGGTAGTAGCCCATCGACTGGCGCTGGGCCTCGGTCACCTCTTGGCGCACTCCACCCTGGAACGACCCGTAGGCTTCCTTGATCTGCTCCTCGATCGGTCGGGCGCGGGCGATCGATTTGCGTACATGGTCGGCCTCGATGACCGGGCTCGCAGAGACGGCGGCGAGATCACCGGCCGTGCGCAAGAGACCGCCGAGCTCGCGGAGCCGCAGGGTCAGCGAGTTGCGCTGATTGTCGATCGTCTCCGCGCGGCGGCGCGCCTCCTGGATGATCTCGAGGATCGCGCCCCGCGTCGCCGGGCGGATCCGTCCGTCGGTCGCGATCTCTTGGGCGCAGAACTGCGCGATCCGCACGCGGTTCGCGGGCGAGTCGGGCATTGCGGTCTCGAGCAGGACCTCGTAGCCGCTCCCCGCGATCCGCGAGCGCAGCGGGGAGAGGATCTGGTGGATATCCTGGATGTTCGCGGCGGCGACGAGGATGAAGTCGCACGGCACTTCGTCGACCCGGACGGCCGCCCCAGCCGACTGGGGGTTGCGTCCGGTGATCGGGAAGCGCTTCTCCTGCATCGCGGTCAAGATGAATCGCTGCAGCGCGCCCAGGTGCGGGATCTCGTCGATGAAGAGCACCCCCTCGTGCGCCTCGTGGATCGCGCCGGGGATCACGCGCTCGTAGGGGGGAGTGCCGAGCTGGGGATGGCCCCCGTACGGGTCATGGCGGACGTCGCCAAGCAGCTCCGTCTCGCTCGCCCCGGTCGCGAGCACGAACGTCGTGCGGTCGAGTTTCACGAGGATCTTGCGCGGGCTCTCGCGCTGCTGCGCACGGCGGCGCTCGAGCGCGTGCTGATCAAGGATCTTGATCCGATCGCCCGCGCGTTCGTACCCGACGACCTCCTCGGCGCCGTTGCGCGTGCGCGTTGTCAGCACCGGCTCAGGGGCGGTGCCTTGCGGGTTGACGGTCATCTCGAGCAGCGGGCCTACCAGGTCGCGGAACGGGTTGTTCTGATTACCGAGGCTCGCTCCGGTCTGCTTCGGCGTCCCGCAGCTCGGGCAGAACCGTTCGGTCGGAGGGGAGTAGAACTTGCACCGAGCGCAGCGGTACCCGAGGCGCTCCGCGACCGAGTCGGGGGCCCCCTTGGGCTCGATGTACTCTCCTTCGACCGTCCGGGCGACCTCGCGCTCGCGGTAGACCTCGTCGCGTTGGACGACCTCGACGGTCGGCCGCTCGGGATTCTCCGGGTTGTGCACCACCCGGACCTCCGAGCGCGGCCGCTCGAGGTGCAAGGCGAGCGCCTGCGCCGTCATCGATTTGCCGATCCCCGAGGGACCGACGAGGAGGAGATGGCGCCGCTGAAAGGCGGCGATGCGGGCGAGCTCGACGGCCTTCTCCTGCCCGATCACGCGGTCGAGCGGATCGGTGGGGATCGGGATGTCCTCGGTCGTCTCGATCTCGTCGATCGAGGCGAGCACGCGTCGCGGGGCCGGTTCGGATGGGGTCGACACGAGCAGGATCTCCAGCCCCGATTCTACTCCGGCCCTCGGCTAAAAGGTTGGCCCGGCCGCGTCCCCTGCAGCCGGGCGCGGGCGAGCCCCCTTCAGGCCGGAGCGCTCACGCCACCCTGGAGGTCGGCCCGCGTGAAGATGCGGACCTTCTCCGGGATCTTTCCGATCGGGCCGAGATGCGAGGCGACGACCGTGCCGATGTTCTTCTCGGCCGCAACATCGAGCAACCGCTGGCTCACGATCCCATCGAAGACCACGGCCTTCGCGGGGGTCTCGAGCGCGACGAGCGTGTCGATGAGGTTCTTCACTTGAGCTTCCTGCATCACCGCGTCGTTCTCGCCGACGATGAGGCTCCGGGAGGAATTCTCGACACTGCCGAGGAGCTCGAAGTAGTGCTGGAGCTCCGGGGTCAGGGCGATCGGTGGCGGAGGAGGCGCCATCGGCGCGGCGGGCGGTGGCATCGGCGGGCGCTGGGGCGGCGGGCCGGACGGTCGATCGTCCCGGCCCCCGCCGCGCCCTCCGCGGTCGTCGCGGCGTTCGTCGCGCCGCTCGCCCCCGTGCGGGTGGGGTCCACCCTCGTTGCGCTCGTCCATCGGCCCGCGGGTCGACCCGGTCGACTCGAACCCGGTCATCTCGAGGTACTGGTTGATGGGGATCTTGTTGCGCAGGCACTTGAGCAGCTGTTTCTGCGTGAGCTCCTCGACCTCGCTCCCGCGCGGGGCGCGCGCGACGAAATCGAGGTCCATCGTCTGCAGCATCTCGCGCAGGATGAGCTCTCCCGCGCGGTCCCCGTCCGTGAACGCCGTCACGGTCTTGCCGCGCGAGAGGTCCTTCACGGTCTGCGGGACGCTCGTCCCCTCGACCGCGATCACGTTCTTGATGCCGCAGCGCAACAGGTTGAGCACATCCGAGCGCCCTTCCACGACGATGAGCGCATCGGCCTGGTCGATGTTCGGCCCGGCCGGGAGGTGCTCGGTCCCGTAGGTCGTGATCTCGTCGACCTGGACGGCCTTGCGGACCGCCTCGGTCAGGTCGACGCCGACGCCTTTTGACTCCTCCTGGAGCTTCGCGAGGATCAGCTTCGCACGCTCAACGACCTTCTGGCGCTTCGAGATACGGATGTCCTCGACCGAGATGATCTCGATCTTGGCCCGGCATGGACCGATGCGATCGACGGTCTCGAGCCCGGAAGCGAGGATCGCGGTCTCGACCTGGTCGAGCGAGGAGGGGATGATGATCTCCCCTTCGCTCTTCCCCTTGCGGGAGTCGATCTCGACCTCGATGCGGCCGATTCGGCCGGACTTCTGAAGGTCGCGGAGGTCGAGTTCGTCGCCGAGCAGGCCTTCGGTCTGGCCGAAGACGGCACCGACGACGTCGGGTTTGTCGATGACACCCTCGGCGGCGATGCGAGCTCGGATCTGGTATTTGGCGGCGCTGGGATCGTTCGTCATGTTCTCTGGTTTCTCCGTGTGCGAAAGGCGCCAGCGGCGAATGCGCCGCGGTCGCACCGGGGAGGTTAGAGGCCGAGCCCCACGTCGAGATCGATGCGGCCGAGCCTACGACTGGGACCTGGGTGGATCATAAGTCGTGATTCCGGACGCGGCGACGACGTGAGGACTCCTCCTCCTTCCGTCTCCGGGTGCCTTTCGAACCGAAGGAGCCAGGGAGGGTATTTAATACAATCTGGGCGCAAGGAGCGCGCTCGGCCCCATCGCATCGGTCCGGTTCGCGTCGCCTCCAACACTCTTATAGCCGGAACCGCATCCGCCGGCCGGAAGGGATAGTTCGATGCCCCGGCGTTCCACCTCGCGCGCGAAGCCCCGAAGCCGAAAGCTGCCGTCGACCTCGACCGCCGACGACTTCGCTGCGGCGCTCGAACGAGAGTTGGGGCGCGTCGAAGCGGCCGTCGCCGCCGAGGAGCGTACGGAGCGCAAGGACCTCGGCCACCGGGGTCAGCTCAACCGCCGGCTCCTCCAGGATCTATGGGAGGTCCACAATCGCTTCGAGCAGATCTCGGTCCATCTCACCCTGGAGCCGGCCGCGACGCTCTTTGCAACGTTCGCCGAGTACCCGACGCAGTTCACCCTACGTGAGAACTTCGATTTCGGCGCGCTGACGGCGATCGAGCTCGCGGACCGCGCCCAGGGATGGATCGGCTACGGGCTGCGGTTCTGGTACTACCGGGACGCGGAAGGGCGGGGGCGCCTGCGGGGAATCTTCGAGTGGACCGAGGGGGAGACGTACCATCGCTACGCGGGGTGGATGCGCACGATCAACCAAGCGGTCGTCGTCGATTCGATCGATCACGAGGTCGATGTGGGCAAGCTCCAGGGTGCGCTGCGTGAGATCGCGGTGAAGTGGTACTCGGCGCATCTCAACCGCAACCCGGCGTCGCTGGTCGAGTACCTCAAGGGGCACTTCCCGGCGGGCGCTTCCTACACGAAGGAATCGTATCGATAGGCGCCGCGAGCCTTGAAATAACCCGGACCGCGTCCGGGGCTTCTCGAGCCGAAGCGACGGCGTGGCGCCGACGGCTCGGAAGCAGGGGCGAGATCGGCGTGGTGAGTGAATTGCGCGAGCATGTGATCGCCTACATCGAGTCCCACCACAAGCTCGCGGAGGCGAGCGCGGTCGATCTGCTGCTCGAGGACCATCAGCCGATCCTTTTGTGCCAGGCAGCGCTCGATCTGCTCGGCGCCGAAGCGCCGCTGCTTACGCGCGAGCTCGTCGAGGAGGTCGCGGGGCACCGCGCGGCCCTGCGCCCCCGAGTCGAGCCGCGGCGATCGGAGTCGGCGAGCTCCGGCTCCACGGCCGAGGCCTGGTCGGAGGTCGGCTACGCCCTCATCGCGGAAGGGTTCGTTTCGCCTCCGGCGCACCAGGACCCGCTCGCCGCCTACCAGCGGCTGTTCGCGGACCGCTACCGACGCCTGCGCCGCCTCCTCGTCGTGCGCCCCGGTCTCTCGGGGGCCCGATCGATGAAGGACGCCCGTACCGCCGAGCGCGAGCTCCAAGTGATCGGCCTCGTCCGCGAGGTCCACACGACGCCGCGCCAACGTCACGTGATCCTCACCGTCGAAGACGAAAGCGGAGCGCTCGAGGTCCTCATCCCCCGCGACTCTCCTCTCGCCGCCCAGCCGATCCTTTCGGACGAGGTCCTCGGGCTCTCGCTCAAGCGCTCGAAGGATGCCTCCAAGCTCCCCGTGGTCGACGAGATCGAGCGTCCGGATGTGCCGTTCGGACGGAGCGCCACTGCGGCGAGCCGGCCGGGGAAGGCGATCTTCCTCAGCGATCTCCACCTCGGATCCAAGACGTTCCTCGACGAGCCGTGGGGGCGGCTCGTCGACTTCCTGCACGGCCGGGGACCCGAAGCCGAGGCGGCGGAAGGGATCGCCTTTGCCGTGGTCGCCGGCGACCTCGTCGATGGGATCGGGATCTATCCACGGCAAGAGCGCGACCTCGCGATCGTCGACGTCCTCGAGCAGTACGCGGAGCTCGGGCGCCGGCTCCGCGAACTTCCGTCGACGCTCGAGATCGTGGTGCTGCCGGGGAATCACGACGCCGTCTCCCCCGCCGAGCCCCAGCCGGCCCTCGCCCCCGGGCTCGCGCGCTATCTACCTCAGAACGCCCATTCCGTCGCGAACCCGTCGACCTTCGCGCTGAACGGCGTGGTGGTCGAGGCGTACCACGGCCGCGGGTTCGACGATCTCATCCCGGCGCTCCCGGGGACCTCCTACGCCCGACCGACGGAGGTGATGAAGCGGATGCTCGCGATGCGCCACCTCGCTCCGATCTACGGGGGCCGGACCCCGCTTGCGCCGCTCCCGCGCGATGGTCTCGTCATCGATCCGGCCCCGGATATCCTCGTGACGGGGCACGCGCACACCTACAGCGCCGATCAGTACCACGGCGTACTCCTCCTGAATGTGTCGACCTGGCAGGGGGAAACCGAGTACCAACGCATGCGCAACATTTCCCCCGTCCCCGGGCGCGCGGCGATCGTCGACCTCGCCCAGCCGTCCCGACTCTCTACGCTCGTCACCCTCGACGCGATGGGTCCGAAGGTCACGCTGCGCGCGGGAGGGCCGCAGTGAGCCCGTACCCGATGGAGCCCGCCGATGCGCGCGGTCCGATGCGCCTCGTGATCACGACCTACCCCGATCCCGGGACGGCGCAGCGCGAGAGCGCTCGGATCCTTCGAGCCCGTCTCGCGGCGTGCGCCGATCGGACCACGAGCCACGCGAGCTATTGGTGGCGCGAGTCGGTCGTAGAGGCCGCTGAGGTCGTCGTGACGTTCAAGACGGTGCCGAAGCTCGTCGGCGCCCTCTTCCGCGCGATCGCCGCCGGCCACCCGTACGAGGTCCCGCTCATCGTCGAGGTCGATCTCCACCGAGTGCACGGGCCGTACCTGGCCTATCTTGCGCGGGTCCTGGATCCCGCGTCCCCACCGCCGCCGCTCGGCGGAGGAACTACGCGTCGGGGATCACCGCGAGCCCGGGGAGCTCCGTCCCCGCGACGTACTCGAGCGCCGCGCCCCCGCCGGTCGAGAGGAACTGGAAGGCGGCGCTGACCCCGAGCTCCTGGACGACGCGAGCGCTGTCCCCACCGGCGCCGACGTGATGGCCCGGGATCGACGCCAGCGCTGCGAGCACGTCGTGGGTCCCCTTCGCGAACCGAGGGTCCTCCGCCCGGCCAAGCGGGCCGTTCCAGAACACGGTGCGCGAATCCTGGAGCGCGGCGACGAAGTCGCGAACGGTCTGCGGGCCGATGTCTTCGGCGATCGCCCCCGCGGGGAGATCGGAGAGCGCGAAGGTCTCGGTATCGGTCGATCCGGCCCGCGCCACGACGAGGTCCTTTGGGAGGACGATCTTCGTTCCCAATCCACGGGCCTGCTCCTCCAGCTCATCGAGCGCCGCCGCGAGCTCGGGCGTCAGCGGCTCGGAGGCGAGCGGGATCCCGCGGTGGGCGAGGAACGGGAACGCGAGCGCCCCTCCGACGAGCAGGGAGTCGGCCCGACCCAACAGGCTCGCGAGCAGGGGGAGCTTATCGACGACCTTCGCCCCGCCGACGATCGCCGCGTACGGGCGCGCGGGACCGCCGCGCAGCGGATCGAGTTCATGGATCTCCCGTTCGACGAGGAGTCCGACATACGACGGGAGGAGCTTCGGAACCCCGACCGTGGACGCGTGCGCGCGGTGGACGGAGCCGAACGCGTCCTCAACGAAGACCTCCCCGAGGCGAGCGAGCTGCGACGCGAACGCGGGGTCGTTGCGCTCTTCGCCGGGGTGGAATCGGAGGTTCTCGAGGAGCAGGAACTCCCCGTTCTGCAGGCGGGCCGTCGCCTGGATCGCCTCGATGCCGACGATGTCGGCGGCGAGCGGCACCGGTTGGCCGAGCAGGGCGCTCAAACGGTGCGCGACCGGGCGCAGCGTGAAGCGCGGGTCGTGCTGGCCTCCCGGCCGGCCCAGATGGGAGAGGAGGATCGTGCGCGCTCCCGCCGCCCTAAGGTGGTTGAGGGTCGGGAGGGCTTCGCGGATCCGGCGATCGTCGGCGATCTGGCCGTTCGCCTCCTGCGGGACGTTGAAATCGACGCGGACGAGCACCCGGCGTCCGCGGACCGACGCCGACTGGACCCCGCGCTTCTCCCCCACGCCACTTCGCAGGTCGTCCGGCCTATGAGGATTGTCCTCGGGAGCGCGCGCGCGCCTCGACCTTGTCGATGAACTCCTCGGTCCGCGGCATACGGATCCCATGGGCCCGACCGGCGGCCAGCAGCTCCCCCGAGATCGCCGCGATCTCCGTCGGGCGGCCGCGCTCCACGTCCTGGAGCATGCTCGAGCGGTTCTCGGCCGTCGCCCGGACCGTGCGCCAAAGCTCCGCCTCGAGCTCGGACGCCGAGAGCGCGTGCCCGGAGGCGTTCGCGGCGAGCAGCCCCTCCCCCAGCAGCGCTTCTGCGGGGTCCCGGTACGGCGCGTCCTGGAGCGCACCGTTGGTAACGCCGAACGCGGCGGTGACCGGGTTGATCGCCCCGTTGAGGACGGCTTTGCTCCACAACGCCAGTTCGAGGTCCTCGACGTACCGCACGGAGAGGCCCGCGCCGACCAAGAGATCGTGGAATGCACGGATCGCCGGCGCGATCGCGGGAGCGCGCGTAGGCTCGGCCAGTCGAAGCTCTCCCGTGCCGTTGTGCCGGACGAGCCCGGGGCGTACGAGCTGGGCGGGGATCGTGGTCACGGCCCGCACGAGGGGCGGGCGGATCGATGTGACCGAAGCGAGCGACGCCCGGACGTGCTCCTCGATGCCGAGCCCGTTCTGCGGGAGGAGGATCGGGGTCGGGCGATCGAGCACTCGCCCGATCGCCTCGGTCGAAGCGCGGAGATCGAACGATTTCACCGTCAGTAAGAGGAGGTCGGCCTCGAGCGGCGGATCGAGCCGCTCGGTGATCGGAAGGCGCCACGTTCCGCGGGTCATCCCCTCGAGCCGGAGACCGGACGAGCGGATCGCGGCCACGTGAGCGGGCCGTCCGACGAGGGCGACCTCGTGGCCGGCCTGGGCGAGCGCCGCCGCGAAGACGCCGCCGACGGCCCCGCACCCGTAGATGAGGACCCGCACGGCCCGCCTTCGTTCAGCCGAGCCGCTGGACGAGGTCGCGTGCGTTCGGGGGCCCGGTCCACTCGTTCTTCAACCGCTGGAGGAGGACGTCGTAGTAGCGCACCTGCTCGCGCGCGCCGCGGATCTGCTCGCGCAGGTCGCGTTCCTCGCGGCGCAGGCGCTCGAGCTCCTCGAGGATCCGGTCGAGCTCGAGCCGCAGGCGGATGCCCGGGCTTGGATCACGGGAAGGAGGTGGGGGGTCGACCACGCGTCACCTCCCGCGGCGACACGGGCCCGACGGCCGTGCGCGCCGCCCGCGTGAGATTCGTCGTTCGACTGAGCTCGCGGCGGATCTGCGAGCGTCGCAGCTCGAGCACCTCGCGCTCCGCGCGGAGCGCTCGCAGGTTGCCTTCCAGCACCAGCACGCGCTCGCGCCACTTCTCCCGCTCTTGCGTGCTCGCGAGCACCGGCACCGGGTCAGGCACGACCGGTCAGGAGCACCGAGGAGAATCAACCTTTCGACCGAAGGGCGGGCGCGGGGAGGGGAGCCTTTTAGCCCGGTCGCGCGTGCGCGCGCCGGAAGGCATGCCATGAGCGGGTTGACGAAGATCACGGTCCTCGGAGCCGGCAATATCGGTGGATCGCTCGCCCAGCGGCTCGCCGAGGCCGACCTGGCCCGGGACGTCGTTCTGGTCGATATCGTCGATGGCCTGCCGCAAGGGAAGGCGCTCGACCTCGCCGAGTCCGCTCCGATCCTCGGGTTCTCTACGCGCGTCACGGGCTCGATCGACCTCGCCGCGATGAAAGGGTCGGACGTCGTGATCGAGACCGCCGGCATCGCGCGCAAGCCCGGCATGAGCCGCTCCGATCTCCTCGGGGTGAACGCCAAGATCGTGCGGGGCCACGCCGAGGCGGTCAAGACCCATGCTCCGAACGCGATCGTGATCGTCGTCACCAACCCGGTCGACGTGATGACCCACTACTTCCGCGATGTCAGTGGCCTGCCGGTCGGCCGGGTCTTCGGCGAGTCCGGGACCCTCGACACGGCGCGGTTCCGCAGCTTCGTCGCCGAGGCGCTCGGGGTCGCCCCGCGGGACGTCACCGGTTTCGTGCTCGGCACGCACGGCGATACGATGGTACCGATCCTCTCCTTGACGAGCGTGAGCGGGGTCCCGCTGGCGCGGCTCCTCCCCGAGGACCGGCTACGCGCGATCGTGGAGCGCACGAAGACCGGCGGCGCCGAGATCGTGAACCTGCTCAAGACGGGAAGCGCGTTCTACGCGCCGTCCGCCTCCCAGGCCGAGCTCGTGCGCGCCATCGCGAGGGACGAGCACCGGCTGCTTCCGGTGACCGCGCGCCTGCAGGGCGAATTCGGCGAGCGCGACGTGACGATCGGGGTCCCGGCGATGCTGGGCCGCAACGGGATCGAACGGATCGTCGAAGTGGAGCTCTCCTCGGCCGAGCGGGCCGCCTTCCTCGCGAGCGTCGCGGCGGTAC
>JBOGRR010000048.1:0-9838 GCA_050749765.1 Thermoplasmata archaeon | reverse complement strand
CGCCTCGACGACTGGAGAAAGGAGCTCGCACCGAGCGAAGAACTCCGCAAATGGTTCGGCCACGACCCGCCGAGGTTCGCACGATTCCGAATACTCTACCGGCGAGAACTCCTGCGTCACCCCGAGGTTCTTGCTACGCTCGTCGTCGAAGTGGAGCGGGGCCCGGTGACGTTGGTGTTCGCCGCGAAAGACTCCGCACACTGTAACGCGACCGTACTCCAGGAACTGATCGAGGAGATCGGCCAGGCTCAATGATCGCCCACGAGGATGGAGCGAGCGGCCCAGAGCCTCCGGGGCTCGTCGAAGGACGGCGCCGAGTTCGATGACGTCCTTGGGGGAGTGGATGGAGCACGATCACTCACGGTTGGATGGTCTGTGGGAACGGGCGGAGCAGGCTGGGGTGAGGGATCGTGCGGGGGCCGCATCGCTCTATCATCAGTTCGCCGACGGGCTGATCCGTCACATCGCTGCCGAGGAGGAGCTCCTCTTCCCCTTCTTCGAACGGTACTCGGGACCGCACGAGCCCGGATTGATCGATCTCCTGCGGCGCGAACACGAGGAGATTCGCGAATCGCTGGCGCAATTATTAGACGCAGTCGATCTGGGTCGGACCGATCTGGGATTCGCGGCCACCGCCCTTCGGAACGCCCTCTGGGCGCACAACGCCCGAGAGGAGGGGTTGCTCTATCCGTGGTTCGACCCGGCGATCACCGACGGGAGCGGGCGGGATCTCGCGACGCAAATGCGCGAACGAATCGACTCCAACACTCCGCCCCTGTGAGAGGCTCAAGGACCGACCGGAGAAGTCCCGACGTCCGCGGCCGGCCGGGGCGTGGCTCGCCCTACCGGGATGCCGCCCGCCGATCGGGCGCAGACGCCGGCTCCGAGAGGGCCCCCCGAAGTCGGGCGAACGGTGCGATCGTGCCGAACACCCCGAGGGCGAAGGATAGGAAGGAGAGGCTCACGAGCACCAGGAAGGCGGACCCGAGCGCCGAACCGGGGACGAGCAGCGACAGGCAGAAGAACCCGAGGACCCCGATATTCGCGATATAGAGGTGCACTCGCGGAAGTAGGCGGGGGGAAATCGGTACTCCGAAGTGGCCCGGCACCACGATGGTGGCGACCCCGCTGATCGTCATTCCGACCCACCCGAACAGGGCCATCAGATCCCGGTCCCCGGAGGCTGAGCTGGGGAACGGTATTCCCAGCAGGAAGATCTGATTGACCTCCGTGACCAGGACGAAGGAACAGAGGAGCAGCAGATACCCAAACCCGCTCAGGAGAAGGAGCAGGGCATCGAGGGACGGAGCCGGGCGAGCCCCCCGGGCGTCGGGGCGTGGGAGCATGCGGAGGCTCGGGGCGGGTGCACCGATGTCGACCGGGGTCGGAGGCGCTGTCATGTTCAACTCCTCGAGTGGCGTGGGAGGAGCCGGACCTTCCGAGATTCGACGATGGTCCGCATCGCAGGCCCGCGCGACGTCCGACCAGCACCCAGAGGGTCCATCGAGTCGACGCGCACTCGATGCGCACGGTTCGCGCCGAACCGGTACGGCTGGGCACAGACTCCACCCCATTTGGGCGAGGATCGAACCCGCAATCGTCCACCGTGGCCGGCGGGAATCGACGAGCGGCCCTCGGGGCGTGCGGGCGAAACGGGATCGCCGGGTTCAGTCCAGCTCACACTAGGTGTCCCCAGACGATCCCGAATGCGTAGAGGAGAGCCGCGAGTCCCGCGAGGAAGGCGACCGCTAGGAAGATCGCCAGCAAGGCCGTCCACAGGCGAGGGAATTCCGGAGTCCCGCTCGACCCGATAGGTTGAACGTTCGGCGACTTCGGACCTAGGACGAACCAGTCCATGAACAGCGTGGGGATGATCGAACCGATGGCGAGACATCCGAACGCGAGGTAGAGGAGGAACGTCTCGAGCGGGTCGGTGGTGAGGCCCAACTGAAAAGCGCGGGCTCCGTAGAAGATGATCCCGCTGCCCACGACCACACCGAGCACCCCGACGAAATGGGTGGGGAGCCGAAACCACACCGTAAGACCAAAGGTACCGATCAGGAGCGCGAGCAGGGCCAACGGGTCGAAGAAGAACACGTTGTACGAGCCCGGGAGCGGGAAGGTCAGCTCCCCCCACAGCGCGATGATCCCCGTGATAGAGCCGAGCACGATCAAGAGCAACGCACCCTCGCGCAGGCCGGTCACCGCGCGGTCCAGGTCTTTGCGGCGGAAATTGAACCACACGTAGAACCCCATGTAGAACACGACCACGGCGATGAGGATCAGCAGGTTGACGATGAGTGAGATATTGTCGATCGTCATCGTACCACCCCCGCTCGACCTCGTTCAATCGGTCGGTCGTTCGCGGATCGGCCCCGCGCGAGATCTTCAGCCCGTCCGCGGACGTCCTCTGGCTCTCGCTCCCCCGGGGCCGCAGAGGACTCGCTCAAGGGACGGGCGAGCAGCCGTTCGATGCCGATCTCCGTGTCCTTGAGTTCGCGCTCCGAGGTCACAAACTGTTCGTAGACCCGCGCAGCTGCATCATCCGGAAGGGCGCTGGCCAGGCACGAGAGCGGGTAATCGCCCTCGAAGACGACCGTGTCGTGGGCTCGACTCGCGAGCTCTTCGATCATGTCCGCGAAGGTCCGGCGTGACGCTTCGGAGCTGTCCTCATAGGACGCCAGCGCGCGGAGCGCGTCTCGGGCCCGCACGCTCGCGTTCCCATGGTCGTGGATGACCCGGTCGAGGTGCGGAACGCAGCTCGGCATCGCGACGCGCCGGGCTTCCGGTTGTAGATCGTGGTCCATGCGCTGTGCGTGTAGCCCTAGGTAGCGGTCCAGGAGTCGCAGACTCTCGGCGATCTCCTCGAGCGCGACGTTCTTCCCGTTCTGCAGGAGAAGAGCGATCTCTTCGATGCGTTCGAGGAGCCGTTCGATAAGTTCGTTCTCTCGCTGGAGTTCCTCGAGCGGGGTTGGAATCTCGGGGGCGGACATCGTTCACCGGAGTCCCCGAGATTCGGGGCACGAACGTACAAGGCGGGCGGACCCTAAAGCGCCAGCAGCTAGAGAGTTCGCTCGGGCCGTGACGTTTAGGCGGCCGGCTCCGTCGGATCGCCGGCGGTCCGGGTTGGGCATCGCCGCGGTCGGCACGAGGGAACCGGCCGCCGCTCCCCTCGGCGATGGCATCACTATACCCGCGTAGGGGCTAGGCCCGGTGTGCCGATCTCCCAACCCTCGCGACTCTTCATCGGCGCCGCGCTGGTCCACCTGGTAGCGGCCGGCGTCTTCGTCGCCTTCGGCTCTTGGGACGGGGTGTTAACGGTCCGATGGGACGCCTTCCTTTGGCTGCTGCTAATCGGCTTTGTGGGATTCTTCACCATCGGCTTCGCGCTCCACCTGTTCCCGCCCATGTCGCGTCGTGTGCTGCGAAGCGGCATCGTCGAGCAACTGATCTTTCCACTCGGGGAAGGCGCGGTGATCCTCGGGACCCTGGCCGCGGGCTGGCCCCTCGCGACGTCACCCCCAGGTTGGGCGTTCTCCCTCGGCGCACTCCTCTACCTCGTGTGCGTCGCCCTCCTGCTCCTCCACTTCATCCGGATGATGCGGAGCCCTCGGATCTCGAAGGACGAGCCGAGCGTGCACCCGGGAGACGCGGCCACCATTCCGCTGTTCCTGGCGTCCTGGGCCGCCGCGTCGGCGGCGGGGGTCCTCTTCGTGCTCTCCGGGGTCGCGGTCGGCCCCGGTTTTGGGTGGTGGATCGCCGGGATCCACCTCTTCGTCCTGGGTCATGTCGCCCTGCTGATCGTGGCCGTGACGCTCCGGCTGGCACCCCGCTCGCTCGGCGTAGACCCGCCCCACGCGGCCGCGTCGGCGCTCGCAGCGTTCGGAATCGTCGGAGCCATCTCGGTCCCTCTCGGGATGCTGCTTTCCACCCGCGGAGCTCCAGTTCTCCTCGAGTGGCTCGCTCTACCCGAGGCCGTTCTCGCGCTCGGGTTCGTGGGGCTGCTCGGCTATCTTGGCGTTCGCGGGCGTACTCCTCGCCCCCCGTGGGCGCTCGATCTTCTGGGAGCCGGGTGCTTCGTGCTCGCCGGCGGACTCGCGTTGGCGATGCTCTTCCGAACCGACTACTCCTGGTACGGGATTCATGCGTTCATCGGAGTACTAGGGTTCGTGGGGATCACCATCTTGGTGATGGTGTTCAGCATGATCGCTCCGTTCCAGCGCGTCTACCATGCTTGGACGCGGAGGATGCTCTGGGTCCTCTCGGCCGCCTGGCTGCTCGCCCTGATCGGGCTCGTGAGCCTCGAGCTCGAAGGGTCCACCGCGTCCCCGTGGCTGTTCGGGACGGTGGGGGGTCTTCTGGTCGGAGTCGCCGTGACGTGGTCGCTCGGTACGTTCCCGGTCCTGAATCTCGACCTCAACCCGCTCCCGGGAATATCGCACTCGCGCATCCAGAAACTCCGCGATCGGTGGCGAGGACCCTGATCGACGTCGGGTGACGGGCCTAGAGTGCGACCCGGATCGGAACGGTCGACGGGGCTATTCTTCCTCGGCCGGCACGAGAGTGAAGTGCGTGCGACGCCGTTCCCTGGCCCACCCCCGATCTTCGTGCGGGATCGAGTGATCTCTCGCTCTCGTCTCCGCCTGGGTTCAGGAGGGGGTCGGTCCCAGCACAGCGCGGTAGGATCGCTCGAACTCGGCGGTCATCGCTCGCGTGGAGGCATGGGCCTCGACCCACTCCCGACCCCGCTGCGACTGCTCTCGATGGAGCGCGGGGTCGTTGAGCAGCTGTTCGATGGCCGAACCCGCCTGCATCTTGTCGTCCGGTTCTACGACCAGGCCCACGGAGGAGCTCCGAGCGATCTCCCCCGGACCACCCCGAGAAGTGACCACGCATGCGGCCCCGCACGCCATGGCTTCGAGGAGGGCGACCGACGAGGTATCCGACCGCGAGAGGAGGACGAAGACGTGAGTCTGCGCCAGCAGCGCGGGCTTCTCCGCTTCGGAAATCGGTCCGAGATAACGCACCATACTCCCCTCGGAGCCCCCGTCGGCCAACCGTTCCTCCACGGACGGGCGCTGGGGACCCTCGCCGGCGATGAGGGCGACCCACGTCCCGTTCGATGGCACTCCTTGGATGGCGTCCAGAAACCGGTGCACGCCTTTGTCCCGGGTGAGTCGACCGAGGAACGTGATGACGCGCTCGGGGCCAATCCCCCGACGGGCTCTCCAACCGGACCCGCCGAGCCCGGGCCGGAAGATCGTGGTATCGACGCCGTTGGCGATGACTTTCGGCGAACGCGCGAGCGGCGTCCGGCTCGGTTCGAGGAGGGAATCTCGTGCCGACTCGGTCGGCGCGGTCGCTAAGTCGCACCCGCGGCAGAGATCTACGCTGAACCGCCCCCATCGGCGAAAGAACGCTCGTGAGATCCGGGTCGTCCCGCTTCCTCGGAGCATGCCGACCAGGTTGGTATGGTAGGTCCCGACCACCGGAACGTGCCAGCGTCGCGCCGCGAGGCGTCCCGCTAGTCCAACGAATCCGGGAGTGTGCACGTGCACCACGTCGAACCGGCCCGAACGGGTGGCGAGGGTCGTCCAAGGGAACAGCGCGATACGATACTGAGGATAGCTCGGGGCCGGTATCGCGAAGTACCTGCGCACGCGCACGCCATCCGGCTCGACCGTCCAACGGGACGATCCTCGCCCTCCGACCGTGAAGATCGTGACCTCATGGCCCCGGCGACGGAGTCCTCGGGCGAGCGAATCGGTGACGCTCGCCACTCCGTCGTGGGTGGGGGAGAAGCTGTCCGTGAAGAACGCGATCCGCAACGGACCCTCGGTGGAGCGGGAGGATGGTCCTGCCCGTCCGAGCCCGAGAGTGGGCTCGGGAGGCATGCCTTCTCGGACCGGGGCACCAGCTTCTTTCAACGGTCGCGGGGACCGAGGCCTCTCCTCTCGCGAGCTCGTACTTCCGTCGCCTCGCACCGCGCGAGGGTGCGCTTCTTCAAAGGCGCACGGTTCGATTCCCGGCCGATCGGCGTACGAAGGTCCTCGATCGGTCCGCCGAGCGATGAAGGCGCTCGGAGGACCGAACGTCAGAGAAAACGCGGATGAGAGTACGCGCGCATCCGAGCCTTATTCAGTCGCAGGTGCTTTCGGCCCCCCCATGCGCCCAGCACCGCCCTCCGAACCCGCGAGCCCGCTCCCGTCTACGCTCGACCCCGAGCTCCTGGAACGCTACGCAGCGAACTCGCAGGAGGGCGTATGCTGGAGCCGCCGGTCCGATGAACTGGATGTGAACCTGGTCGCCTGGTCGCCGGACCATGGGGTCGGATCCCACGTCAATTCGGCCTGTGACGTTCTCCTGGTGGGTCTTCGGGGCCGTGGAGACGTCACGATCGGTGGACGGGTCGTCCGATTGGAGCCGGGCAACGTCCTCGTCGTCCCCCGGGGAGTGGACCGGGCCATCCGGGCTCAAACGCGCTTGCTGTACCTGACGTGCCACCGACGACAGCCCGGGACTTTCCGGATCGACGATCTGCTCTCTGCGCCGAATCCGGTACCCGACGGCGTGACCGTTACTCAAGCCCGGGCCATCTCTCGGCCCTCAGACGGGGACGGAGAGAAGCGTGAGAGCCGAGCGGCCGGTCCACGTGGGATCGGACGAGCGAGTACGATCGATGGCTCGGTGGGGGGATCGCGGACCACAGCCGAAGATGCGAGTGAGCTCGCGAACAACTACCGTTGGTTCCGAACGCGGTATCGGTCCCGGTAACTCTGGAGCGAGACCGAGAGCGAGCGCTCTCGCTTGTGGTCGAGATCGTTCCAGAGAATTCTCGCCTCGAACGGCCCCTCTCGAGTCACGAACCCGATGACCCGGGTCGGGGATTTGGCGTCGACGATCGGGAGGGCGCTGTCGTTCGTCCGTGCAAGGCGGTCGATGGCGACGCGGACGGGCTCGTCCTCGTAGGCGACCGCGGCCATTACGGGAGCGACCGACCCGATCGTTGCGAGGCGATCCCCTCCCGCATCCAGGTACTTGAGCAGGTCCGCGCGGGCGATGAAATGCCCGGGGCCGTCCGGCGGTCCAGCGACGGTCAGAGCGGAGGGTTCTCCGTCCTTCCGGCTCAACTGTCGCACGGAGTCCTCCACCGAAGTATCGGCTCGCACGCTGAGCACCTCCGAGTGCATGATCGAGCGCACAGGGACCTGCTCGAGCGCGTCGACCGAGTACTCTCGGGCGACGTGGACACCGCGACGTGCGACCTTCTCCGTGAGGATGGAGCGTTGCATCGAGAGGACGGTGAACCCGTCCGCTACGATGGCGGCGATGAACAACGGCACGATCGCGTTGACATCATGGGTCAGCTCGAGGGCAAAGACGACCCCAGTGAACGGCGCGCGCATGGTGCCGGCCAGCACGGCCGCCATGCAGACCAGCGTCCACAACTGGGAGTTTCCCACCGGCATGACGAACGCGAACAAGGTGCCGAGCGCCCCGCCCATGATCAGCAAGGGCGCGAGGACTCCACCGGAGGTCCCCGATCCGAGGGCCACGGACCAAATGACCCACTTGACGATGAGTAATGTGACGACGTAGGCGATCGTGACCTGCACTACGGGATTGCCCACCAGCATCGCGGGGTTCGTGCACGCGATCAGACCACAGATCTGGCCGTAGCCGACCCCGAGCGCGCCCACCGCGATCAGCCCGCCGATACCTACGACCACCCCGCCGATCGCCGGCCACCACATCCAGTGGATCGGAAGCCGGCGGAATCCATCCTCAAAGAAATAGACCGAGTAGGTGAGCGCCGTCGCGAGGGCGCCGGCGGCTACGCCGGCCAGCGCAGCGCCCGCGAGGATCCACCCGGTCGGGAACCCGGAGGCAGGGATCGGGAAGAGCGGCCCGAAGCCGTGTGCTGGGACGATGTACCAGCTCAGGAGCGCGGCGACACCGCTCGCGACCCCCACCGGCACGAGGCTGCGAGGCTTCCATTCGAACAGGAGCAGCTCGACCGCGAGGAGAACGGCGGCGAGAGGGGTATTGAAGATCGCCGACATGCCGGCGGCCGCACCCGCGACCAAGAGCGTCTTGCGCTCCCCGGCGGAGAGGTGGATGAACTGCGCGTAAAGGGAGCCGATGGCCCCACCGGTCATGATGATGGGGCCTTCCGCGCCGAACGGTCCTCCGGAGCCGATCGCGATCGCCGACGAGAGCGGCTTGAGGACCGTGACCTTCGGCTTGATCCGGCTGCCGTTGATGAGGATCGATTCGATCGCTTCCGGTATACCGTGCCCTCGGATCTGCTCCGACCCATACCGAGCCATCAGACCCACTACGAGCCCACCACCCACCGGAACCGCGATCGAGAGAATCCCCCACGAGTTCGCCGGAGGGATCGCGGTGATGGAAAAACGTCCGAAGTAGAACAGGTTCGTGAAGAACCCGATGAGGTCGTACAACGCCGCGGCGACGAGGGCCCCCGCGACCCCCACCACGATGGCGAGGACCGAGAGATAGACGAGACGTCGGTCCGAGGTCGTGAAGTCTCCGAGCTGATCGACCCCCAGGTGCTCGGGGCGGCTCGGCTTGGGTTCGTCGCTCACTCTTGGAATGCTCCGTGGACCGGGTAGGTTGGGCTCGCGACGATCTCGCGCCTCTCACCGACCCGAGACGGGAAGCGAGAAGAGGCACTGGCGCGGAGCCGATGGTAACGTGATACGAGAGCGCCTCCGACGCCCTCGAGATGCCTCCATCGACCCGTCCTTAATGACAACTCGTGCTCCATACATGCCCATCGATTCGGTCGAACTCGGTCGTTCCGGGTTCGATGGGGCAGCCCGCCGAGCACCTACCGTACCTCCTAGATAGCGGTAGCGGCGCGCGGTGGCCGGTGGGAGCGGCCGCCGTCCCGACGGAGCGACGCGGGGTCTCGAATTCTAGCGTGCTGAATCGCGACGGGGATGCCTCAGCGCATGGGACTTTAGTGCGCGTCCTGCCGCGGACTCGACTACGACCGACCGACCTCCCGCGTACCTCGGGGCGACCCGGTTCCGCACGACCGGTCCGTCTCGAAAGTATAAGTCCCGCAGGAAGCTGGAACGTGCGGACGGTCGGGCCCATGCACGTCGACTCTTTCAGCGTTCAGCCTCGTCCGGGGTCGGAGAAGGACCTGCTGGGCCAACTGAGCGTCCAGGCAGCCAAGATGTTCGACGCGCCGGGGTGCTTCGCGGCGTATGTGCTCCGCGAGAGTGACGGCCCCCTGCTCACACGGATCTCGTTCTGGACCGATCGTTCGGCGCTTACCGCCGCGTTCCCCGAGGGAGTCCCAGGGGTCTCGGGCGAGGTCCTAGAAGGTGCGCCGCAGCATCGGACGTTCGACTCTTCGCTCGGCGCCGGTCCCGGATTGACCCTGGGGACGTATATCGCGATCCGGGTGACCGATTTTGATCGGTCGCTGAAATTCTACCGTTCGTTGTTAGGCTTTGAAGCGGTCGGCACGATGCGCTCACATCCGAGGCTAGGGTCGAAGATCCTGATGTTACGCCATCCACGGACCGGGCAGCAACTGGAGCTCAATTGGTACCCACCCGGGTGCAGGTTCGCGACCCCCTTCGTCGCCGGGGACGCGCTGGACCATATCGGGGTCCGTGTCCCGGACGTTCCCCAAATGATCGAAAGGGCTCGGGAAGTCGGGTCGATCCCGGTGGACCTGAGACCTTTCCTTGACTTCCCGTATCAAAACGAGATCGAGGGGATACGGGTCGCCTATCTTCCGGACCCCGACGGCAACCAGATCGAGATCTACGACATCGCCGGAATCCCCCTCGATGCC